>JAISVI010000150.1 GCA_031271665.1 Oscillospiraceae bacterium
GGGCGCTTGACATCAGCAGAAGGAGGGGCATCGGTGCAGAAGGTCTGGGTCGTGGAGGACGAGGACAGTATCCGGGACATGGTTATCTACGCTTTGGGTACGGCGGGGTTCGAGACGGCGGGTTTTGAAAGCGGCGAGGGGCTTTTCCCAAGGCTTAAAGAGGAAATACCCGCGCTTTTGATGCTTGACATCATGCTTCCGGGCGAGGACGGGCTTTCGATACTGCGAAGGCTTAAACAGTCGCAGGCGTGGCGGCGTCTGCCCGTTATCCTGCTTACGGCCAAGGGCGCGGAGATGGATCGCATAAAGGGGCTTGACATGGGCGCGGACGACTATGTCACAAAGCCCTTTTCCGTCATGGAGCTTATTTCGCGGGTGAAGACGGTTCTCCGGCGCTGTGAGACGGCGGAAAGCCCCGCCGCGCTTAAAGTCGGGGCGGTCGCCCTTTACCCGGAAAAGCGCGCCGTGACAGCGGGAGAAGACGAGGTGACGCTTACTTTCAAGGAGTTCGAGCTTCTGCGCGCGCTTATGGCAAGCGAGGGGGTTGTGCTTACGCGGGACAGGCTTCTCGACACGGTGTGGGGCTTTGACTACTCCGGCGAAAGCCGGACGGTGGACATGCACATAAAATCCCTTAGGCAGAAGCTTGGCGATTACGGAAAGCTTATCCGGACAGTGCGGAACGTCGGCTATAAGATGGGGGAATAGCGTTTTGAAGAGGAAGATCTTCGCCGGAATGACGCTTCTTATAACATTAAGCCTTGTATTAAGCGCCCTTGGGCTGTCCTTTGCCTTTTACCGCCAGTTCTCCGACGCGGCAAGGGACGACCTGCGCGGACGGGCGCTTTTACTGCGCGACGGCGGCTTTGACCTGTCTGACGCCCAAGCCCTTTCGGGCGCTGTGCTGTCGGCGGCGCGCATAACCCTTATCGCGCCGGACGGGAATGTCTTGTTCGACAGCCAGTCCGACGCGGAAACGATGGAAAATCACTCCGCCCGCGCCGAGGTGCGCGCCGCCCTTGAAAACGGCGCGGGGGAAAGCAGGCGCTTTTCCGACACGGTCGGCGAGGAGACGATTTATTACGCCGTGCGGCTTTCGGACGGAAGCGTTCTTAGGCTTGCCGAGACGGAAAAAAGCATTTTCGCGCTGTTCGGCGGCGCGCTTGCGCCCGTTATCGTCGCAATCCTGATTACGCTTATTTTCTGCGAAGTCCTTGCGGGAAGGCTTACGCGGCGGATTATCGCGCCGCTTGCCGCGCTTCCGGACGGCGACGCCGAATCGGCGTATGACGAGCTTGCGCCCGTGCTAAGGACAATAGCCCGCCAGCGCGAGCATATCGCCGCCCAGCTTAACGAGCTTAGAGAGCGTACCGAGACCGAGGGCGCCATTATGGAAAACATGACCGAAGGCGTCGTCATGCTTGGCAAAGAGGGGCGGATACTTTCCATAAACCGCGCCGCCGCCGCGATTTTCGGGGCGGAAACCGATATGCGCGGACGCGGTATGCTTCAGCTTACGCGAGATTTGGAACTGCTTAACCACGCCTCCGGCGCGCTTCAGGGGTCGCGCGGGGAAATGAGCCTTGAACACGGCGGGCGTACATACCGCGCGTACTGCAGTCCCTCGGCGGGCAGCGGCGCGCTTCTTTTGTTCCTTGACATAACCGAGCGCGCGTACGCCGAGACAATGCGCCGGGAATTTGCCGCCAATGTCTCGCACGAGCTTAAAACGCCGCTTACAAGCATATGCGCCGCCGCCGAGATGCTTGCGGGCGGCATGGTAAGGGCGCAGGACACGGACGCGTTCTACGCGCGGATAAAGACCGAGTCCTCGCGGCTTATCGCGCTTATAGACGACATAATTAAAATATCCCGCCTTGACGAGGGCGCGGCCTTGGAACGCCTTGAAAGCGTGGATATGGCCTCCCTTGCCGCCGAGGTCGCGAAATCCCTTGAGGAATCCGCGCGGACGCACGAAGTCACCCTTGCCGTAACCGGCGGCGGCACCGTCCGGGGCGTGCGCCCGCTTATGTATGAAATGCTTTATAACCTCGCCGATAACGCCGTTAAATACAACGTCCCCGGCGGAAGCGCGGAAATAGCCGTGCGCCGCGAGGGGGACTGCGCGGTAATAACCGTAACCGACAGCGGCATCGGCATACCGGAGGAGGCGCAGCAGCGCGTCTTCGAGCGTTTCTACCGCGTTGACGCCTCGCGCTCGAAAAAAACGGGCGGCACGGGGCTTGGGCTTGCCATCGTCAAGCATATCGTCGCGTCCGCCGGCGGCGAAATACGCCTTAAAAGCAGGCTTCGCGAGGGTACCGCGATAACGGTAATTCTTCCGGACGCGCGGGGGTGACGCGCCGCTCTTGAAAATTCAAACGGCGTGATTGACTTTATGGGTTTGGCTTGGTATTATATAGATGAAAGGTGCTTTTATGGCAAATATCGCATTTAATGCGCGGAAATTGTAATGTCGCAATATAAGCAAACTTGAGCGGTCGGCAATTCCCCTCTTGGGAGGGACTGGCGCGCAGCTACGGGGTGCGTCGTATGAGGCAAAATATTGAATACATATCGCTCCCGATCAACCGAAAGCTCAAAGACCGGGCAAAAGAGCTGAGGAAAGCGGGAAACTTGAGCGAGGTTCTGCTGTGGCAGCAGCTTAACAAGAAGCAATTCAGACAATACGACTTTGACCGGCAAAGGATAATAGGTAATTATATTGTTGATTTTTTCTGTGCGGATTGCGGCGTTATAATTGAAGTAGACGGCAGTTCACATGACGGTAAGACCGAATACGATAACGAGCGCGACGCATATCTTGAAGGACTGGGATTAAATATTATTCACATTGAAGCGCGGGATGTCCTTAATAATCTTGATGGCGTTATGAAGATGCTGCATACCCACCCCGCCCTGCGGGCACCCCTCCCAAGAGGGGAATGAGAACGCACCTGATAAGTAAGAAATAAAAAAGAAGGGTAATTATGTTTCGTATAGAAAGCTTCAAAAAGGCTCATATCGACAGAGCGCGGGAAATCGCCTTGGAGAATTATGAGAATGAAAAATCGGCAGTGGTAGGATTGCCGAACATTGATACGCTTCCTGACCTGCGTCCCTTCGCAGATAACGGATTAGGTAAAGCCATTTTTGATAACGGCAATATGCTTGGCTTCTTATGCTGCGAAGTTCCTTGGGACAAGGCGTTTGGTTCGGCATCAAAAGGCACGTTTACTCCGATTCATGCACACGGGGCGGTGTTGGAAAACAGAAGTATAATTTATAAAAGACTGTATCAAGCCGCCGCCGAAAAATGGGTTAGCGACGGAATCACATATCACGCTATTGCACTTTATGCCCATGATTCACAAGCCATAAACGCTTTTTTCACTTATGGTTTTGGGCTTCGTTGCATTGATGCCGTAAGACCTCTCGTTAATTTTGAAAGCGCTCTATGCAGTGCGGTAATTTTTCATGAACTTGAAAAAGACGCTGCTGAACAAGTTCGTGCAATGAGAGTGCTGCAGACCGCCCATATGGGAGAAAGCCCGTGCTTCATGCGCTCTTTACCGACTGATGTGGAAAAATGGTTGAAACGTGCTGAAACTCGTGATTCAAGGTTATTTACGGCAAATCTTTATGAAAAACCTGTTGCGTACATTGAGGTAATGGACGATGGAGAGAATTTTGCTGCGGAACACTGCGACATGAAAAATATAAAGGGTGCGTTTTGTCTGCCGGAGTACCGTGGCAAAGGAATAGTGCAAGGTTTGTTAAACTATGTGATTTCAGCGTTGAAGTCAGAAGGGTATAGCAGTTTAGGCGTGGACTTCGAGAGCTTTAATCCAACAGCAAGCGGGTTCTGGCTCAAGCATTTTACGGCGTATACAAATAGCGTTGTACGTCGAATTGATGAATGCGCTTTATTGGACGTGGGGGAACAGTATATGCAAACTGCCGCAAAAGCGCCGTGCGTGATTCCCGCTTGATTATGGGGATACTCTGCGGCGTATGGTAGGAACAATTGGTACGGCATGGGTGCGTCTAAATATGGGCAGCGGTGTATTTATACCGTGAGGAGGTAAGACATGATTGAATACAGAAAAGCGGCCATCAACGATGCTCAATGCCTTGTTCAATATCGCAAACAGCAGTTGATTGACGAAGGTGAAGTATTCGACAAGGATATTGACAATGAATTGTTTGATTATTTTGTCTCAAGCATATCTGATAGTTCATTAAGTTCATGGCTTGCGACAGACGGGCAAAAAATTGTTGCTACAAGTGGAATATGCTTTTATCGATTACCGCCGACATCTTATAATCCCAGCGGCAAGAACGCATACATAACAAACATGTACACACTTCCCGAATATCGCAGGCAAGGTATAGGCTCACAATTACTGCAACTTGTAATTTCTGAAGCCAGATTACTAAACTATAAAGTCATTAGACTTCATGCCTCTGATGAAGGAAAATCAATATATAGTAAGGCAGGGTTTAAAGACACGGGCGGATATATGACTTTAAGAGTATAGTGTAGTGCAAAGACCCATGATTTTATCGGTTGTGCGACTATCAGCCTCATGTACACATACACGTTGAGTACCGGAGTCCGCATTGCTGCATGCGCATTCATCGTACAGCGAATCCATCTGATTACCGAGCAGCCCAAAAAATCCGGGCTGCTCGGTATCTTGTATAAGCGCGTTATTGACCTTGCGCCCTATACCTTTCTGCTATTTCACTCCAACGAGGAATATTTAATCTCACACCATAATGAGCATAATAGCTTGCGAGAAACCTGTTTTTCCATTGCTGTGACAACTCGCGAGTATCACGGTTTTGATAAATTGATTCTTCCAACGCCGACAGAAAATCTTCTAAACATTCAAAAGACTTGAACTTTGCGCGACCGCTATAAAACACGCCGGGGCGTATCTTATGTACTACGCTTTCTTTAACTTGCAGTTTCATCGGCCAATTGGCGCTGCTGCAAGTTATTTGCCATACTTTTTTAAGCCATAGATTTTTTACTGTTACAACACCGGCCGTCATTTTATACCCGAACACAAGATAATCTGCCTCAAGCATA
This sequence comes from Oscillospiraceae bacterium, assembly GCA_031271665.1. Lineage (GTDB taxonomy): Bacteria > Bacillota > Clostridia > Oscillospirales > UBA929 > WRLJ01. The sequence continues at coordinate 5,099 of JAISVI010000150.1, forward strand.
TAGGGCTTTTCAATAACTTCCGATGCAAACATTCTAAAATCAGCAATATCAAAACCCGGACCTCTTTCATTATCAAACGCCTTGACTTCCAAAAGATTCTCTTGCTTATTGTCCGGGTTGAGATAGAAGTCAGGCGGCATCTGTGTGTTTTGCGATAACTCAAAGTCGATGTCTTTGCGCTCAAGCCAACCCCGAACCCATTCTTGCATGATATTCCCAACGACATCCTTTTGACGCACCGTTATCCCCACACCGCCGAATGTAAACACAATGCCGCCTTGGCTGGATAATATACTGTCTTCGTTCACCAGTTTGTCACAGACCTCTTGTGCCGTACATCTCATTACCTTTTTCCTCCAAGACAGGCGTTTAGCACTCTGCTTGCCACTTCCTTGACAACTGGGACAGCAACTGTATTTCCAAGCAAGTCGTATCCATTATCTATGGATACATCGAATTTAAAATCATCAGGATATCCAAAAAGGCGTAATCCCTCTCTAAGCGACAGCGTCCTTAATCCATCGCCATCAACGACGTACAAGCGCCGCATATCCATCGCGACAAGAGTCGGCGCTATACCCTTTGGGTCAAGGATTTTATTTATCTCAAAAGACATCTTCCCAGCGACAATATTGTATCCACGCGGTAACGTGGTGTCTTGAACCCTCTTATTGCCATCTTTCTTTTTGGGGTGCTCTTGTTTTAGATAACCCTTTTCAGTAAGGTCTGCAAGCATATCCTTTAAGTCAGCGCGGTCAAAAAATGTTCGTATGTGGTCAATAGTCAACGGCATACCATCCATCCAATCAATACCGTAATCCTCAGCCCACTTTTTTTTCCTGCGCTCTTTAAGCATTGCGTTAAGAAGGTTTCTTTGCTCGGAACTAATTTTCCCCTTATACTCAATATCCCAACTGTGGATGTTGTTTGAACCGCCACGCTTATCTTTGATAGCTTTCCCGTATAACTCACCGACAGGATAGTGTTTCAACACAAGGCGAATAAAATCGCTGTCAGCAGCGGGCAGTCCTTTTTGCAAGACATCCGCAAGATTCTTTTTTTTAACAGTGAAATTTTCTAAGTCAGGGTAGTCCTTGCGCGTTCCCGCAATGTAAACGCGCTTACGGTCTTGCGGAACTCCAAAGTGTTTCGCGTTAAGGACTTTCCATGAAACTTTGTAACCCAAATCGCCAAGGGTTTCTAAAATTACTCTAAGTGTCTTGCCTGCTTTATCGCGTGGCTTCTCCCTGTCGTGATTGACTAACCCCTCAACATTTTCAAGAATAAACCCAATTGGTTTCCTTGCCTTTATTATCCGCGCCACTTCAAAAAACAGCGTCCCGCGAATATCCTCAAACCCCAATCTCTTGCCCGCAGAGGAGAAAGCCTGACATGGAAATCCTGCGAGGAGAAAATCAAAGTCGGGGATTGCCGTTGCTGCAATCTGAGTAATGTCACCATATATCTCTTCCGCAGGGTGGTTTTGTTTAAGCACCTGCGCGGCATATGGTTTTATTTCAGAGGTAAAAACGCATTCAGAAGAAAACCCCGCTTCGGCACAGGCCAACTCGAACCCCTTTCGGATGCCGCCAATACCGGCAAACAGATCGATGAAGGCAAATTTATCCACGCAGGTATCACCTCCACAAACTATCTCTCATGTTGCATTATAGCATACTCGTCCCGACCGTTCAAGATTTTTTGTGCTATTTGAGCTGTGGCGTTAACTTGCAGACAAAAGCCATTAAACGCGGATTGTGTTAAAAAACAGCACAGAATATTTCCCCGCGGCGCGGCGCAACATAAGCGCATTGCGGGGTGATTTTGCATGGGCATAAAAAAGCGGATAGGGCCGCAGACGGTGCGCTTTTCCTCGCCGCCCGCGGTGTTAAGCTGCGCCTGCGCGGCGGGGGTGAAGGAATGTCAGGGTCCGCTTGGGAAATGCGTGGACGTTCCCTGTGAGGACGACCTGCTTGGTCAGGACTCGTGGGAAAAGGCCGAAAGCCAGCTTCAGCGGTACGCGCTTGACGCGGTTTTGCGCAAGGCGGGGGCGGAAGCGGACTCGCTTGACGTGATTTTCGCGGGGGATCTGCTTAACCAGTGTATCGGTTCTTCCTTCGGGCTACGCGACGCGGGCGCGCCCTTCTACGGGCTTTACGGCGCGTGTTCTACCATGTCGGAAAGCCTTTCGCTGGCGGCGATGAGCATTGACGGCGGCTTTGCCAAACGCGCCATGGCGATTACAAGCTCGCACTACTGCTCCGCCGAGCGGCAGTTCCGCCTTCCGATTGACTACGGGGCGCAGCGCGCGCCCACCGCCCAGTGGACCGTCACGGGTTCCGGGGCGGTGCTGCTTGAAAAAAAGAAGCCGCGCCCCGCCGCCTCGGGCGTGCATATAACCCATGTCACGACGGGCAAAATCATCGACGCGGGCATAACGGACTCTTCAAACATGGGGGCCGCGATGGCTCCGGCGGCCTATGACACACTAAGCGCGTTCTTTAACGAGTCCGGGCTTGGCCCGGAGAAACATGACCTTATCGTCACGGGCGACCTTGGCGCAGTGGGGATGCAGATAGTCCGCGACCTTTTCCTTGACGACGGCGTTGACCTTGGGAAGCGCTATAACGACTGCGGCGTTATGGTCTTTGACCTTGACAAACAGGACGTCCACGCGGGCGGGTCGGGCTGCGGCTGTTCGGCGGTGGTGCTGTGCGGGCATATAATTAACGAAATGCGCGCCGGGACATGGAAAAACGTTCTCTTCTGCGGCACGGGCGCGCTTTTAAGCCAGGTATCCTCGCTTCAGGGCGATTCGATACCCGGTATCTGTCATTTGGTTCGGTTTTCTTCGGAGGTAATGTGATGACGTTTCTTTATTCCTTTATAATCGGCGGCGCGCTTTGCGCGGCCGGGCAGGTCTTAATCGACAGGACGCGCCTTACCCCCGCGCGTATCCTTACGGGCTATGTGCTTATCGGGGTGTTTTTAAGCGCCGTGGGGCTTTACGGCCCGTTTGCCGAGTTTGCGGGCGCGGGCGCGACCGTACCGCTTACGGGCTTCGGCCATCTGCTTGCAAGCGGCGCGAGGGAGGCCGTATCCCAGCGCGGAATCATCGGCGCGCTTACCGGCCCGGCGACCGCCGCCGCGGGCGGCGTCACCGCCGCGCTTATTTTCGCGCTTCTGGCCGCAGTGGCGTCAAAGCCGACGGGGAGAAGGTGAGGGGGTGTCAAATGGCGCGCCGAGGGCGTCGCGCCCTACAAGTGCTGCAATCGCGGCCTTTTCAGGCAGGATTGCGGATAAACTCGCTTCCCACGATGCCGTAGACATGCTCATACGCTACTCTTCCCCACTGGCGGTTGCCCTCGTCGGTCACGGTCGCGGGTACGGCGACGCTTCCGCCGTTAAGGGGCAGTATGCTGTGGCTTACGCCAAGGGTGCCGCTCGCGTCCTTGCAGCACAGCGTAGGAAGGGCGGCGCAGTCCTCCAGTATAATATCGCCGTCCGGGGCTTCTAAAAGCGTAAGGCTTACAAGCATACCGAACTGCGTCTTGTTAATCGGCTCTTCAAGCGCGGTCTGGTCGGCAAAGAAATTGCCAAGGGAGTACATGATCAAACAGCGCGAGGCGTCTTCCGCGCGCTCGTACCACTCTATCGGCTGTACGCAGTGGGAGTGGCCGCCGAGGACAATGTCTGCCCCGGCCTCGCAAAGCCCGTGTGCGATTTCGCGCTGGGCTTTTTTCGGCTCGTCAACGTATTCCGCGCCCCAGTGCAGGGAAACGATGACTATCTGCGCGCCCGCCTCGCGAAGAACCGCAATGTCTTCGGACATGCGCGGCAGATCGGAAGTGCTTGAAGACCTGAACCGGCGCACGGCATATGCGCGCTGCTCGTCCGGGACAAGACCCTCATGCCCGTTGACGGAGTCGGTGTATGCCACGATGCCGATTTTAATACCGTTTACGTCCAGTACGGTCGGAATGTCATAAGTCTCCTTGCTCGCGCGCGCGCCGTCGGAGGAAAACCCCGCGCGCTCGAAGCTTTTAAGCGTGGCTTCAAGCCCGGACATGCCCTTGTCAAAGGTATGGTTATTGGTGTTTATCAGATGGTTGAAGCCCGCGAAGTCAAGCGCCTCTAAGATTTCGTACGGCGCGTTGAAGCGCGGCCATGTGGAGATGTCCTTGTTCCCCCCGAAAACGTCAACCGGCGTTTCCATGTTGCAAAGGGCAAGGTCGCCGTCGATATACGGGTCAATCGCCGCGAAGAAGGGTCTGAAGTCATAGGTCGCGTCGCCTGTCTTCGCCTCCCGGATAGGGGAGGCGTGAAGCAGTATGTCGCCGGCGAACTGGATTTTTGCCCGTACAGGTTCGGGCGTAGGCACCGGCGTGGGGGAAGGCGTCGGGGCGGGGGAAGGCGTTGGCGGAGGCGGCGTAACGGTCTGCGTCGGCGTTGGCGTCGGTTCGTGGGTATCAGACGGCGCTTGAGAAAACTGTCCGGCGGGCGCGGCGGGGTTACAGCCCGCAAGGCACAGCCAAACCGCCAGAAGAAAGCACACGTTTCTTTTCATAAGTCAAACCTCTCTTTAGAGCCAGTCTGAAGCGGGGGGTGCAGTCGCAATGGCATTTTATCATTTTACAGCAAAAAATCAAGAAAATTTTTCTTCCCCATAATCCCCCAAAAACCCCCATTCGGCATGTGTTAGCATGTATACGGCGGACAAGCTGTGTTCATCGCAGCGCGTACCGCTATAACAAGTCCGCGTGTTTGGCAAAGGCCAAGCCGGGATGCGTAAATTTATTGAAAGGGGCCCACCCGCCATGCGAAAGCAAAAAAGACTGTCCCTTGCGCTGTCGTTACTGTTTTTGGTGACGATGGTATTCGGCATGACGCCGCAGGCAGAGGCCGCAGCACCCGCAATCACCGGCAGCGAAGGCTGGATAGAGGCAGCGTGCGTGTACTGGAATCCCGTAAGCGGGGCAAACGGGTACAATGTCTACTACCAAAAATCCGGCGCTTCGTCATGGACACAGATTGACGCACCGCTTGTCCGCAACATGGGATCCTATTGGCGCGCAGACGTCATGGGTATCTCGGCGGGTACCTACAGCATTCAGGTGCGGGCAAAGAACGCAAGCGGCGAAATGGCAAACTCCACCGCCCAGGTAAACGGCGTCAGCGTCAGCGCCCACGACCGCTCGGGCTTCGCGTTCTCGCCCCGGGGCGTGACCACCACCCCCGGCGCGTATAACAGCGACGGCACACTTAAAGCAAACGCCGAAGTCATTTACGTTACCCCAAGTACGCTTTCCGCGCTTGACAGCTATTTCAGCGTCGGCACCACCTACACCACCACAAGGCCTGTCTCCATCCGCTTTATCGGATTCTTCTCCAATGCCCTGCTGGACAGGCATACCACCGCAAACGGCAAAAAGCTTCTGAACTCCAACAAGATGCTTGAACCCAAGTCCAAAAACAATAACGTTTCCCAGAACATGACCATCGAAGGCGTCGGGCGCGACGCGGTATTGGGCGCGGGACTTCATATCACAAGCACAAGCGGCGTTGAAATCCGCAACCTCGCGATCCTTTATTTTAAGGACGACGGCATCGGCATCGAAAGCAACTGCAAAAGTCTTTGGATACATAACAATGACTTCTTCTACGGGCAGAAAGGCTCCGACGCCGACCAGGTCAAGGGCGACGGTTCTCTGGACATGAAGAACTCGCAGTACATCACCGCGTCCTACAACCACTTCTGGGATTCCGGCAAAACCCACCTTATCGGCAACGGCACCTCGGACACCGTGGACTTTGTCACGCTGCACCACAACTATTACGACCACTCCGACTCGCGCCACGCCCGCGTACGCAGCGGCAATGTACACATTTATAACAACTACTACCGCGGCGTAAGCAAATACGGCGCGGGCGCGGCGTACAGAACGCGCGGCATTTTCATGGACAGCAACTACTTTGAGATGACCAAGTACCCGATGCTTATCTCAAAGCAGGGACACGACACCGGCACTTTCAGCGGCGAGGACGGCGGCGTTATCAAGGCGTACGGCAACTATATGGACGCCTATTCCACGTCATACTATACCCCTTACAGTTCTTCCAACACGGTTGAGTTCGACGCCTATGAGGTTACAAGCCGGGATAGCACCGTGCCAAGCAATGTTAAGGCCAAATCCGGCGGCACATCCTATAACAATTTCGACACAAACAGCAGTGTCATATTCTCCGGCTATTACAACGTGCCGGTCCAGACGGCGCAGAACGCGCGGCAAACCGTTATGACCTACGCCGGGCGTATGCAAAGAGGCAATATCTCTTACGCCTTCGGCTCAAACGAACACACAAACGACGGCATTATCTCCGCGCTTATGTCGATTGTATCCGGCTATAACGGAACCGGGAACGTGCAGGACACCCCAGTCGGCACCGGCGGCATTATCATCACGCCCACAGACCCGCCGCCCACAACAACTCCCCGCCCCACAACCACCCCAAGGCCGACCGCTCCGCCGACAAACCCGCCAACCAATCCTCCCACCAACCCGCCCGCCGGAATCCAGGTTTTCTATCCCGACAATAACCAGTCCCCGTCATACTTCTCGGCAAGCTCAAACACATACACCGACACGCCCCTGTCTCTGAACGGCACGGCGTATACCAAGGCGGTAAAGATCGACAGCGGCGGTTACGTCTCGTTCACCACGACCGGCCCCGTAAAACTTTACTTCCTTGCCGGTTCGCGCAAGAATAAAAGCGGCAACGCGATTCAGCTTGCCAACGGTTCGGCCGAACTGAAGACGTTTAGCATGTCCGGCCTTACCGTATGCGAATACAATATCACGCAGGCGGGTACCTACACGATTAAGAAAAAGACCGGCGAGACCGGCGTTTACTATGTACGCGTAGAATAGCGGCGGCCGAAAGGAAAAACGGGGGCGGCATATGCCGCCCCCGCCGGCGTTTTCAGTGTTCGGCGGCTTCCGCGATGGCCTTTGTCTGATGCACCGCGCCCCAAGGGTGGTTCGGCGGCGCGTAGACGGAGTACAGTTTAAGCGGCGTTTGCCCGGTGTTGGTCACGTTATGCCATGTGCCTGCCGGTATAAGAATCGCGAAGTCATCATACACCGGCTGTCTGAACGTAAGGCTGTCCCTGCTGCCGCCCATCTGCACAAGACCCTGCCCGCCCTCTACGCGCAGGAACTGGTCAACGTTCGGGTGAAGCTCCAAGCCGATATCCTCGCCCGCGGGGATGGACATCAGCGTAAGCTGAAGGTGGTTGCCCGTCCATAAAACTGTGCGGAACGCGGTGTTGTTCAGCGCGGCTTTGCGTATATCCGTAACGAACGGGTGCGGCCCGTAATCCGAAACGGCGGCGGGCGCGTACGGCTGGCGCGGCGGGTAGACGCCGCCCCTGTCATAAGGATACAATTTAACTCACAGCCCCTTTTCTGTTTTATCCCATTATATGGGCTGAAAGGGGCGTCGGTGCGGGGCAGTGCCGTCCCCGCGTTTTTTAGAACGCCGAGAAAGACAGGAAAAGCGTGGCGGCGAGCGAGGAGATAAGCGACACGACAGTTATCTGCGTGTTGATAGACGGGCCCGCCGTATCCTTGAACGGGTCGCCGACGGTGTCGCCGACGACGGCGGCCTTGTGCGCGTCGGAACCTTTGCCGCCGTGCTTGCCGGACTCGATAAACTTCTTCGCGTTGTCCCAAAGGCCGCCCGCGTTGCTCATAAACAGGGCAAGCAGAAGCCCCGCCACGATGTTGCCGCAAAGGAAGCCGCCGATTGCCTGAACTCCGCCGATAAACCCGACCGCAAGCGTTATGACGATGGCCACAAGCCCGGCGGGTACCAGTTCGCGAAGCGCGCCGTGGGTGGCGATCTCGATACATTTGTCGTATTCGGGAACAACGCCCTCTTTGCCTTCTTTAAGGCCGATTATCTCCTTAAACTGTCTGTGAATCTCCGCGACCATGCGCTGGGCGTTGCGGCCCACGCCAAGGATAAGCATCGCGGAGAATACCGCCGGAACCGCCGCGCCGATAAGCATCCCGAAGAACACGGTTGGGTTCATGATATCAAACCCGGCAAGTCCCGCCACGCCAAGCTCGGCGGCGGCGGTGTTGACCTCGCTTATAAACGCCCCCAGAAGCGCGATAACGGTAAGCCCGGCCGCGCCGATGGCAAAGCCCTTGGTAATGGCCTTGACCGTGTTTCCTGCGCTGTCCAGCTTGTCTGTGATTTCAAGCACCTCGTCCCCAAGCCCGCCCATTTCGGCAAGCCCGCGGGCGTTGTCCACGATGGGGCCGTAGGCGTCGTTTGAAATGATCATGCCCACGATGGAAAGCATCCCCACCGCCGCCATGGCGATGCCGAACATGGGATACCCCTCGCCAAGCGGCTCGCAGATCTTATACGCCGCAAGCGAGGCCACGCCGATTCCGGCAAGCGAGGGAAGCACGCTCATAAACCCGTAGGAGACGCCCGACAGTATCGTAAGGGCGGGTCCGGACTCCGACGCCTGCGCGGCGTTTTTAACCGGACGCCTTGAGTCGTCGGTGAAGTAGTTGCTCGCGACGCCGATGATTACGCCCACGGCAAGGCCGATCATGCTTGCGCCCCAGATGCGCCACTCGAAACCGAACGCGAACGTCGCCCCGGCGGTTATCGCGGCAAAGATCGCCGTAGTGATATACGTGCTTTTATTAAGGGCGCGTGTGGGGCCGCCCTTGCCCATGCGGGCCATAAACACGCCGATGATAGAAGCAAGCAGCCCCGAGGCGGCATAGCACATTACCATCGCGGAGTTGTTAAAGCCCGTCGCGCCGTCAAGCACCCCGGCAAGCACAAGCGCCGCCGACATCGAGGCCACGTTGGAGTCGAACAGGTCAGCGCCCATCCCGGCGACGTCGCCCACGTTATCGCCCACGTTGTCCGCGATAACGGCGGGGTTGCGCGGGTCGTCCTCGGGGATGCCAAGTTCGACCTTGCCGACAAGGTCGGCGCTTATGTCGGCGGTCTTTGTGAAGATGCCGCCGCCGGCCTTGGCAAAAAGCGCAAGCGAGCTTGCCCCGAAGCTGAAGCCCAGAAGCACCGAGGTGTCGTCGGTAATCGCCCGTATAAGCGAAATTCCCAGAAGCGTAGAGCCGACAACGGCCATGCCCATAACCGCGCCGCCGCGGAACCCCGCCATGAACGAGGGTTTTATGCCGTTTTTTGCGGCCTCGGCGGTCTTCATGTTCGCCATTGTCGCGACGCGGATACCGATAACGCCCGCAACGGCGGAAAACGCCGTTCCGCACAGGTACGCCGCGGCCATAAAGATATTGTCCGTCACGTTGCCGTTCCATACGGGGCTTGGCAGGAATACAAAGATCAAAAGCGCGACGGCGGAGGAAAATTTGGCAAGCATGATATATTCCTTGCGCAGAAAAGTGCTGGAGCCGCTGCTGATAAGCTTTCCCACCTCGGCGATTCGCTTATTGTCCGCGGGCCGTTTCTTCACCCAGTTATAAAGCCACACCGCGAACAGAAAGGCCAGAAGCGATACGCCCAGAGAAATGAAGATAAAGGTATCCAGCGAGTTCAATTGTTCCATCCCCTTTAAAATATAAGAGTCTGCTTACCGTCTGTTCGCGGATGTGCTTTTGAGCTAGATTTGATGTGCCGCAAGGAAAAAGCGCAGTGAACGCTTTGTGCATTCGCGAGCATTTTGACGCGGCGGAACGCAAATTCAGCCAAAAGACCGCCGCATAACAGATGGTAAGCAGACTCTAAGGGTCGGATTTTTTCGCAAAGCAACGCCCCGAAAACAAAACGTCCCCAAGGCGCAACTGTATTTGCGTTACCAATTAAGGCAGAATAAAAAATCCTCCCCCATTATAAAAAGATGATACCATATTCCCCAAGGGCAGTCAAGGGGCTTTTGCTATGTGGGGGAGCGTACGCATGAATGTCCAATTTGCACAGACTAAATGTAGGGGCGACCGTCCTCGGTCGCCCGCACCTGCGGGATTTTCCGGGGTTACGGGCGGCAGAACGCCGCCCCTACAACACGCCGCAAAATTGTCAATTGTCAATTGTTCATTGTCAATTGTTCAAAGAGGCCGCCGCCCCTACGGTCAAAACACCCGCCGTCTGCGGACGGCACCCTCTTTTTTAAAGAGGGTAAAGGGGGCGGGGTCACGGTTATGTCGCCAATCATAATTGTCAATTGATATCCCCCTTGCCTCCCCTTCTGGGGGAGGTGCCGCCGACAGGCGGCGGAGAGGGTCGTAAGGGCGGCGTTCTGCCGCCCGTTTGTTCGATACCGCCGCCATTCGCCGTAAGTTTTAAGCCCCCTCGCCCGGCGGTTTGACCGGGCGAGGGGGCTTTTGCTATGCGGGGGGAGCGTGGGACCGGTGGGTCAGGGGGTAGTGAGCAATGCTTCCGCTGCAGCTATTCTGCCTTCAAGTGCGGTCGTATCTAGCGTTTGTTCTGCGGCTGTCGCCTCTGTTACCAACGCTTCCAACGCGGTTCTTGCTGCGGCGATAACTTCTGCCGTTATCGTGGTGCCGCCGTCGGCTTTTTCTGCCAAGGCTTTATCGTTAGAACCCGGCTTAAACAGCGCGTCAACGATGGCTTTTGCTCTGGCGTCGTAGTAGTTGTAGTTCGCAAAATGATCTTTCGTTATTCCGGTAATGGTAAGCCGGAAATTCTCGACAACCTTGCTGGCAAGCGTTCCGTTGTAAACGATTTTGACAGTGAAGACCATAGAACCGCCTGCTGTAGCTTCACGGAAGTCGGCGACGTTCATCGGAAGCCACG
>JAISVI010000151.1 GCA_031271665.1 Oscillospiraceae bacterium
CTTTAATGGTCTGTTTGCTCATGCTGTCACCTCCGATAAGATGCCGAACCGGCGTAACCCGGCTTGGCGCGTCCATATACTACCACTTCCGCGAAATGACATACAATGACATTGCGCAAAGCCTTTCTTGACAGACTTTTCCTTGGTATGGTATTATGTATGCAAATACGGCTGGGGGGGCGCGGGACGTGCGGGTTTCGGGGGCGGAGATAATCGTCGAGTGCATCCTTGAACACGGTGTGGACACGGTCTTCGGGATTCCGGGCGGCACTGTCCTGCCCTTGATTGACGCGCTTTACGCGTCCGGCGACCGTATAACGCATATCCTTACCGCGCACGAACAGGCGGCGGCCCACGCGGCGGACGGTTACGCCCGCGCGTCCTGCGGGCCGGGCGTTTGCGTCGCCACGGGCGGCCCCGGCGCGACAAACCTCTGCACGGGCATCACCGCCGCATACATGGATTCTGTCCCGATTGTGTGCATCACCGGGAACGTACACTCCACGCGAATCGGCACGGACTGCTTTCAGGAAGTCGATATCCTTGGCATGACAATCCCCGTTACGAAGCATAATTATCAGGTTAAAAGCGTTTCCATGCTGCTTGGCACACTGCGCGAGGCGTTCCGGCTTGCCGTGTCGGGGCGTCCCGGCCCGGTGCTTGTCGATATCGCCGCCGACGTAATGCGCGACACGGCGGAGTATTCCCCGCCGGACGAAGACCTGCCCCTTCCCTCTGAAACGCCCATACGCGCCGGAAAGCTTATCTCACGCATAGAGCGGGCCTCCGCGCCGCTTCTGCTCGCCGGCGGCGGCGTGATACGCGCGGGCGCGGCCTCGCGGCTTACCGAACTTGCCGAGCGGCTTGATATCCCCGTAGTCACAACCCTTATGGGGCTTGGCGCTATACCGTCGTCCCATCCGCTTTTCATCGGTATGGTCGGACTGCACGGGCGAAAAGAAGCAAACCTGGCGCTTACGCGCGCGGATCTTCTGATTGCCGTGGGGACGCGGTTCTCCGACCGTTCTCTGGGCGACAATTCGGATTTGATCGGCCGTCTGCCGCTTATCCATATAGATATCGACCGTGCCGAGATGGGGAAGCTTTTTCCCCCCGAGCATTTCTTGATTTCCGACGCGAAAATCGCGCTTGACGCGCTTCTCCGCGCCGAGCCGCAGACGCATCCCAAGTGGCGAGAGTGGCTTGCCCTTGGGCGCGAGGAAGCCGCCGCGGTAGCGCCAAGCTACCCGGAACAGCTTCTTACCTCTTTGGGTCGGATTGCCGGGCCGGAGGCGCTTATCTGCACGGACGTGGGTCAGCATCAGATGTGGGCGGCGCAGCAGGCCGGAATTGAGAGGCCGGGGCATTTCATAACCTCCGGCGGAGCCGGGGCGATGGGGTTCGGTCTTGGCGCGGCAATCGGCGCGCAGTCCGCCTGCCCGGAAAAGACCGTTGTGCTTGTAACGGGCGACGGCTCTTTGCAAATGAGCCTTGGGGAACTGTCCACGGTGACGCGGTACGCCCTTCCCATAACGATTGCCGTTATCAACAACCATTCCCTTGGCATGATCCGCCAGCTTCAGACGCTGTTCTACGGCGGGCGCTGCTTCGCCTCTTCAACCGAGGGCGCGCCCGACTTTGTCCGGCTTGCCGCCTCCTACGGCATTGACGGCGGCTTGGCGGCCTCGGTCGGGGAATTTGAGATACTTTTCAAAGAGGCGCTTGAAAGCCGCCGCCCCGCCCTTATAGACTGCCGCGTTCCGCGTGACGCGGTGGTGCGCCCGATGATGAACCCCGGCGGACGCGGCAACACGTCATATATTCTGGATTAAGGGGTTTATACGTAATGGACAGGCATGTGCTTTCGCTTTTGGTTGACAACTCCGCCGGCGTTTTGGAACGCACGGCGGGTCTTATTTCGCGCCGGGGCTTCAACATCGACTCGCTTAGCGTCGGCGAGACGGGCGACCCGCGCTTTTCGCGCATGACCATAATCGTCACCTGCGACGCGCGCGCCCAAGATCAGATTGTAGGTCAGCTTCTAAAACAGGTTTTTGTCAAAAAACTTCAGGTTTTGCCCTCCGACAGCCGCGTTATGCGCGAGCTTCTTCTTGTCAAGGTGTCCACCGCCCCCGGAAAGCGCGCCGAGATACTCGACATTGCCAACGTGTTCCGCGCGAAGGCCATCGACGTTTGCGCGGACAGCCTTACGCTTGAAATCACCGGGGAGATCGACAAGTCCGAGGCGCTTATCCGCATTCTTAACGAGTTCGGCATACTTGAGATCACGCGCACCGGAAGCACCGCCCTTTGCCGGGGAAGCGAAACGATCTACGACAGCAAGCCGCCGGAAATCTCCGGCGATTTTGAATAGTCCATGGCGGGGACGCTGTATATCACCGCCACCCCAATCGGCAACCTTGGGGACGTGACGCTGCGCGCGCTTGAAACCTTGCGCTCGGTCGGCATCATCGCCTGCGAGGATACGCGCGTAACGCGCAAGCTGCTCGCGCGGTATGACATACGCGCCGAGCTTGTAAGCTATCACGAGCATAACGCGCGCGAAAGCGGCGAAGTAATCGTCTCGCGCCTTCTTGCCGGGGAAAGCGCCGCGCTTGTAAGCGACGCGGGGACGCCCGTGGTAAGCGACCCGGGCGAGTCTTTGGTTGCGCTGTGCCGCGAAAGCGGCGTTCCGGTGTGCGCGATACCCGGGCCGTGCGCGGCGGTAAGCGCGCTTGCGCTGTCCGGTCTGCCCGCCGGGCGCTTCTGCTTCGAGGGGTTTTTGTCCATGGCAAAAAAAAGCCGCCGCGAGCATCTGGAAAGCCTTGTTTCCGAGCGGCGGACAATGGTATTCTATGAAGCGCCGCACAAGCTTCTTGCCACGCTTGCGGATTTCGCGCGCGTTTTCGGCGGCGAACGCCGCGCCGTTATCTGCCGCGAGCTTACCAAGCTTCACGAGGAAACGCTCTGCCTTACCCTTGACGGGGCGCTTGCGCACTTTACAGAAACGCCGCCGCGCGGTGAATTCACCCTTGTGATAGACGGCGCTGCCCCGCCCCCTGCCGTTGAAACGCGGGACGCGCTTGAACTTGCCCGCGCCGCGGTCGCCGCCGGCGTCTCCCCCCGCGACGCCGCCCGCCAAGCCGCGCAGTCCACCGGCGTAAGCAGAAGGGAAATCTATAATCAATTGACAATGAACAATTGACAATTGACAATTGACAATTAGCGCGATGGCGGCGTTCTGCCGCCCGTCCCTTACCTCCCCCTATGGGGGAGGTGGCACGCGTAGCGTGACGGAGAGGGTGTCAATTGTTCATTGTCAATTGTCAACTGAAATAAATCGCTCCGCCGCGGGAGCGGCGGAGCGATTTATTTCAGTTCGCTTGGGGCGCGTCCACCGGGCATACGCCCGCGCAGGAACCGCAGTCAATGCAGGCATCCGCGTCGATTACGTAGATACTGTCACCTGCGGTGATGCAGCTTGTCGGGCACTCGCTTTCGCACGCGCCGCAGCTTATGCAGGCGTCGCTGATAGTATAGGCCATTTCTTTATCCTCCCTCTTGAGTACTTGTCCTCTATTTTATCATATCGACTGATATTTTCAAGTATGAGTTTTTTAGGAAGGGCACATTCAGCTTATGAAGGAGCTTGTTGAAAGACCCGCGCGTATCCCACTGCTTGACGCGCTTCGCGGACTGTCCATCATTCTTATGATTGCGTATCACGCGGGCGTCGATTTGGTCATGGAGAACCTTATCCCGTACGGAGTGCTTTACAATCCCCTTCTTGGGTTTCTTAACCCGCTTTTCGCGGGCGTGTTCATTGTGCTTGCGGGCATTTCAAGCCGCTTTTCACGCAGTAACCTTCGGCGCGGGCTTATTGCGCTTGGCTGCGCCGTGCTTGTCACCGCCGCAAGTCTGGTTATCCTGCCCGCGCCTTTCCCTTCTCTGCGCGCGGCGCTTGGTTTTCCGGTGGACAATGCCGAAATCGGCGCGCTTGTGCTTGAAAACCGTCTGTCGCTTTCAGACAATGCGGCCAAGGCTGTCGCCGCCCTTGGCGCGGACGCCACAGAAAGTCAGGTCGGCGGCGCGGCGATGCGTTTTTACGGCAGCGCCTCCGATTTGTTGGGCTTTCCAATCCTTATCGGCATCCTGCACTTTATGGCCGCCTGTATGCTTCTTTACTGGGTTTTGGACAAGCTGTCGCGGCTTATGCGCCTTGACGGCGAGGATTTGTCCCTTGTCTTGGGCGTTCCGCTTCTCGCCGCGTTTTTGTGGGTGTATTCGGGTCTTGGCTTCTGGCCCGATATCCCGTCTTCGGATTACTATCCCATTATGCCGTGGTGTCTTTTGTTCTTCCTTGGGGTCTATCTTGGCGGCCCGATAAAGGCGCGCAAGTGGCCGGAGTGGTTTTACCGCTTTAACGTCCCTTTCTTTCCGGCAATTGGCCGCAGAACCCTTATAGTCTACATGGCTCACCAGCCAATTGTATACGGCATCGTCCTTTTGATTAAACTTATTTAAGCGGCGGGAGTGGCGAAGGTTGAAGACGCTTTACAATAAATATAAAGAGCTTGTCATCTATGTCGCGGTTGGGCTTTGCACAACCGCCTTCAGTTGGGGGCTTTATCTGCTTTTCTCGCGTCTTTTGGGCTGGGATGAGAACCTTTCAAATGTCGTAAGCGTTATCTTGGCGATTATATTCGCTTATTTCGCCAATAAAATAATCGTCTTCCGCGTCCCGTTCACCAATGCGCGCGCCTTCGCGCGCGAGTTCATACTTTTCGCGGGCGGGCGCGGCGTAAGTATGCTTCTTGAAATCGGCGGTTTTTATCTGCTGTTTGACGTTCTGCGCGTACCCGACTTGATTACAAAGCTTATTCTGGCCGTCGTAGTAATGCTTACCAACTACGTTATAAGCAAGCTTCTTGTTTTCCGGAAAAGGAGAGATGCCTGAATGAACATTAAAAAGCTTCTTTCGGGCGCGATGGCGTTTGATATAGACAAAAGCCTTGGGCGCGTCTGGCGCGGGCTTTCGCCCGCAAGCAAAACCGCGTTCTTCACGGCTTTTGCCGCCGCGTTTTTCACGCATCTGTACTTCTTCGCCTCGCACTTTATAAACGAGGATTCAATAAACTATTTCCTGCGCCCCTCTGCGGACGTGCAAAGCGCGCGCTGGCTTGACAATCTGTTTCTTGACCTGCGCTTTAACTATTCCCCGCCGTTCCTTATCGGCTTTCTTGTGATGCTTTTCGTCGCGCTTGCCGCGCCGTTTGCCTGTTATGTGCTTGGCGTACGCGGGAAGGGCGCGGCGGCGGCTGTCGGGCTTTTTATGGCGACATTCCCCGCGATTGCGTATACTAACAGCTATCTTTACGCGGCGGACGGCTATTTCTTCGGCATGTTCCTTTCGGTGCTGGCCGTGGCGGTGACAAAGCGCTTTAAGTGGGGCTTCCTGCCCGGCGCGGTGATACTTATGCTTTCGCTCGCGTGCTATCAGGCGTATATCACGGTCACGCTTGGGCTTTGCGTGTTCTCGCTTATACTCGTGTGCCTTGACGAAGCGTCCGCGCCGCGCGCCGCGCTTTCGCGCCTTTGGCGGTACTTGGCGCTTGGCGGGCTTGGTGTCGGGCTTTACTATGTGTCGGTAAGGGTGACGACCGCGCTTTCCGGCGTGGAACTGCTTGACTACAAGGGCATAAGCGATATGGGTAAAATAAGCCTTGGCGAACTGCCGCGCCAGATACTAAGCGCGTATACCCAAACGCTTGGTATGCTTAGGGGTCGGTTTTACCCGATGCCGCTTGCGGTAAAGCTTATTGTCGCGCTTGTCGGGCTTATATCGCTTGCGCTTATCGTGCGCGTTATCGTAACGCGCGGGCTTTACCGAAAACCGCTTTCGCTTATCGCCGTGTTCGCGCTTCTGGCGCTTTCCCCGCTCGCGTTCCACGCGATACCGGTTTTAATGCCGCAGGCGGACTTTACCATGCTTCTCGTCTACGGCTTTGTAACCCCCTTCCTGTTCGCCGCCGCGCTTGCCGACGCTTTCGGGCTTCCCAAGCTTTTGCGAAGCGCTTCGCTGGCGGCGCTTATCGCCCTCGCGCTTTACCACGGCACAGTTACCGAGGTGTACTACCACCGGGTAAGCACCTTTAACACCCGCACCTTCGCCCTTAACGAACGTATCCTCGCGCGTATGGAACCGCTTCTCGAACACTCGCCCCAGCGCCGCGTCGCGCTCCTCGGGCCGCTTAGGAACGAGTATTACGACAGCGCCGCGCATCGGTTTGAAAACATCTTCACCGGCTTTGACCAGGGGTATTGGGGGCCGTTTATCGGTATGAACAGCGCGTCCGACGACGTTACGCGCAAATTCGTAAACTACGCCGACAGCTTCTTTGGTATGCGCCTTGAAAGGGCGACGCCCGAGGAAATAGAAACGCTTACCGCGCTTTCCGCCGACATGCCCGTCTGGCCCGAAGAGGGCAGCGTGGCGGTTATTGACGGCGTTATCGTGGTGAATTTGCAGTAGCGATTCTAAGAAGAGAGGTGACGTATGGCGCTTATTTCAATCATACTGCCCGCTTATAACGAGGAACAGTCGGTTTCCCTTGCTCTCCGGCGTCTGCGCGGAGTGCTTGGGGGGATTGACGGCTTTACTTACGAGCTTGTGTTCGTGGACGACGGCTCACGCGACGGCACGTGGCAGGCTATACGCGACGCCGGTCTTGAGGACGCGCGGGTTCGCGGGGTAAGCTTCTCGCGCAACTTCGGCAAAGAGGCGGCCATATTGGCGGGTCTTGACGCCGCGCGCGGCGACTGCTGCGTTGTAATGGACTGCGACATGCAGCACCCGCCCGAAATCATCCCGGAGATGTTAAAGCTTTGGCGGCAGGGTTATCAGGTCGTCGAGGGGAAAAAGGCGCACCGTGGCAGGGAAAACCCGTTTTACAAATGCTTTACCAAGCTTTTTTACGCCCTTATGTCCGCCGCCACGCACATAGACATGGCAAACACCTCTGACTTCAAACTTCTTGACCGCGAGGTTGTCAAAACCCTTCTGGAAATGCCCGAACGGCACATGTTCTTCCGCGCGATCAGCGCATGGGTCGGCTACCGCACCGTAAGCGTCCCCTTTTACGTCGAGCCGCGCCAAGCCGGGACGGGCAAGTTCCGCGCGAAAGGGCTTATCCGCTATGCGCTTGGCAACCTTGCCTCGTTCTCCACCGCGCCGATGCAGCTTATTACGTTTCTGGGCATTATAACCTTTATAATCGCACTGGCATTCGGCATAAATACGCTGTATAATTACCTGTCCGGAAACGCGCTTGGCGGATTCACCACGGTAATCCTGCTTATGCTTTTCTTCTTCAGCATCGTTATGATAAGCCTTGGCATCATCGGATACTATATCGCCCGCATATTCGAGGCCGTTAAGGGACGCCCGAGATACATCGTAAACAAAACTTCAAATTTAACGGAGGAAGCGAGATAATGAAAGACGAGACAAAATGCCTGCACGCCGGATATACCCCCAAGAATACCGAGCCGCGCGTTGTGCCGATTGTGCAAAGCACCACCTATGTGTACGACTCTACCGAGCAGGTGGCCGCCGTTTTCGACGACCCGACGTTAAGCCTTATCTACTCCCGCTTCGCAAACCCAACGGTAATGGCGGTCGAGGCGAAAATCGCCGAATTAGAGGGCGGGGTCGGCGCGATGTGCACCTCTTCCGGCCAGGCGGCAAGCCTTCTGTCGATTCTTAATCTGTGTTCGGCGGGGGACAGCTTTATAAGCACCGCGGAAATCTATGGCGGGACGGTGAATCTGTTTTCCGTCACCCTTAAAAGGCTTGGCATCGAGTGTATTTACGTAAGCCAAGGTATGTCCGACGACGAGATAAACGCGGCGTTCCGCCCGAACACAAGGCTTGTGTTCGGCGAAACAATCGCAAACCCCGCCCTAAGCGTCCTTGATATAGGGCGGTTTGCCCGTATCGCCCACGCGCATAACGTCCCGCTTATAGTTGACAACACCTTCGCAACGCCCATACTTTGCAAGCCATTTGAATTCGGCGCGGACATCGTGGTGCATTCCACAAGCAAATACCTGGACGGTCACGCGCTTCAGGTCGGCGGCGTTATTGTGGACAGCGGTAATTTCGACTGGCACAGCGGCGACTTTGAATGCGTCACCGGGCCGGACGCGTCTTATCACGGACTTTCCTATACGCAGTCATACGGGAAGATGGCCTATATCTTAAAGGCGCGGATGCAGCTTATGCGCGACTTCGGCGTCTATCCGGCGGCGCACTCGGCCTTTCTGCTTAACCTTGGCTTGGAAACCCTTGCGCTGCGCATGAAGGGGTACTGCGAAAACGCGCTTGCTGTCGCAAAACACCTTGCGAAGTCGGACTGCGTTGAAAGCGTAAGCTATCCGGGGCTTGAAACAGACGCGTACTACGCGCTTGGGCAGAAATACCTTAAAGGCGCGAGCGGTGTCATCTCGTTCGTGATAAGGGGCGGGCGCGAGAACGCCGCGCGGTTTATCAACTCGCTTAAACTTGCCTCGAACCAGGTGCATGTCGCGGACATACGCACCTGCGTCCTTCACCCGGCAAGCGAAACCCACAGACAGCTTACCGAACAGCAGCTTAAAGACGCAGGAATCGACCCGGCAATGATACGCTTCTCCGTGGGGCTTGAGAACGTGCAGGATATTATCGAGGATATAGAAGTCGGGTTTAACGCGGTACGCTCCGGGCTTTCCGGGGTATGAAGCAACACCGTCTGCTTTCGGCGGCGTTTGCCGTCATGGTCGCGAACCTGCTTCTTAAACTGACGGGTTTGCTTCGCACTATGGCGCTTGCCTCCACATATGGCATCGGCGTGGAGGCGGACGCGTTCAACGTCGCTTTCACCGTTCCAAGCATCGCCCTTGCGATGATTGGCGCGTCCGTCGCCTCGTCCTTTATACCGATGTATCACCGCGTGGAAACGGACAAGCGACGGTTTGTAAGCAACGTGCTTTCCTGCGTTTCGCTTATCGGGGTTTTGTTCTCGGTCTTGTTTTTCATATTCCCCCAGGCGCTTGCGTATATCTTTGCCTCGCAGCTTGAACCCGAAACCTTTAATCTGGCCGTGCCGCTTATCCGCGTTATGGTGCTTGGCGCCATGCCGATTCTGGCGGCGGACATCCTGCGCTCTTATTTACAGCTTAAAAACTCTTTCTTCCTGGCCCTTGCGGCAAGCCTGCCGATAAATATCGCCACTATCGCCGGTATCCTTATAAGCAAGCCCGCGGGCGCGCTTATCTATATGAGTTGGGGCAGCGTACTCGGCAATGTGCTTGCTGTTACGCTTCTGTTCGCGCTTTGCCGCAGGGAGGAGTTTTATTATACGCCTGTCCTCGCGCCGCGCGCGCCGGAGTTCCGCGGGCTTTTGGTTATACTCTCGCCCGTTATCCTTGCCACCGCCGTGGCGGAGATTAACCAAATCGTTGACCGCAACTTCGCTTCTTCGCTTCCGACCGGCGCGTTTTCCGCGCTTGATTTCGCCAACCGCACAACAAGCTTTATAAACTCTATTGTCGGGGTATCGCTTGTCACGGCGCTGTTCCCGCGTCTGTCGGCGCTTGCTACCTCCGGCGACCTTGAATCAATGAAGAAACAGATTATGGGCGTTGTGCGTCGGCTTGTGCCATTTATGATTCCCGTGACTGTCGGCATTGTCGCGATGGCGCAGCCCTGCATACGCATTTTCTTAGAGCGCGGCGAGTTTACCCGCGCAGACACGCTTATAACCGCCGAATGCCTTAGCATGTATGCCCTTATGCTGCTTCCGTTAAGCCTTAACCCGCTTTTGGTGCGCGGCTTTTACGCCACCCAGCACACAAAAACCCCCGCCATAATCTCCGCGTGTACTGTCGCCGTCAACATTGCGCTTAATTTTGCGTTTATCGGCCCGCTTCAGCATCGCGGCCTTGCCTTGGCGACGGCTATCGCGGCGTTCCTTAACATGATCCTTCTGGCGCTTTGGCTTAGACGGCGGCTTGGCTCGCTTGGGCTTGCGTGGCGCGAGATGGCTAAGGTCGGCGCCGCCTCGCTTATAATGGGTGCGGCGGCTGTCGCGGGGAATCACTTTCTGCCCGTTATGTCCGGCGGTACGCTTCAGTGCCTTGCCCTTACGCTTGGAATCATCCTTGTCTGCGCCGCGCTGTACGCCGCTCTGCTCGCGCTTATGCGCGCCGAAATCATCTCCGAGGCCGCCGAGCTTATAAAAAACCTTAAAGGCCGCATTTCGAAAAAGGCGGGGTAGATTAGTTACCTCTAAAAACCCCCGCTCCGGCTTTAACCGCTTCGCGGCTGTCAAGCGAGCAAGCTCGCTCTTCGCCGCAGGCGCTTTGCGATGCCGCGGCATTCTCATGTAGGGGCGACCGTCCTCGGTCGCCCGTGCCTGCGGGATTTTCCGGGGTTACGGGCGGTCGGGGACGACCGCCCCTACATTTAGTCTGTGCAAATTGTACATTCATGCGTCAGCCGTGGGTTTTTAGAGCGTCTGCATTGTAATCCCCCGGCGGCTATGGTACAATACAGTTAAGGGGAGTGAACGAGGTGGCGGAGTATACCATAAAGCTTAAATGGGATAACGAGGCGAGCGTTTGGCTTGCCACAAGCAATGACGTTCCGGGACTTGTTTTGGAGTCTGGCTCTTTCGACGCCCTTATCGAGCGCGTACGCTATGCCGTCCCCGAATTATTGGAATTAAACGGCGTTGCCCGCGCGGACATCCCGCTGTGCTTTATGTCAGAGCGTCACGAAAGAGCGTACGCATAATGGCTTCTAAACTGGATGTATATTCCACCCACAAATTGGTGCATAATATCACCGAGGTGATATTTCATGGCAAAGGATGTAAAACACGGCAAAAGGCCTGCCCCGCAGACAAGCCCGTCCACAGTCTTTCAGCCAAAGCAGGCACCGGATCAGACCGGCAAAAAAAAGAGCGTTTAACGCGCGAAACCGAAGAGCCGTACCACCCCAAAGCGGGGCGGTACGGCTCTTTAGTCTTGCACGCGGCAATGCCGCCACCCGCCGACTGCCGCGTCGGACGGGCGAACACTGTTCGCCCCTACGAAACGCCAACCCCCGAATTGTCAATTGTTCATTGTCACTTTTCCTTGAAATTTTTTTACTAAGCGGGGTTGACAAGGACGGCGAACATTGCTAAAATATACTCAAGTTAACCGCTAAACTTGCCAGTGTTTACCGCTAAACTAAATCCGCGTTTTGTGTAACATGACAAGCAGGGCGGCTCTCATTCAAAAATTGCCAATTAAAAAGGAGGAGCAGCAATGAAAACCCGAATCAGGCTTTTTTCCGTCGCAATCGCCCTTTGTATGCTTATAACCGCGTGTTCAAGCGGCGCGCCCGAAGGCGGCAACTCGTCCGGAAACGGCGACCCGACGCAGCCTTCGTCACAAACCCAGAACCCCGTGGAGAAGACGCCCACCCCGACCCCCGCGCCCACGCAGGAAAACCCGGGTGAGGTCATTGACGCGGAGCTTACGGCCGAAGTTTCCTTCGGCAACTACCCGCCCGACACCGCCCCCGAGCTTGAGCTTGACACGTTTGACAGATGGCTTGAGATTCTTGTGACACAGTACCCGAACGTGACGCCCATACCCGATTATTATTCCTATACCCTTGACACATATACCCCGCGAGCGGTGGGCGGCACTGCACCCACCATCTTCCAGCCCCCCTTCACCGACCCGCAGCTTCTTATAAGCCAGAAGCTTGTCGGCGACGTGACGGACGCGCTTGAGGAATACGGGCTTCTTGAAAAATTCAGCCCGGCCTTCGTCGATTTGTTAAGCGACGAGAACGGACGCATCTTCGGAATGCCCCGCGACACCTATGTTCTGGGACTTCACCTTAACCTTGACTTGTTCAGGGAGGCGGGTCTTATGAACGAGGACGGGACGCCGCAATATCCCAAGACGCTTCAAGAGCTTGCCGAAAAGGGCAAAATCATCAAAGAGAAAACGGGCAAGGCCGGTCTTGTGTTCCCCGCAAGCGAAACCTTCGGCGGCTGGCTTTGGACAAATATCGCTTGGAACTTCGGCGCTGTCGGCGAGAACGCGCTTGAAAGACAAATTGACGGACGCTGGGTCGTCAATCTGACCTCCGAACCGGCGGTCGCGGCGCTTGAGTATATTAAATCCCTTAAATGGGAGTATGACATCCTGAACGCGGACGCCACCACCACCACTTGGGCTTCGGCGCACACGGTTCTCGGCGTGGGCGAGGCCGCCATGAATTTCGCCGCGAATGACTCGGTTTCCAACCCGACCGCCACGGCGGGGCTTCCCGTCGAAAGCTTCGCGCTTGTACCCTTCCCCGGCGTAGAGGGCAAAGACGCGTACGCGTTAAGCGGCGGTACCGCCTATATGTTCGCCCCCGACGTCACAACTGACGAGGCTGTGGCCTGCCTTGCCCTTCTCAGAATCGCAGGTCTGCTTCCGTTCGCCAACGCGGAAATCGAGGCGGGCATGCGCGCCGACGCCGCCTCCAGACGTGACCGCGGCGTCCCCGTTATACTGCCGATTCCCATGTGGAACGACCCGGAATTCCTTGCCCTTCAAAAGGCGATAACCGAAGAGTATACGAACGTGGATCAGCGTCTTTACGCCGACTACTTTGACTCGATGAACAACGGCACAATAAGCCTTAAAGGCGAGGAACCCGTCTACTCCCAGCAGCTTTACCGCGACGTCACCGCGGCGATCGAGCGCGTTATAGCCAACGAGGACTCCGACCCCGCCGCGCTTCTTGGAATGGTCGAGGCCAACTTCCAGAAGTTCCTTGACTCAAACGTGAATAACTAATCTGAACAACTGATATCCTGCGGCGGCGGGGCTTTTCCCGCCGCCGCCGCGTCCGGCACACTAATGACGGGAGGACACTGAATTATGACGGACATGAAAAGGCGCTTGAGCAACCGGTCAAAGTTAAGGCAAAACGCCGCGGCATGGATGATTATGGCGCCAAGCATCGCTCTTTTCGCTTTCTTTATTTGGGTGCCGCTTCTTCAAAGCGTTGTCATGAGCCTTTTTGAAACGACAAACATAACGCTTGACAAGTTCGTCGGGTTCGCCAATTACGCGGACATATTTCAAAACCCGCTTTTCGGCAAGGCGCTTGTCAACACCCTTATGTACACATTCTGGTCGCTTGTTATCGGATTCCTCACGCCCATTTTCATGGCGCTTGTCATAAGCGAAGCGCCGAGATGGCGGGGGTTTTTCCGCACGGCCGCGTACCTTCCGAACATACTTCCGGCGCTTGCCGCCGTGCTTCTGTGGTCGGCGTTTTTCTCCGGGGAGGAATCCGGCGCAATAAATTCCATACTGGCCTTATTCGGGGCGGAGCCGACGTCCTTCCTTGACAAGTCGTGGCTTGTCATACCGCTTATCGTCCTTATCTCCACATGGAAGGGCGCGGGCGCGACGGCGCTTATATACATGGCGGGTCTTTCGGGAATCAACCCGGAGCTTTACGACGCGGCCGCAATTGACGGCGCGGGCGTTTTCCGCCGTCTGCGCCATATAACCCTTCCCTCTATCTTCAACCTTGGAAGCACGCTTATGATTTTGCAGATAATCGCCATTTTCCAGATACTTTACGAGCCGATGGTTCTTACGCACGGCGGGCCGGACAACTCTACGCTGTCCCTTATGCTTTTGATGTGGCGCTATATCACGGGCGGGGACATGGACTACGGCAAGGCCTCGGCCACCGGCGTGCTGATAGCGCTTATCCTGCTTGGCTTTACCGTAATATACAATATCCTTAACAAACGCAAATCGGATTCAGTGTAGGAGGGCGCACGTATGAACATCGGCGGATATAACGGACGGCGGCGCAAATACGTCCGCGGACAGTATACAGGGGTTATCCGGGAATTTGACGCGAAAACCCCCGGCGTACGAGCCATGCAGATTTTTATTTACGTACTCTGCGGCATTATCGCGCTTATTTGCATCTTCCCCATCATATGGGTCTTTCTGGCGGGCTTTAAGGATCTTAGGGAGTTTATGTCAAGCACGTCCATACTGCCGCGCTCGTTTGACTTCTCGCGGTATGTATACACATGGGAAAGGCTTAGAATCTACAACAACTACCTTAACTCGCTTTACGTTGTCGCGGTAAGCGTCATAAGCGCGCTTATCTTCAACGGGCTTATGGCGTACGGTCTGGCGATACTGAAGCCCAAAGGGTATAAGGTGCTTAACGCGCTTGTGATGCTTTCGATGCTGATACCATCGACCATAAGCATCGTGCCGCTTTTTGTGAATATCCAGCACCTTGACATGGGCGGGTTTTTCCTTCCGCTGTGGCTTGCGGCCGGCGCGAACACTTTCTTCGTGGTGCTGTTCAGACAGTTTTTCGAGTCGTTCCCCAAGTCCATCATCGAGGCAAGCAGGATAGACGGATGCTCTTCGCTTCAGATATTCTCAAAGATCATACTGCCGCTTTCAAAGCCCATCTGCGTGGTGGTTGCCATATACGCGATAAACGGCGCGTGGTCTGACTTCCTGCTTCCCTATCTCGTGTTAAACGGCACGAAATTTGAAACTGTCATGGTGCGGCTTTACACATACAGCACCCAGCAGACCGCCACCGCCGACAATATGATGCGGTCGGTTGTCTTTTCAATGATTCCGCCGATAATCCTTTTCTTTATCTTCCAAAAGAAGCTTACCACAAATATCATCACTTCCGGAATTAAGGAATAGCCCAAAGACGCGCCGCCAAGTCCTTCGCGGAATGAGCGAAGGACTTGGCGTGTCGGGCTTTGTCCGAAATTCCGCGAATACTTTAAGGAGGACAACTCCGTGGCCAAAACTGCGGACAAATATTTCATCGCGGATCCTTGGAAAATCATCGAGCGGGGCTTTGACCCGGATTATTCCCGCGTGGCCGAGTCCGTATTTTCGCTTTCAAACGAAAATCTTGGCATACGCGGCTTTTTTGACGAGGGCGGAAGCGCCGACAGCCTTCGCGGCGCGTACGTAAACGGGGTTTACGAAATAGAGCAGCTTCCCAAATCGTATCTTGGTATCGTGGACAAGACGCATTTTATGATACCGTCGGCGGACTGGCTTGTGACGGACATAAGCCTTGACGGCGAAACGCTTGACCTTGGGAAATCGCGTTTCGACGCCTTCGAACGCGAACTTGACATGCGCGCCGGGACGCTTACGCGGCGGTTTGTCTGGCATACGCGCGCCGGGAAAGACCTTAGGCTTACCTTTATCCGCTTTGTCGATATGCTTCACAGCGAACGCGCCTATCAGCGCATAGTGTTAGAGGCGCTTAATTTCTCCGGCGAAGTCCGGCTTACCTGGGGCGTCACCTTCGACGTCCGGCACGAGGGGCATGACGAGTGCTACTGGTCGGACGCGCGAAGCGAGGCAACGGATACGGCCTGCGCCGTCCAGTCGCGCACCCTTTCCTCCGGGCAGGAGGTTTTCGCGGGCGCGGTTATAAGCGCCCCGGCGCTTCTGCGCGGCGAACGCGCCGAAAAATCCGCGTCGCTTACGGCGGATCTGGCGCTTTCAAAGGGCGAGGCGCTTACCGTTGACAGGCGCGTCGCCGTCGTGTTTGACGGCGGACAGGGCGAAGAGTTGTGGCAGTCCGGGCAGAAAGCTCTGCGCGCGACCGCGGGGGTTTCTTTCGACGCGGCGCTTGACGCCCAGCGCGGATACTGGGCAAAGCACTGGGATGTGTCCGACGTGCAAATCAAGCCGTCCGACCCGTCTGCAAGCTGCGACGAAGAGCAGCAGGGCATCCGCTTTTGCAGCTTCCAGATGGCGCAGACCTTTAACGGCGGAAGCGTCCGCCACAATATCGGCGCGAAGGGTCTGACCGGCGAAGCCTATAACGGACACGCCTTCTGGGACACCGAGGCGTGCTGTATGCCGTTCTATCTGTTTACCAACCCCGGCGCGGCAAAGATGCTTCTCATGTTCCGCTATAACACACTGCCCCAGGCGCTTGAGCGCGCGAAAATGCTTGACTGCGCGGGCGCGTGCTATCCCGTGGCCACCCTTAACGGCGACGAGGCGTGTTCCCTTTGGCAGCACGCAAGCCTTCAGTTCCACCCAAGCACCGCCGTGGCGTACGGCATATGGCATTACGCGCTTGTCACCGGGGATAAGGACTTTGTGGCGGACTACGGGGCGGAAATGCTTCTTCAAATCGCCCGCTTCCTTGTCAGCAGGGTGGCGCAGAACCCGCACACGGGCGCTTACGGCTATTACGGCGTGATGGGGCTTGACGAGTTCCACATGATGGTCAACAATAACGCCTATACAAACTACATGTCAAAGCGCTCGCTTGAATACGCGGCCGAGGTCATATCCGCGATGGAAACGGAAAGCCCGGAAAAATACGCGGCGCTGCGTGACAGAACAAACCTTAACGCGGGCGAGGCGGACCGCTGGCGGGAGATTGCCGCCAATATGGCTCTGCCGCAGACCAAAGAGGGGCTGTTCGAGCAGCACGACGGCTTTTTCGACCTTCCCCACACCGACATACACGCCATACCGATTACTGATTTCCCGCTGTACCACCACTGGTCATATGACCGCATCTACCGCACGGACATGATAAAACAGCCGGACGTGCTTATGTTCCTTTACCTTTACAGCACTTCGTTCTCCGACGCTGTCAAGCGGGTCAACTATGAATACTACGAACCGCGCACCATACACGAATCCTCGCTTTCCCCGTCCATCCACTCCATCATGGCGGCCGAGCTTGGCAAAATGGACGAGGCGACCGGATTCTTCGGCTTTGCCACCCGCCTTGACCTTGACAACTATAACCGCAACACGCGCGAGGGTCTTCATACCACAAGCATCGCCCTTGCGTGGGTTAACATCGTCTATGGCTTTGCCGGCCTGCGCAGCGACGCGCCGGAGTTAAGCTTCGCCCCCCGTATCCCCGAGCGCTGGGGCAGACTGCGCTTTTCTATCGCTTGGAAGGGGCGCTTGCTTGATATCGACATGGAGAAGACAAGTACGCGCTTCACGCTTAGGGGCGGCGAACCCATGACGGCGCTTGTTTACGGAATCCCGCGCGTTATCGGCGCGGAGGGTCTGACCGTTCCGGCGCTTTAAGGAGGCAGATTTTTTGGACGTATGGCGCTATACCCAAAGCGGCTTTAACGAGCAGGACGCCGTTACGAACGGGAATCGCTTCCTTGTGGGGAACGGCTTTATGGGCTATCGCGGCACGATGGACGAGTGGGGGCGCGAACAGCTTGCGGCGGTGTGCCTCGCGGGGGTGTATGACCAGAACGGCGGCAAATGGCGCGAACCCGTCAACGCCCCGAACGGGTTATTCGCCGAACTGACCCTTCACGGAAAGCCCGTGGCGCTTGGCCGGACAGAACCGTCAGAACACAGCCAGACGGTTGACTTCCGCCGAGGTACGCACAGCCGCGACACCCGGTTTCCCGGCGTGAGGATTCAAAGCGAGCGCTTCGCTTCAATGGCCCGGCCCCACCTTCTTATGTCAAGGCTTGCGATTACCTTTTACGAGGGGGGCGACGCCGAGCTTAAAACGGGCGTCGTTACCGATATATGGGACATCAACGGACCGCATCTGTTCGGGCATACCTTTAACGACGGGCGCGTGCTTATGTGCGAGTCCCGCACGGGCGAGCTTGGCATCCCGGTGGCCGTCGCGCAGGCGGCGGACTGCGGATTTGGCTGCGGGGAAAAGCGGAAAATCACGGACACGGGCGTGTACCGCTTTATACGCTTCCGCGCCGAGGCGGGCAAGACCTATTACGTCACGCTTGCAAGCGCCGTATTTACGGGAATGGACGACCCCGATCCGGGCGAAAGCGCGCTTTCACTTTGCGAGAAGGCGCTCGCGGAGGGATATGAATCGTGCCTTAAAGCGCACGAGGCCGTTTGGGACGGCATTTGGCAGGACTGCGCCGTAGAGCTTCGCGGCGACGACAGCGCCGCGCTTGCCCTTAACGCAAGCCTTTATCATCTTAACAGCATCGCGCCGCGCCACGCGGAAAGCCTTTCAATCCCGGCGCGCGGCCTTTCCGGGCAGACCTATAAGGGCGCGGTTTTCTGGGACAGCGAGATTTTTCTGTTCCCCGTGTTCGTCCACACCCAGCCAGAGCTTGCCAAAACCCTTCTGCGCTATAGGATAGACACCCTTCCCGGCGCGCTGCGCAAGGCCGACGAGTACGGCTTCCGGGGCGCGTTCTACGCGTGGGAGAGCCAAGAGGGCGGCGTCGAGGGTTGCACCGACTATAACGTGACCGACGTGTTTACGCACCGACCCGTGCGCACCTATTTCCGCGACAAGCAAATACACATAAGCGGCGACATCGCCTACGCCTTTTGGCGCTATTATGAAATAACGGGCGATTTGTCGCTTCTTAAACAGGGCGGGGCCGAAGTTATCCTTCAGTGCGCGCGGTTTTACCTTTCAAGGACGCATCTGCGCGCGGATACCGGCAAGGCCGAGCTGCTTGACGTAATCGGGCCGGACGAGTACCACGAAAGGGTGAACAACAGCGCCTTTACAAACCAGATGGCCGCGCACTGTATGGAAAACGCGCTTGCCTTAGGGGATGTCTTTGCCGAACACGACCCGGATTTTGTCGGATCGTTAATCAAAAAGCTTGACTTTGAACAGGATATGGAGCTTATACGCGCGCTTCTTCCGAAACTGCGCCCAACGTTCCCCGAAGGCGGGCTTGTCGAACAGTTCGACGGGTATTTTAAGTTGGAGGACTGTACGCTTGAAGAGGTGCGGGGGCGCGTGCTTGACGAACGCGAATACTGGGGTACAAACCACGGCGTGGCGGCGCACACGCAGATTATCAAACAGGCCGACGTAATCGCGCTTGCCGCGCTTTTCCCCGCGCTGTTCTCCGACGAGACGGTCGAGCGCAACTGGCGTTATTACGAGCCGCGCACCGAACACGGCTCAAGCCTGTCGGCCTGTATGTACGCGCTTACCGCCTGCCGCTTCGGGCGGCCGGACTTGGCGTGGGAGCATTTTATCAAAACCGCGTCCATTGACCTTGCGGGCGGCGGGAAGCACTGGGCAGGCGAGATCTATATCGGCGGGACGCACCCGGCGGCGAACGGCGGCGCGTGGATGATCGCCGCGCTTGGCTTCGCGGGGCTTGAGATTCGCGGCGGCGAACTTACCTTGCGTCCGTGCCTGCCAAAGCAGATACAGTCGCTTCGCTTCCCGGTAACGCTTCGCGGCAAACGCATACGCGTCACGGTAACGCACGACGGCTTCAGCGTAGAGGACGCGTGAAGTAATCGAAGTGTTGAAAATTGCGTGTTCGCCTGCAAGGCGAACGAGCGCAGCGCTTGCGAACAGGCGGCTCTGCCGCGGCATCGCAAGCCGGAGCGGGCAATTTTCAACATGACAATACAACGAAAAAAATTGCCCCCGCCGAAAGGCGGAGGGCAATTTTCTTGCGCGGACGCTATTATTCAAAGACCATGATTTCCCCGGCCTGCGCGCCCGCGTCGAAGGTGCCGCTGTTTGACGAGAAGACAAGCCTTATATACCGCGCCTGGGCGGCGTCGAAATCGACGCGTACGACGTTTCCGGTGGTTGGGTTGAACTCGTGCTTGGTTTCGGCGGATATTTCGCTGTACGCCGCGCCGTCGGCGCTTCCGAGAACCGCGAAGGTCTGGGTTCTCGCCGCCCAGATAGAGTCGGGGTTAAGCTGTACGGCGACGGTTTTAACCGCCTTGGCGCTTCCCAAATCAATCGTGATTTCGGCGGGAAGCCCCGCGCTTTCCCAATAGGTAAGCGGGTCGCCGTCCACCGCGTTAAGCGCAACGTATGTCTGCGTGACCGGCCCGGCCTCGATAACCGCGCCCTTTGCCAGATTCGCCGTTTCGGGAAGCTTTATCTTGTCCCCTTCGGGGTCGGGGAACGCGTCGGGGCGCTGCGGCTCGGTCTGGTCGGGCGCGCTGACCACGGTGATTTCCGGGGCGGGCGTGACCGTGACGGTGACGCTTACCTCCACCGGGTCGGGTACGGGCGGCGGCTGGAAGAACGCGAACGCGGACGCGCCAAGCGCAAGCGCGATTACGGCGCAGAAGACTATTGTCAGAAGTTTGTTTTTTTGCATTGTCCCTTCCCCCTTATTCAACGGTGATGTTCGCGCAGAAATCCTCTACGCGGGCGTTAAGCGCCTGAATATCCGTGATTTTTTCGCCGAGTATCGTCACGTTGCGGATTGTGACGTTCGATATCTGGTGTTCGGCGTCCGCCCCGGCAAAACGCGATTCGGGAACTTTGCCGTCGATGGTGTTAAGCACCGTAAGACCGTCTATCGTGATGTTCTCGGTCACGCCGAACTCGTCCGTGACCGCCGACCAGCCGGACTTGGCAAGGGTCATTTCGATAAGCTCTTTGTTGCGCCCGCCGTCGCCCTGCATATTTGCGTTCTCGACGATGATGTTCTGATAGGTGATGTCATGGACATAGGCGTTATCGCTGTTGTGAATGCTTATAACCGGCTTGTGCCAGTTGTAAAGCACCGTTATGTCCTTGAACGTGACGTTGGATATTTCGGGATTTGACATTCTGCCCTTGTTCGTTTCATAGCCGATTTCCATCGACTGGGCAAGGTCTGTCCATATCTGGATATTCTCAAAGGTAATGTTGTCCGTACCCTTTTGCGTGTAGTTTTTAAGGACAAGCGTGTCGTCCCACGAGCGGGCGAAGCAGTCGCGGATAACCATATTGGAACAGGACTGGAAGGTGAACGCGTCGCCGTTCTGGCGGCCGGAGATAACCTTTACGTTGGTAATCTCAACGTTCTCGCTGTTCACCGCGTTTACGTTCCAGCAGTTGCTGTTTATCGAGATGAAATCCCGCGCCACGGCGTTTTTGCAGTTCTTGAAGTCAAGCGGGACGCGGGCGCTTCCCGTATGCACCCAAGAGTCATATCCCGAACCCGCGTCTAATATGCCGTGTCCGCGCACCGTCACGTTGACGGCGTTTTCGGCGACAATCGGCGCGTGAAGCACCGCGCCGCCGGAGATGTAAAGCGTCTGGTCGCTTTTAAGGACGATCGTGTCCGTCACCCATTCGCCCGGCTCGATAAAAATGACGTTCGGGTCGTTCCTGTCCGGCACGTCCGTTTCCGGGGCGTTGGCGAAGATATGCACCGCCCGCGCCGGGCTTTCGTTGAACACGACGCTGTACTGCCCCGGCTTGGTAATCTTGAAGGAAACGACCCCGTCATTAACCTCCGGGACGATTCCCGCGGCGCTTGGCAGCACAACGGCGCTTACTGCCGGGCCGCTTCGCAGCGTAGGCGTGATTTCAATGTCAACCTCGCCCTCGAAGTCAAAATAGGTCATGGGCGTATTGGCGGGGATTAAGTTCTGATTCCACGTGCGCTCGTGGCTTACAAACACGTCATAGACGAAAAGTTCGTTCCCGTTCGCCGTGATTTTCGCGTTCTCGGACGTGGTCATAGTCTTCGGCCCTTCATATAAAGTAAGAACCGGCGCGGTGCCGACGGTAACGTAATTCGGCACCTCGATTTCCTGCGGCGGCGGCGCTTCCTGCGCGCGCGGCGCGGCGGGCGCGGCGAACATGAACACCGCGAACCCAAGGCAAAGCGCGGCCGCTATGCCAAGACATATCACCGCGGCCGACGGCGACTTTTTCCCTTCCATGCAAAACCCTCCCAAATATAAATAAGTATACGCGTTAGTTTAGCGCTTAACTGACAGTATACTATATATAAGAGAAAGTTGCAAGCGGAAGTTGGGCAATTGAACAATGAACAATTGACAATTGACAATTGACAATTTTTGGGGGACGGATTGTGGGGGCGGCGTTCTGCCGCCCGCAATAAAAACACCCGCACCCAACGCCGCGACGCCTGTAGGGCGCGACGCCCCCGGCGCGCCGTCCTAATTGCGGGGCATTTTGCGGGCGCACGATGTGCGCCCCCAGACTGTCAAAGAACCCCATGTCGAGGGATTGACAAGGGGTTCAGCATATGAAAATATCGTGGTAATCGCAAGAAGAAGGCAAAAATCGGCTGTTTTGCAGACCATACCGCC
>JAISVI010000058.1 GCA_031271665.1 Oscillospiraceae bacterium
CAAAGAGATGATAAACCACACGTATTCAAAGTAAGGGCTGCTGAACAACTCTTTTTCGACCCGAAGCACCGAGGGTGCGAGTTGCCAAATTCCGAATTTTGGAGATTTGTTTCGCAGAATCCAAAGCGAAAAATTCCGAATTTGCCGGTCGAAAAAAGTTGTGAAGCGTAACAGTGACGCTATTCAGCAAGACCCTATCTTAAAATCTCTTGAATCTTCAAAATAAGCCCTTCGGCGGCTTCGTCGCTTTTAAGGACAAGGAACGCCGTGTCGTCCCCCGCAAGCGTCCCGGCAAGCCCGTCTATCCGCATGGAGTCAAGCGCCGAACACGCCGCCGAGGCAAGTCCGGGAAGCGTCTTTATAACCACGATGTTCCGCGCCGCCTCGCAGGTTGTGACGCTTTCGCGGAAAATGGCGCGAAGGCGGTTAGAAAACGCCCCCTCCTGCGCGCCGGGCATCGCGTATCGGTATACCCCGCTCGCGTCAAGCACCTTGACAAGCCGCAGCTCTTTTATGTCCCGGGACATAGTTGCCTGCGTAGAGGAAAAACCGTAGTGTTTAAGACGCTCGGCAAGGTCTTCCTGTGTCTCTATATTCTCATTTTCGATAATTTCAAGGATTTTCTGCTGCCGCTGTGCCTTCATTCTACTCCTGCTTTCATGTCTTGGTATGATTGTGCGCCCTTTGCGATTCCTCAAGGCACGGCCGGAATGGCGCGCCGAGGGCGTCGCGCCCTACAATCGCCGCATATCAGCGGTATTTCAGTTTTTCGTTGATTATATCATAAAACTGCCGATCTTTTAAGCGGCAGATATCAACCCGCAGCGAAGAGCGCGTGACGCGCACCTCGCCGCCCGGGCAAAGCCGTACGGGATTCGCGCCGTCCACGGTGACGAACGCCGGGCGCTCGTCAAGCTTTTTGGGGCGCATAATTATCTCGCGCCGCGAGTCCAGAACAAACGAACGCGCGTAAAGCGCGTGCGGGCATATCGGCGTTATCACGATACACTCCGCGCTTGGTTCGACGATTGGGCCGCCCGCGCTCATGCAATAGCCGGTCGAGCCGGTCGGGGTGGCGGCGATAAGACCGTCGGCAAAAAAGCTGTTCATAACGCGCCCGTCAACAAGAAGGTCGATAAAAATCGTCTGGGCGCTTTCCCCGCGCGTAACCACCACGTCGTTAAGCGCGCTGTTAAGCGCGTCGCCGCCCTGCGCGCGCGATATCTGCGCGTCAAGCAGAATGCGCCTGTCAAGGCTGTACTCCCCGCCGGGAATGCGGCACAGCATGTCTATTTCTCCGGCTTCAAGCTCCGTAAGAAAGCCCGTGCGCCCCGCGTTTACGCCCAGAAGCGGAAGTCCGGCGCGAAGCGCGAAGGGCGCGGCCAGAAGCAGTGTGCCGTCCCCGCCGATGCTTATAACAAGCCCGGCCTGTTCAAGCGCGTTTTCAAGCGGCATGGGCTTCGCGCCCTCTACCGTGTCCGAAAACCTTTCCGGTATAAGGCATGTCACGCCCGCGCCGTTCAGAACACGCGCCGCGCTGCGCGTAACTTTCAGCTCGCGGTCTTTATGCTCGTTCGGGAAAAGCAGTACCGTCTTCACCGCGTGTTCACCTCTCTGTCCGTCACCATATACATAAGAAATTCTTTGTTCCCGTCGCCGCCGGGAATAGGCGACTCGACCGTGCCGAGGACTTTAAGCCCAATGCCTTCGGCAAACGCGCCAAGCTCGTCCGTCACGCGCGCGTGAATCCTTGCGTCCCGCACGACGCCGCCCTTGCCCACGTTTCCGCGCCCCGCCTCGAACTGCGGCTTTATAAGGGAGATTATCGGCGCGCCCCCGTTAAGACAGCCCGTCACAGCGGGCAGGATAAGCCTTTGGGAGATAAAGCTTACGTCGATAACCGCCATATCGGCTGTTCCGCCAAGCGTCTCCGGCGAAAGGTCACGGGCGTTTACGCCCTCTGTCAAAACGACGCGCGCGTCGCCGCGCAGCGAGGGTGCAAGCTGACCGTGTCCGACGTCAACCGCCCATACCTTGCGCGCGCCGCGCCGCAGCAGGCAGTCGGTAAACCCGCCCGTCGAAGCGCCGACGTCCAGTACGCAAAGGCCGCCCGGACTTACGGAAAAGACGTCAAGCGCGTGCGCAAGCTTTATGCCAGCGCGGCTTACAAACCCCTCCCCCGCGTCCGCCGCCAAAACCGCGTCAAGCGGCACAAGAACCGAGGGTTTACACTGGACAACGCCGTCCACCGTAACCCTTCCGCCGCGTATCCATTCGGCGGCCTGACTGCGCGAGGACGCAAGCCCCCGCTTGGCAAGCGCGACGTCAAGCCTTAAGGTCATTGGCGATACGCGCGGCGACGCTTTCCGCGTCAAGGCCGCAGAACTTCATAAGGTCAGAGCGCTTTCCGTGGGGTACATACCTGTCGCCCGTGTTAAGCGCCGTTCCGTGAATCGCGGCGGGGAGTATCCCCATATTGTCCTCCAGCAGATAGACCGGCCCGACGCAAAGCGGCGCGATTTTTCCCGCGTCGATCGGCTTTATCTCGGCAAGCTTGACGATATTAAGCGATATGCCAAGGGCTTTAAGCCTTCTTGCGGCAAGCAGCGCCGTGTTGACCATGCTTCCGTAGGTTACAACCGTCGCGTCGCCGCCCGCGTAAATACAGGCGTCGGACATGTTGCAGGCACGGTAGATATTCTCCGCGCCGCGCGGATAGCGTATGGCCGCCGGCCCTTCGTACTCAAGCGCCGCGCGCAGGTACGCCCGCAGTTCTGCAAAACTTGCCGGGGCCCAGAACCGCAGTCCGGGGACGCAGGAAAGGTATCTTGTGTCAAAAAGCCCGTGGTGCGTTTCCCCGTCCTCGCCCACCAAACCCGCGCGGTCAACGGCAAAGACGACGTTAAGCCCCAGAATCCCCACGTCATGCAGTATCTGGTCAAACGAGCGCTGTAAGAACGACGAGTACACCGCCACGACCGGGCGCATCCCCTGCATCGCCATCCCCGCCGCCATTGTCACTGCGTGGCCTTCCGCGATGCCAACGTCAAAAAAGCGGTTCGGAAAACGGCGCGAGAAGGACGTAAGCCCCGTACCCTCGGTCATTGCGGCGGTAATGGCGCACACGCGGCGGTCTTTTGCCGCGATATCCGTAAGCGCCGCGCCGAACACCCGGGAAAACGTAACCGCCTTGCTTTTTGCGCATCCCTTTGAAACGTCGAAACTGCCAACGCCGTGATAGGCGCTTGGACTGCGCTCTGCGGGGCTGTAGCCCTTGCCCTTGACCGTCGTGACATGCAGAAGCACCGGGCGGCGCATGGCGACCGCCTGACGCAGAAGGAACTCGATTTGCCCCACGTCATGCCCGTCCGCCGGCCCGAGGTAGACAAACCCAAGCTGTTCGAAGAACGAGCCGGGCACCACCGCGCCGTGCAGCATGTCTTTAAGCGCCGTAAGCACGCTGTCAACGCGCTTGCCGCCCGGAGCTTTGTCGATGATGCCGTGGTATATCCGCTTTGCCTTAAAATAACGCGGTTTAAGCCGCAGACGGGTAAGCTGGCTTGCAAGCGCGCCGACGCTGCGCGTGATGGACATCTCGTTATCGTTAAGCACCACAACAAGCCGCTCGCCGCTTTGCCCCGCGTCGCTTAACCCCTCGTAGCTAAGGCCACCCGTAAGCGCGCCGTCGCCAAGCACGGCGGCGACACGGTAATCCTCGCCCCGCAGGGTACGCGCGCGCGCCATTCCACGCGCGGCGGACACCGAGGTGGACGCGTGGCCGGAGATAAACGCGTCATGTACGCTTTCCTGCGGCTTTGTAAAGCCCGCCATGCCGCCGAACGCGCGGAAACTTTTGAACTGCTCCCCGCGCCCGGTAAGAAGCTTATGAACATAGCTTTGGTGTCCGACGTCAAAAATAACACGGTCACTTGCCGTATCAAACACGCGTTGAAGGGCGACGGTAAGCTCTACAACTCCGAGATTCGACGCAAGATGCCCGCCGCTTAAAGAGATATTGTCAAGCAGAAACCGGCGTATCTCTTCGCAATATGCCGGTATAAGGCGCTTGGGAACGTCCTTAGGCCGGTTTTCATAGGTTTTAAGTAAGCCCATATGTCAGCCTTTCTTTTCCCCGGACAGCCGTTTTTTAAGTTTTTGCGCGCGGTAGACCGCCCTTCCCATCTGCTTTACTATATATACGTTGTGCCTTACCGCAATCGCCTTCCCCCACGCCTTCCCGCCGACAGTCAACGAGGACACGACCGCCGAAAAAAGAACCTGAAGGAAAATCATCTCCGCCGAACCGTCGTGCGCAAGCCGCGTTACGATAACCGACGCCGTTGCTCCCGAAATTATTCCCGCGATATCGCCGACCACGTCGTTGCAGAAATTAGTAAGCTTTTCGGGATTGCGAAGCAGTCTTAATGACTGCACCGCGCCCGGAACGCGCCGCGCCGCCATAGAATGGAAGGGCCGCGTGTCCGCCGTGGCGGCGGAAAGCCCCAGAATATCAAAAAAAACGCCGACGGCGACAAAGAAAAAAAGAATTAAAAGCGCAAAACCCGTGTGCATCCTTGGAATCATCGTACCGGAAAGAAGGGAAAGCGCAATTGTTATAACAAATGTCCAGCCGACGATTTTAATGACCCACCTAAGCGGATGCGGGCGCATTTGCCGCGTCTTGCGCGTCCTTCGCCCGATATAGTCCTTAGGCTCTAATTTAGGCGGTTCACTGTCCAAGGCGGTTTCTCACTCCTTTTAATCTCAAAACACCCCAACCGTCTGCGGGCGATGTCAATTGACAATGAACAATTGACAATTGACAATTGGGGGACGGATTGCAGGGGCGGCGTTCTGCCGCCCGTAACCCCGGACGGGACGCCGGGGCTGCGATTACGCAGGGTGGCGCGCCGGGGGCGTCGCGCCCTACAACATGCGAATGTATAGAGGCTGCGCGCGGAGTAAATCTTACGGCATAGGTTCGGTTGGTTTCCCCGCGGCCTACCCCTCGTCGCCGATTGGGCGGTTTCCCTTAAAAGGCCGCTTCGCCGCGTTGCCATTCGGCGTGACCGAATTGCCACTTAGTCCGCACTGTAATCCACCGCGCGCATACATTCTAAGCCAAATGAACGGCCTAGGTGCTTTCCACAACAGAACAAGCCGACCCTTAGCCTCTTTTGCAGACAGTGTTTCAACAAGCAATATCCGGCGTACCACGGCCATGGTAATCCGGCGTGATCCTGTATCCGCAAAGCCCACGCAAGGCAGGCTACTCTGCACACAGCGCAAACGCACCGCGATGCAGGTTGCACCCTGATTCGTAGACGTCAAGACCGCCCACAAGTTCAGGCCTCCACGGCAAGTGGGTCGTCCGGCACATGCCATTGTGCCGCGCCCGCAAGCCTTAACCCCCAGCACTCACCCCAAACTGGGCGTAAGCAGCAAGCACAAGGGACTTCATCGATATGCCCTTCAACGGATTTTTAGGCCCGCCTTAGGGGTCGGTCGCCCTGACTAGGATACCGCGCCTCTGATAAGAGTATAGCACAAAGGGTTTATTGGCGCAATCCCCCTTTAGCCGCGCGTCACGTCAAACGCATTGCCGCGTCAGACTTGGTTACAAATTGCGCGGCTGTTCTTGTATTATTGCGACAAATAGAGTATAATCACGCTGCACCGCGGGAGGTGAGAATTGATTGGTAAAAAAATACGCGCTTTACCTTGTTCGCTGGCAGTTAAGCACGCCTATTCTGGCGATTGTGCTTATCTGGTTAAGCAACATGGACACGCTTTTGGCGACGGTGATAGCAAATCTGATCGGCGGGCTTATATTCTTCTGGGTGGACAAATTCATCTTCCGTACGCTGTCCCGCGCCCCGCTTTGGGAAATCAAGGACGACACCGTATGCCACGACTGCGGCGCAACGGGACGCGGATACCGCATTGCCGAATGGCTTGGTTATAACCGCAAGCAGGACAAATCGCCGCAGTTCCGCTGTGAAGCCTGTAAAGACGCCAAGATGAGCGAGGTTCGCAGTAAGATAAAAAAAGTCTAAAAAACCGCCGCGCAAGGACGTTTTGAATCCTTACGCGGCGGTTTTTGTGTGCGCTCTTACAGCAAAAACCCAAGCGCGACGCCCAGAATCGCGCCGCAGAGTACCTGAAAGGGCGTATGCCCAAGCAGTTCTTTAAGGTCTTTGTCAAAAATCTTAGGCGAGGATTTTTCATGCCAGTTGTCCATAATATAGTTAAGCACCTGGGCGTGCTGTCCCGCCGAGCGGCGTACGTTAGAGGCATCGTACATCACGATTATCGCAAGCACGAACGCCACCGCAAACTGCGGCGTGGACATTCCCGAGTCCCGCCCAACAGTAACCGTAAGCGCGCAAACCGTCGCCGCGTGGGAACTTGGCATCCCGCCCGAACCGAAAACGCGCGACCACTCGAATTTTCTGTATTGGATAACATAGACAAGCATTTTAAGCCCCTGCGCGATAAAAAACGCGGCGACAGAGACGTTTATAATATGGTTGCCGGTGATTGCGTTAAAAAATCCCCTCATGCGTTTATGACCTTCGGTTCATCATATCATTTGCAAGCCAAACCAAAAAATCGGTTTCGCGGCCTTCCTCGCCGCCTTCCGCGTCAAACGCGGCAAGATAGCCGATTGCGTCCTGCGTGGCGGAGATAACAAGCGATTTGCATTCCTGAATCGGCTTCACAGTCGCGAAGGTAAGCTTGCCGCCCCGCGCGTCAGAGCCGACCTCTTTGCCAAGCAAAGCCGCGTCGCCCTCGAAATCAAGGATATCGTCGCGGATTTGAAAGGCCATTCCAAGCGCCTTTGCAAAGCTTACGGCGCTTGCGCGGCGGTCTTCCGAGGCGTCCGCCAGTATACAGCCCACCTCGGCGGCGGCGGCGATAAGCGCGCCTGTCTTAAGCGCGTGTGTCGCCATAACCGTCTCGAATGGGTTTTGAAATTCAACCGAACCGTCAATGTCAAGCTGCTGCCCGCCCGCCATGCCGTACACCCCGGCATTCATCGCGATTATTCCGGTCGCGCGCGCCGCGTTCGCCATATCGCCGCCGCCGGTCAGCACGGCGTCCAACATAATCTCAAAGGCCGCCGTTTGAAGTGCGTCCCCGGCCAAAAGCGCCGTGGCCTCGCCGTATTCGACGTGACAGCAATTCCGCCCGCGCCGCAGCGTATCGTCGTCCATACAGGGAAGATCGTCATGGATAAGCGAATAGGTGTGAATCATCTCGACCGCGCAGGCGAAAGGCATTGCTATCTCCGGGTCGCCGCCGCATACCCGGCAGAATTCCAGCAAAAATACGGGTCTTATACGCTTTCCGCCCGCGAAAAGGCTGTACCGCATGGCCTCGACAAGCCGTTTCTGCGGCAGAAACTCATCGCTTGGCAGGTATAGTTCAAGCGCCTCGTCAACGCTTTTGCGGTATTGTTCAAGCCGTTCCTCATGCCTCAACGTCGTTCCCCTCCATTTTTATGGCTTCCACCGAACCGTCGGGAGTTTTGGTAAGCTTTGATACATGCTGTTCGGCTTTCCTTAAAAGGGTTTCACAGCGGTGGGCAAGCCTTGTCCCCTCTTCGTAAAGCTTCATAGAATCCTCCAACGCGGCGTCGCCGCGCTCCAGCTTCTCGATGATTTCGTCCATCCGGGCAAGGCTTTGTTCAAAATTTGGTTCTTTCTTCTCTGTCATTCTTCAACACTCTCCACTTTGCATTGCGCCTTTCCGCGCGCGGGGCGGACGGTAAGCATGTCCCCCGGTTTAAGCTCCCGCGCGTCCCTAAGCGCCGCGCCGTCTGGCGCCGTCACGATTGAATAGCCCCGTCCCAACACTTTAAGCGGGCTTAACGCGTCCAATGCTCCGGCGCGCATGGCAAGCGCCTTTCGCGCGTCCCCAACGCGGCGGTTTGTAAGCTCCAGTATCCGCGCGCCCGTCTGGTCAAGGCGCAAGCGCCGTTCCTCAATCGCGCGCTGCGGGCTTTTAAGCGCGGCCGCGCGGTTTTTCAAAACAGTCCCAAGCGATTCAAGGTAACGCTTCTGTCCAAGCAGGATGCGCGACTTTGCCTTGCCTATCCACGCAATCATCTCCGCCGCGTCCGGCGAGGCAAGCTCGGCCGCGTGAGAGGGGGTAGAGGCGCGTACGTCCGCGGCAAAGTCGCTTATAAGCACGTCCGGCTCGTGTCCCACGGCGGAAATCACCGGAATGCGCGAGGCGAATATCGCGCGGGCCACGCGCTCGTCATTAAATGCCCAAAGATCCTCTAAAGACCCGCCGCCGCGCCCGACAATCATCAAATCGACGGGAAAATGTCTGTTAAGAAAGCGTATCACGGCGGCGATCTCGGCGGGCGCTTCCTCGCCCTGAACGCGCGCGGGGGCAATGACAATCTCAGCGATGGGCCAGCGCCGCTTGAAAATGCGTATCATATCGCGCACCGCCGCGCCCGCCGGGCTTGTGACAAGGGCGATTTTCATGGGGTATGGCGGAAGCGGCTTTTTATGCGACGCGTCGAACAGCCCCTCTTCTGCAAGCCTGCGCTTCAGTTCTTCGAACGCTTGGGTAAGCGCGCCCTCGCCGTCGGGGATAAGCCGGGTGCAGTAAAGCTGATAAACCCCGTCGCGCGGGTAAACGCTTATGCGTCCCTGGGCGAGTATCTGCATCCCGTCCGTCGGGCGGAAAGAAAGCGTTTCGGCGCTTCCCTTGAACATGACGCATTTAAGCGAGCCTTCCGCGTCTTTAAGCGTAAAGTAATGATGCCCGGAGGGATAGATTTTATAGTTCGACGTTTCGCCGCGAACCACTATTTCGTTAAGCGTTTCGTCGCCGTCAAGAAGCGTCTTTATATAGCGGTTTATCTGGGAAACCGAAAAAGCGCCCGTACTTCCGACTGTCATATTTTTACCATAACCCCTTAAAACGATGCCACCCAATACATGCCACTCCGGCGGCGTTGTCCGAGGACGCGGACGGCGAGGCGTATATAAGTTCGGGCAGAGCTTCGCGTATCGCCAAGTTCGCCAGAACGCCGCCGCAGCCGACTATGGGAAGCCCCGGCCAGCGCTTCTCCGCCGTGTCCGTCACCTTGCGCAGGACGCGCGCGATTGAGTCGATGACGAATTTTGCGATATCGGCGGGCGGCTTGTCCCGGTATTTCAAAAACTGATTCTCAAGCCCGGACAGCGAAAATTCCAAGTCGCGGACGGTAAGGCTTCCCCCAAGCGCCTGCCCCGCCGTAAGGCTAAGTTTTTCAAGCGCGGGGCCGGCGGGGAAACCAAGCCCGAGAACCGCGCCCGCGCGGTCAATGATCTGCCCCGCGCAGATGTCCGACGTGCCGCCCACACGCGCGGCGTTAAGGCGCGGCTTTACAAGCAAAAGCTCGGTCGTGCCGCCGGACACATGCCAAGCGAGGAACGACTCTTCCGCCAAATCAAGGCGTCCCGCCGACAGAAGGGCGGCGGCGATATGCCCCTGCTGATGTGAAACATTGTAAACATCAACGCCCAGCACAGCCGCAAGCGACCGGGCAAGGCTTACCCCGCCCAGAAACACGGGCATGTAAGAACCCTCGGCCTCGCGCGGGCGCGAGGATACCGCAATGCCGTCAAGCGCCGCGGGAAGCCCGCCAAGCTCTTCCAAAACCTTTGGCAGGGCGACGGTATGCTGAAACAGCGCGTCGGACTGCCTAAGCCCTTTCTCCCCCTGCGGCACACGCAGAAGCCGCCTGCTTTCACGCGCTTCCTTCCCGTCATAAAGCGCGCAGGATGTTGTATAACAACTTGTGTCAAGGCCAAGTATCATCGTATTTCCGAACGAACGAAAGTTCCAAGCACGCCGTTTACGAAGGCCGTAGTCTCGGACGTCTCGTACTTTTTTGAT
The DNA here is from genome assembly GCA_031271665.1 of Oscillospiraceae bacterium. Classification (GTDB taxonomy): domain Bacteria; phylum Bacillota; class Clostridia; order Oscillospirales; family UBA929; genus WRLJ01. The sequence goes on from JAISVI010000058.1 coordinate 9,904, forward strand.
ATTTCAACCGCCGCGTTTATCGCCGCCGCCGCCGGAACCTCGGCGGACATATAAAGCGTTTCAAACATCGCAACGCGCATAATAGCGACGCTTATACGCGCAAGCCGCGAGAACTTCCACCCGACGGCGTATTTATCTATATACGCGTCAAGCTCGGGCAGATGAAGCAGTACACCCTCGGTCACGCGGCGGATATACTCGGCCTGTTTGGGGTCGGGCGGCGCCGCGAACAGCTCGTCCTCGCCGCGAAGGCGCTCGTAGAATGCGCTTTCAAGACGTTCGGCAATCAAATCCTCACGCGAGTCGCTGTAGTCCATCTCGTAAACCGTAATAACGGCGATTTCCCGCGCGGTGATCCTTGTCATGCTGTCCTCCTGCGAAAAGTAAGCTGTGCCGCCATTATACACGTACGGTGTTAAAATTGCAACAGCCGTTGCGCAGGGCGCCACGGTTTACGCATGAATGTCCAATTTGCGCAGACTAAATGTAGGGACGGTCGTCCCCGACCGCCCGTAACCCCGGAAAATCCCGCAGGCACGGGCGACCGAGGACGGTCGCCCCTACATGAGAATGCCGGTTTTTGTGCATTCTGTGTCTTCATGCGTCAGCCGT
>JAISVI010000126.1 GCA_031271665.1 Oscillospiraceae bacterium
CCTATGCTTTTGTATTTGTTTCCCCGACGCCCATAAGCTTATACATCGGGACGTTCGGGCGCACTTTGACGATGGATACGCCGCCCGAGGAATAGATGGTTCCGCATTCCGGGCATGTACGCTGGAAAAGACGCACCTGCGCGGATACGACCTTGCCGCCGGCCTTCTTTGCCTGATAGCTCTCGCGCCTTATATGCTCGCCCTCGTGCGCGGCGATGGTTGCGCGGGATACGGACGGGTCGATATGGGTCGGCGCCTTGAAGGATACGCCCGCGTCCGCCGAACCGTCCTGGTAAAGGCGCCTGCGGCATTTCTCGCAGTTACAGGCTTTGTGCGGTTCATAGATGTCCTTTTCCTCGCCGATTGGCAAAACGCCGGGTTCGGGTTTCTTCGCGCCGTCGTGCGGGACTGTCCCCGCCGGGTTCTTTTCATGCGGCATACGCGCCGCGTCCTTGGCCAAAGCCGGGTTTTGCTGCGTTGCGAAATCCCCGCGAACAGCCGGGAATACAGCGGCCATAGCCATCACCTCCATGCGCTTTATACGGCGCCGCCTTGCGCCGTTTGCGAACTTCATAACTCCTGTATCGTAATAATCTTCCGTGGACTTTAGTGGAAAACAGACAAAAATTATTTTTATAAGACTTTTAGGGCGCGTGAATATACAAAAGACACAGCAATCAGCCTGCCCATGTCGCGCTTGACAGACGTGCCGCCCATAATTTCGCCTTACGGCGCGCCAACCGTTCCAAGACCGCAGTCGGCGGGTGTTTTGACGCAGCAGAAATCCCTCTTGACTTTTTCCGCCGCGGGGAGTAAGCTTACAGACAGGCTTGGACATAATATAGATACCGGGATGTGAGGAAATGGACGAATGCCCGCGAAGTCGGACAAGCAAAGCGATAACCGCCGACCGGTGTGAGTTGACCGGGGGCATTTGTCTTCTGCGTTTTTAAGGACAAATCTGCCCCAAGGATTTCGCGCCCCTCGGCAGAGGGGCGTTTTTTGCGCCCCCAAATTTACGAGAGGGGGATCACTATGGAGCAGGAACTGATCCGCGTAAGCGAGCTGCGCGACTATACGGCCACAAAAAAGCTTCTTGACGAAATGAACGTGGTGGATATCGCCGTGGCGCTTGAGGACATTGGCGAGCCGGTTGCGCTTAAAGTATTCCGTATGCTTCCCAAAGACAAGGCGGCCGAGGTTTTCGCCTATCTCTCCCACGAGGTTCAGCGCGAGATTGTCGGGGCGATTACCGACCGCGAGATAAACGCGATTATCGAAGACATGTTTCTTGACGACGCGGTTGACTTTATCGAGGAGATGCCCGCAAGCGTCGTTAAGAAGGTGCTTGCCGGCGTCCCGGCGGAAAAGCGCGAGATGATAAACGCCTTTCTGCAGTACCCCGAGGACTGCGCGGGCAGCGTTATGACGATCGAGTACGTCGCGCTTAAACGCGGCTGCAGCGTCAGCGAGGCATTTGACATCATACGCAGAACCGGCGTTGACAAGGAAACCATCTACACCTGCTATGTAATCGACCACGAGCGCCGCCTTATGGGGGCGGTTTCCGTGCGCACCCTTCTTCTGTCAAAGCCGGGCGACGCGGTAGAGGATATTATGGACGCGCAGGTCATATCCGCCCAAACCCTTGAAAGCAAAGAAAGCCTTGCCAACGACTTCCGCAAGTACGGCCTTTTGGCTATGCCGGTTGTGGACAACGAACGGCGGCTTGTCGGAATCGTGACGGTTGACGACGTGCTTACCGTACAGGAAGAGGCGGCAACCCAGGACTTTGAGATAATGGCGGCCATGTCGCCGTCGGAGACGCCCTATCTGAAAACCGGGGTCTTCAAGATGACCAAAAACCGCGTTTTCTGGCTTATGCTTATGATGCTGTCTGCCACGGTGACCCAGGCGGTTATCGCCGGGTTCGAAGAGGGGCTTTCCGTAATGCCCGCGCTTATCGCCTTCATTCCTATGCTTATGGGGACAGGCGGGAACGCCGGGGCGCAAAGCTCTACCCTTGTGATACGCGGCATAGCGCTTGAGGAAATCTCGCTTAAAGACACGCTTCAGGTGCTTTGGAAAGAACTGCGCGTTGCCGTTCTCTGCGGCGCGGCGCTTGTCGTTGTAAACTTCCTGCGCGTATGGCTTACCGACAAAAGCCACAACGCGGTGCTTGCCGCAACGATTTCCCTTTCGCTTTACTGCACCGTGATACTTGCAAAATCCGTCGGCTGTCTGCTTCCCATCGGCGCGAAGCGTCTTAAACTTGACCCGGCGGTAATGGCCTCGCCGGTAATAACCACCATCGTGGACGCGGGCTCGCTTGTAATCTTCTTCACCCTCGCGAAGCTTATCCTGGGGATTTAGATACTTCCGCATTGCGCTTTCCCGGCGCGCCGCGCTTGTCATCGTATTCGGTTTTACCGTCATGCCACACGTTATGACAGATACCTTTTAAGCATGGCAAGCACCTCTTCAAAACTGAAGGGTTTGCCGATATGTGCGTTCATGCCCGCCTCAAGGCAGCGCTCGATGTCCTCGCGGAAGACGTTTGCCGTCATGGCGACTATTGGCACCTCTTTTGCGCGCGTTATGTCTAAGGCGCGTATTCGCCGCGTGGCTTCATAGCCGTCCATAACGGGCATCTGCACGTCCATAAATATCATGCCGAACTTTTCCGGAGTCTTCATAAAAAGGCGAAGCGCCTGCTGCCCGTCCTCGGCGAATATAACGGTCAGATTCGTGGAGTCAAGCAAATCCGCGACGATTTCGCGGTTTATCTCTATATCCTCGGCAAGCAGTATGGTATGCCCGGAAAAATCGTCGTCGGACACCGCGGGTTCGGCGGGTTCAGTGACGGGGATTCCGGCGGGCGCTTTTCCGCGGCGCAGCGCGGCGGTGAAGGTGAATTTCGCGCCCTTCCCCTTTTCGGATTCGGCCCATATTTCCCCGCCCATAAGCTCTACGATACGCCTTGAGATGGAAAGGCCAAGGCCGGTGCCGCCGAACTTGCGCGCCGTGCCGGATTCGGCCTGTTCAAAGGGGTTGAACACGCGCGTCCTCTGTTCCTCCGTAAGTCCGATGCCGGTGTCCGCCACGCTTATCTGCACAAGGCACATACCCTTTTCTTCGGACACAAGGGCCGCGTCAATGCGGATTTCGCCGCCCTCCGGCGTGAACTTTACCGCGTTTGACATAAGGTTTGTTATTACCTGCGCAAGGCGCTGTTCGTCGCCGATAAGCGTTGCGGGAATGTTTTTGTCGATATCTATGTAAAGCGCCTGCCTGCGCTCTTCCGCGCGGAAGCTTATCACGTTTACCGCCGTTTGAAGCGTTTTGGCGAACACGAACTCTTCCGTAAAAAGCTCCAGTTTATTGGCCTCTATCTTCGACATGTCAAGGACGTCGTTGATAACGCCAAGCAAATGCTTTGACGCCCCGTCGATTTTGTCAAGGCAGGAATCCTTTTTCGCAACGTCCCGCGTTCCCCGCGCTATATCGGTCATGCCGACGATGGCGTTCATAGGCGTGCGCATCTCATGGCTCATGCGAGAAAGGAAATCGCTTTTGGCGCTGTTGGCGGACTGCGCCTCGATAAGCGCGCTTTGAAGAAGGTTGTTCTGGCGCTCGATTTCCTGCATCATAAGCTTTTGCTCGCGCAGGTCGCGGACATACACGGCAAGGATATAATCCCCGCCGTATTTAACACGCACAAGCGTTACCTCCGCCGGAAGCGGCGTTCCGTCCCGCATACGGTTCATCCACTCGATTACAAGATATCCTTCCTCAAACGCCTTGTTTCTTATCTGCTTTATTGTTTCTTCCGAACGGCTTCCGTCCGGTTGGTACTCGGGGAAACAGTCGTCGGAATGCGCGATGCGCTCTTGTTTTGTGCTGTACCCGAAAAGCGTGACGGCGGCTCGGTTACAGTCTATGATTTTGTGGTCGCGGCTCCACAGCACGCAGCTAAGGGGCGTTGCGTTAAGCATAAGCTTTGAGTACTCGTCCGCCTCGCGGATTTTCTTCGCCTCTTCGTTGCGCATAACCACGTTGGCAAGCATAAAGCTTGCCGAGCGAAGCATGTCCGCCTCGTACACGGTAAAATCCCGTTCCTGCCCAAGGTTCTCAAAAAGGACAAAGCCCCAAAACTTACTCTCGAAAAAAACGGGCATGGCCAAGATGCTTACGCAGTCGAACTGTGTAAGCACGCCGGAACTCAGTCTGTGGCGTATCGGGCCGTTGACAGAGCGCCCCGAGGACAGTATCTCCTCCCAACCCGGGGCAAGCGCGCCGTAGGCAAGGTCTTTCAGCTTGTCAAGGGTTTCGGTCGTGCCGCCGGACTTTTTCCGCCATCTGTATATCTGCGACACATGCAGGCCGTCTGCGGTCTGCGCGTTGCGGAACACCGAAAGGCGGTCGATATGCGCCACGTCCGCGATAATGCTTACCCCCTCGGTCATCGCGTCCTCAAACGAAGATTCTTGCTTGGACATAAGGACAAGCGCCGCGCGGTTTATCGCGTCGATAATCCTTTCCCGGCTTAAAAGCGCCTGCTGCGTGCGTCTTGCGCCGGTGATGTCAACGCCGAATTCAAGGTGCGCCTTTTTTCCGCCGGGCCAGTCGATAAGAAGCGCCGTCATGCGGTAGACTTGGTCTGTGTGCGGCGCGGTCTGCTCCCAGTGTACGGCGGTTTCCGGCGCGTCCTTAAGTCTGTGATAGGGGCAGTGCGCGCAGCGCGTTTCCTTACCGCGCAGAAAATTGTAACAGCGTTTTCCCTCCGCGTCGCCGCTTACGCCGAAAAACGCCTTGTTCCTGTTGTTGACAAACAAAATCTCGCCGGTCTCCGGGACGGTGGCCAAAATAATGGCGTCTAGGCTGTTAAGTATTGTGGTAAGGGTGCCAAGGGTCTTCTCCGACTCTTTCCTGTACGCGTCAAAAGCCTCTTCCGCCAGACGCGACTTTTCATCCCTTATAATAAGGTTCGTGCAAAGACGCGCCGCCGACTGTAAAAAAGCCAAAGTTTCCGCGTCGCAGCGGTGTTCCTTGGAAAAGTCGTCAAAGTTCACCGCCCCCCAAAGTTTTCCGAAAGAAAAAATGGGGACAAGCGCCTTTGTCCTGAACCCGAACGCGGCGGCAAATTCGGCCTCGTCCCCGCTGAGTTCGCTTAAGGTAAGACAGACGCACTCGTTTCTTAAAAGCGACGATATCCAGCGGTTTACAAGCGGGTTGCTTGGCACAACGCGAAGCCTTTCGTCCACGGACACCGTGCCGCCCTCCGCCTTTATCCACCGGTAGATCTGCATAAGGCGGGGTTCGCCGCCCTCGTTCCCGGAAACGCGGAAGACGCTGAACAAGTCGATGCCGGTCACGCCCGCAACCGACCAAACGCCTTCGGACAAAAGACTTTCAAGGGTCACGCCGTCCTGTCCGTAGGCGGTAAACGTCTCAAG
>JAISVI010000019.1 GCA_031271665.1 Oscillospiraceae bacterium
GGCTGTGCTTGTTAAGGATATTGACAAAAACGCGCAGACGCTTTCCGCGCTTTTCGCGGGTGATGAAACGTTTATACTGCGCCCGGTTCAGGGGCGCGGAAAAGATATGCGCTTTTTTCTCGCGTACTGCGGCGGTATGATCGACCAGAAATTCGTCGGTGAAAGCATAATAAAGCCGCTTATCGAGCTTGAAATACGCGCGCGCGGCGAAGATACAGCGGACGCGGTGATAAGCCAGGCGCTTTTCGCGCACGGGCCGAGAGCGACGGCGCAGTTTGCGGATATTGTCGAGTCTGTGGCCGGCGGCGACGCGGTTGTGCTGCTTCCCGGTACGGACAGGGCGCTTGTCATTCCGGCGCAAGGGATTCCGGGGCGCGGCGTGACCGAGCCGGACAACGAAAAGGTTCTGTCCGGCCCCAAGGAGGGCTTTGTAGAAGCGCTTATCAACAACATTGCGCTTGTTCACCGCAGACTTCGCACAAATGATCTGAAAATGAAGTTTTTCGCGCTTGGTGAACGCTCGCGCACACGCGTGTGTGTGTGCTATCTTGAAAGCCTTGTAACCCGTGATATTTTGGACGAGCTTAATCGGCGGCTTGGAAAAGTAAGCATCGACGGCGTAATGGACGCAAACGGGCTTGCCGAGCTTATCGCGGATAACCGCCTGTCGCCGTTTCCGTCGGTCGGCTTTACCGAACGTCCCGACGTAACCGCCGCCAATCTGCTTGAGGGGCGCATAGCGCTTTTCGTGGACGGAACGCCGGTTGTTCTTACGCTTCCGTACCTTTTTATCGAGAATTTTCAAAGCAACGAAGATTACTATATGAACTTTTTCTATACCTCTTTTTCAAGGATACTGCGAATGCTTGGCTTCGCGCTGACGGTTACGGTTCCGGGGGCATATGCGGCGCTTATGGCATACCGCCACGACATTATGCCAACGCCGCTTCTAATCAACCTTCTGTGGGAAAGACAGTCCGCGCCGCTTCCGATGGCGCTGGAGCTTATAGTGATGCTTATCGTTTTTGAGATACTTCGCGAAACGGGCATCAGAATGCCAACGGGCGTGGGTCAGGCCATGAGCGTTGTCGGCGGGCTTGTGCTGGGACAGGCGGCGGTGTCCGCGCACCTTTCGTCCTCGGTCGTTATTATCGTGGTGTCGCTTACAGGTATGACAAGCCTTCTTGTGCAAAGGCTTAACGCGGCGGCTCTCGCCGGGCGGTATCTGGTGCTTGGTCTTTCGCTTGTCCTTGGGCTTCCGGGCTTTATAACGGGGTGCGCGCTTATCCTCGCGCATATTTTAAGCCTTCGCAGTTTCGGCGTATCGCAGACCACCCTTAGCGGACAGCTCAGGCTTCAAAGCATTAAGGACATCCTCTTCCGCGCCCCGATGTGGAAGATGGACGAAAGACCGCCGTTTGCCGCGGACAGACGCCGCCGCGCGCCAAGCGCGGGCAAGCGCAGATGAGGGCGCTGCGCGCGGCATTGCCCGCGCTTGCTTTTGCGATTCTTTGCGGGTGCGTGAATTACTCCGAGCTTAAAAACGTTGATATTGTGGCGGGCATGGGCGTTGACAGCGTCCCGGAAGGGTACGCGCTTACGATTGAGATACTTGACGTTTCCGGCTCGACCGACGAAAGCGCGATGAACTCGAAATTAGTCAAATCGCGCGGCGCGACATTCGCGAATGCGCTTGAATCGGCACGCAGTCAGCTTTCCGGCAATCTTTATTTTGGGAATACGCAAATCGTCATCGTCGGACAGACGCTTGCCGAGGACGAGGGTGTTTCTCAGTTTTTAGAATGGCTTCTAAGCAAGCCGGAAATCCGTGAAACGGCAAATATGGCCGTCGCGCGCGGGACGGCAGAGGGCGTTCTTGCCGCAAAGTCGGCGGACGCGCGGGTTTCGGCGTATTCCGTCATACAGCTTATCGACCCGCAGGACGGCAAGCGCGAAAAAAGCGGCGTTCCGCTTTACCGCATAGCCGAGGCCGTGAACACGCCGGGGAAGCCGCTTAAACTTCCCCTTGTCATACTGCGTGACGACAGCGGCGCGGGGGTCAAGGGCGAAGAGGGCGTTAAAATTATAGAGCTTCACGGCTTCGCTTTGTTTGACGGGGACAGGCTTTGCGGGTTTTCAGAGGGCGGGGCGGTATGAAGCGGATGTCTGTTTACCCGCGTCAGGCCGTTTGCCTTACCGCGCTTTTTCTGCTTGGCGACATATACCGCGTAAGCACCGCCGCCGGGCGGGACAGTTGGCTTGCTCTGCTTTTCGCGGCTGTCGCGGCGATTCCCGTTTATCTTATCTGCGGATGGATGCTTGCAAAAGCCGCCTATCTGGACTTTTTCGATATGCTTAAAAAAGCGCTTGGCAGGTTCGGCGGAGCTTTGGCAACCGTCCTGCTTGCGCTTTACTCGCTTTGTACCGCGCTTGTAACGCTTAAACATATCACAGTGTTTATTACCAAGACCCAGCTTCCAAATCCGCCGCACATATTCCCGGCTATACTGCTTTTTACGGCGGCGTACCTTTTCTCAAAGGGCGCGGGAACACTTGCGAAGTGGGCGGTCGCGGTGTTCGCGGTCGTTGGGCTTATCCTTGTATTAACGGCGGCGGCGGGAGTGCCGGAGATGGACTTCGCGGCAGTTTTGCCCCTTCTTGACCGCCCGGCGGAGGGTGTGGCTCATGCGTCGCTTAACATGTTCGCGTTCCCGTTTTTACAGTGCGTATTGGTTTTACCCGTGCTGTCGCGGCACGGCAACGGGATAAGACCCGTGCGCGTGATGCTTGGCGGGCTTGCGATCGCGGCGCTTGTTTATATGCTTGTCACACTTCAAACTCTTTTTCTAATCGGCGGATACAATTTGTCAGCCGCCGAGTTCCCCGTCTTCATGGCGGCAAAAGTTCCGTCCGTCGGCAGCTTCTTCACGCGCTTCGAGGACGGAATTGCCGTCTGCGCGATTCTGGCGTCACTTACGAAATTAAGCGTATGCCTGTACACCGCCGCGAAAGCCGTACGAAGCCTTTTCGGGAAGCGCGTTCAGTGATAAGAGCCTGTTTACCATCCGCGAACAGATAGTAAACAGGCTTTAAGGTACGCCTTAATAAATGCCGCTTGACGCGGTGTAATTTATATGTTACACTCGTGCTATGAGAGTAGATAAGACCGAGACTTTTGCCGAGTGGCTGCGAAAGTTGAAAGATCGGCACGCCAAAGCCGTCATATTGGTACACATTGACCGCATGGAAGAAGGTAACGTGGGGAAAACCGAATCTGTCGGCGGCGGTGTATATGAGAAAAAGATTGAGTATGGTCCGGGATATCGTCTTTACTTTTGTCACAGAGGAAAAGAATTGATTGTTCTGCTTTGCGGAGGCGACAAGTCCAGCCAGCAAGACGATATCGAAAGAGCGAAGGCAATAAAGAAAGAGGTATTTCAATGAATAAGACCAGCACATGGGACACAGCGGAATTCCTTGAGACACAGGAAGATATATACGCATATCTGGAAATAGCGTTTGCGACAGAAGACCCCAAACAAATAACTAAAGCTTTAGGAAATGTTGCCCGCGCAGAAGGGATGATGAAAATAGCAAACAAAACCGGAATTGCGCGCGAACAGCTTTACGCAAGCTTTAGCGAACACGGAAATCCAACATTGCAGACGTTTAATACGCTTGTAAACTCCCTTGGCTATCGCTTGTCTGTTCTACCAAGGCAAGAAAACCAAGGAACCTTTTTGTCAATGTAGAAATTTCTATCGGCTGCCACGCCACTATATTGACAATAGAATGAAGAACTGCTATTCTAAATATGGAGGCGGTATTATGAGCAGTGCGAAGTCAACCGTTAACGTTAAAATAGACGCCGATGTGAAAAAAACAGCGTCTACACTCCTTTCCCGAATGGGAATAGACCAAACAACGGCGATTGAAATGTTTTATCGCAAGATCATAGCGGTACAGGCACTTCCTTTTCTGCCAGAGCCCATACCCTCAAACGGGCAAAAACTGTTATCGGCGATAACGCGCAGGAGTATCTCCCATAAGGCTGTCAATGTAGACGCGCAGGGACATATAATTATCGATAAGGATGAAGACCCCGAGTTATACGACTGGGCTATAAACGGATAATGAATACATTTGACATCTTCATCGCCTATATTGCATGGAAAGGCAACGGAAAAACGCGTCCGGTGCTTGTTCTTGAGCAACAAGGAGATGTGATATATGTATTCACCATCACCACGCAGTATGAAAATAAAAGTGAATATGTTCGCGCTAGATACTTCAAGATAATAGACTGGCAGCAAGCCGGGCTTAATAGCCCCTCTTACATCGATACCAATACTATTCGGGATTTGCCGTATGCGGCTATAAACGGCAGAATGCCCATAGGTAAGTTAACCGCCGCAGACGAACAACGATTGATTGAGTTTATTGGCCAGTAAGCAGTCCCGCAAGCTACACGTACACGACCTCTACAGCGCCCATGCTGACGCTTCCTACAAGAGTAAGCGCCGGGGCGTCGGGGGGCGCGGCGGAGAAGCGGGGTTTCATGTCCACGGTTCCGAACGATTTTGTAAGGTTATCTATAACCTGCCACTCTTTTGGGACATAAAGCTTTATCGCGCCGAACTGACTGCTTATATTGAACGTTGCGCCGCCGGGCGCAAGCTTTGCGTTGTTCATGTATATCTCAAGCGCGCCGAATTTGTTTGAAAGCGTGCCGCCGCGCAGGTTCTGGCTTTGCAGATAGCGGTTTACCCCGCTGAAGGACGAGGAGATGAACGGCTCGTCATCGTCGCCGCCGGACTCGCCGCGTCCCGCGCTGCAGGCGGACGGGTCGTCTTTCGGGGCGACGCTGTCGCCGTCGCGTTCAACGTCCACGCCGTAGGAATAAGAATAGCTTTTTTGCCCGGACGCGTGGCGCGGCTTCTTGGGAAGCAGTATGGCAAGGCCGATTGTGGCAAGCAGCGCGGCGAGCAAAAGCATCCAAATATTGATATGCGGCCAGCCAAGCGGCGTATGCAGAATATAATACATTATCGCCAAGGGAAACGCCACCCCGGCAAACACCTTGCTTGCAACCGTTTGAACCAGAACCGCCGCGCAAAGCAGAAGTCCGATAGCGCTTCCCACGCCGAACTCGGCGAAGTCCATAAACCTTGTCGCCAGAATGAACGCCGCCGCCAAAAGCAGAAATGTCCCCCAAAACCAATTGCGTCTCATGTAAAGAACGCCTCCTTTTTCTAGTATGCGCCCAACGCGTCGCGCAGGGTTGCCGCGTATCGGCGGGATATGTAAATTGTTTTCTGCGTGTCGCGAAAATGCGCTTGACTTACGGATGAAAACCCGGTAAAATCACGGGTGACGGAGTATATCCTCGCGGTGTTGACGATTGCAGATTTGGACACGCGTACAAATACGCGGGGAAGCTCTCGTTCAAGTTCGTAAAGCCTTCGCTTTATACGGTACACGTCGCGGGCGGTATGCGCGTATACCTGTTCGTCCTGGGTTTCAAAAAAGAGGATGTGTTCGGCCGGCAGATAGTATTCCACGCCGTC
>JAISVI010000045.1 GCA_031271665.1 Oscillospiraceae bacterium
GTTTCGCGCTCGTTCAGCAGCCCCGACAGTGTTTTTATCATAAAGTCACTTGTAACGATAAACTTCACGTAGTCTTATACTCCTTTATCTTCCTGTAAAAGCCGCCGCAATGCTGTATATTCCGCCAATTATAAGAGCCAGTCCTATAGCTATGCCAAGCGCCAAACCGATTTTATCCTGCGTTCTGAAATTGCCGGCTTTTTTCCGCTTCTGAAACTCATAGCGCATCCCATACAGCATCCATGCGCCTAGCCCCAGTGGCATCGTATAAGACGTCACCGATACAGTTTCCAATTCCGCAGGAGCAAATATAATGTAAACAGCCCATACAAGTATGGTAAGCGCGATTGTAATGAAAATAATGGCCTTGCTTGTCTTTGTATCCATGCGTTTACCTCGCACATCTTAAGTATATAAATTTTCGCGCGGGCGTCAAACCACCCGCGCGAAAATCATTTGAGTCACCGCCCGATCGTTTCCCAATTAATCTCACTTTCGGGAATAAATCCGCTTTCCTCCGCCGCCTTGATACGAGCCGCTTCTGTTGGTGTAACCCTTGTAAAATCAGGATCCCAGGCAAGTACAAGTTTTCTTACAAACTCATGTGCGAAATGCTGATCCTCAATCGGAAGCATTTCCATCATTCTGGCCGTATCTGTAACAAGAGCAGACATAACGGTTCACCTGCCTTATACGCCCTACTCCGCGCCGTAGCCCGCCTGTTTAAGCATCATGTCCTTGACTTTCATAAGGCGCGTAAGGTTTCCGCGCTCGTTTTCGTCAAGCTTCATCGAGATATAGCGGATAGTTTCCTCAAGCTGCGGAATCATAACGTACTCAAGCGCGTTTACGCGCCTGCGGGTCTTTTCGATTTCCCCGGCAAGCAGGTGGACGGCCTTCTCTATCTGGGCAAGTTCCAGCAAATCGCCGAAAATCTCGGCCAGAGCGTCAAGCGCGTCGTCAAGCTCACCGCTTGTGGCGGCATAACCGTAAGGGGCGATATCCGCCGGGTCGGAGTTCCTCGTCTTGAAGGTGTAAACGGGTACGTTTACGCTCATAATATTGCGGGTTTTCATGGTAAGCGCGGCGCTTTGCTTGGGGTAGAGAAGCGCCTGTTCAAGCATCTCCGGACTCATAAGCGCGCTTGCCACGTTAAAGCTTCCGTAAAAGCGGCCAAGCGCCTCTTCCGTTTTGCGGCGCAGGTCGCGGTCGCGGCGCATGAAGTCAAGAAACTGCTTCATAAGCTCGTCGCGCTTGTCTTTAAGCAGCTTATGCCCCCTGCGCGCGGTGCGTACGCGGTTTTTAAGGCGCGTAAGCTCCATGCGGGTCGGGTTGACGTTAAGTCTGGCCATCGGATTCCTCCCCGGACTCGCTTTCTGAAATGAACATATCTTCTGTCACCAGCAACGACTTCTTCAGTTTATCTGTCAAGTTTGCCAGTGATTTTGTAGTGGCCTCCAATGCTTCGACAGCAACAGCCATAGTATCAATCGCGACGCTCATGCGTCCCGCCATATGATAGTACATCGTCTTATAGTCAGTCATTCTTCACGCCCTCCGGGTAATACTTTTCGATATACTCCGGCTTGATGCGTTTAAGCTCGGTCTTGGGCAGAATCGTAAGAAGCTCCCAACCGATTTCAAGGGTGCGCTCGATGGGGCGGTTCTCTTCATAGCCTTGGTTTATATACTTGCGCTCGAACGCGTCGGCGAACTTGGCGAACTGCTTGTCAACGTCGGTAAGCGCGGCCTCGCCAAGAATCGTCATAAGCTCTTTGCACTCTTTCCCGCGCGCGTAGGCGGCGAAAAGCTGGTTCATGGTGTTGGCGTGATCCTCGCGGGTCTTGTCCGCGCCGATGCCCTTGTCTTTAAGGCGCGACAGGCTTGGCAGAACGTCCACCGGCGGGTGTACGTTCTTGCGGTACAGTTCGCGCGACAGGATAATCTGCCCCTCGGTGATATAGCCGGTAAGGTCGGGTATGGGGTGGGTCTTGTCGTCTTCGGGCATGGTAAGGATGGGGATCATGGTGATGGAACCCTCTTTGCCAAGGCGGCGTCCCGCGCGCTCGTACATGGTGGCAAGGTCGGTGTACAGATAGCCCGGATAGCCGCGTCTGCCCGGAACCTCTTTGCGCGCGGCGGAAACCTCGCGTAGCGCCTCGGCGTAGTTGGTAAGGTCGGTTATAATGACAAGGACGTGCATATCCTGCTCGAAGGCGAGGTATTCCGCGGCGGTAAGCGCCATGCGCGGCGTGGCGATACGCTCGATCGCCGGGTCGGAGGCAAGGTTTACGAAAAGCACCGTGCGGTCAATCGCGCCGGTTTTCTTAAAGTCGGAGATAAAGAACTCGGCCTCTTCATACGTGATGCCGACGGCGGCGAATACGACGGCGAACTTCGAGTCCGCGCTTCGCACCTTCGACTGGCGCGCGATTTGGGCGGCAAGCTGGGCGTGCGGAAGCCCCGAACCGGAAAATATGGGAAGTTTCTGGCCGCGCACAAGGGTGTTAAGACCGTCGATGGTGGAAACGCCCGTCTGGATAAACTCGTTGGGATAGTTGCGCGCCGCCGGGTTCATGGGAAGGCCGTTTATGTCCATGCGCGCCTCGGCCAGAATGGCCGGGCCGCCGTCCTTGGCGTTCCCAAGGCCGTCGAAAACGCGCCCGAGCATGTCGGCGGAAACCGCAAGCTCAAGGCTTCTGCCCAAAAAGCGCACCTTGCTGTCACGCAAATTGATGCCGGAGGAGGACTCGAAAAGCTGGACAAGCACGTCCGAGCCGTTGACCTCCAGAACGCGGCAGCGGCGCTTCTCGCCGGTTGGAAGCTCTATCTCGCCAAGCTCGTTAAAGCTTACGTCCTCGACCTTCCGCACAAGCATAAGGGGGCCTGCGACCTCTTGGATAGTCCTGTATTCCTTAATCATGACTGGACCTCCTTCGCGCTGGTGTCGGAACCTGCCGCCGCGGCGCGGGTAAGACCGGCAAGCTCGCTTATGATGTCACGCTCGATTTCGGCATAGGCGTTTTCAAAGTCGCCGGTGACGTTCTTCGCGCGGCCGATCTTCTCGCGGGAGGGAAGGCCGAGAACGTCGTTAATACCGACGCCGCGCGACATGGCGTCCTGGGCGCGGATATGGTACTCGCGAAGAATGTGCATAAGGGCGTACTGGCGCTTTGTGGAGGAGTAAGCGTCTGTGTCGGAGAACGCGTCCTGCTGAAGGAAGTCCTCGCGCACCATGCGCGCAACCTCCATCGTAAGGCGGTCGTCCGGGGAAAGCGAGTCCATGCCGACCAGACGCACGATTTCGTCAAGCTGCGCCTCGGCCTGTAAAATACCCATCGCCCAAACGCGCTGGGCAGAAAATTTCTTGTCGATATTGTCGTTAAGCCAGTCCGAGAGAACATCCTCGTAAAGGCTGTAGGAGTTAAGCCAGTTAATCGCGGGGAAGTGGCGGCGGTAGGCAAGCCCGGAGTCAAGCGCCCAGAACACCTTTACAATGCGCATCGTCGCTTGGGAAACAGGCTCGGAAAGGTCGCCGCCCGGCGGCGAGACAGCGCCGATTGCGGAGATAGAGCCAAGCCTTGTGCCGTCGCCTCCAAGGGTTTTAACGCGCCCCGCGCGCTCGTAGAACTGGGCCAGACGGCTTGACAGATAGGCGGGGTATCCCTCTTCGCCGGGCATTTCCTCAAGGCGACCGGACATTTCGCGAAGCGCCTCGGCCCAGCGGGAGGTCGAGTCCGCGATAACGGCCACGTCAAAGCCCATGTCGCGGAAGTATTCGGCGATGGTGATTCCGGTGTAGATAGAGGCTTCGCGCGCCGCCACGGGCATATCGGAGGTGTTGGCGATAAGCACCGTGCGCTTCATAAGGCTTTCGCCCGTTCTGGGGTCTTTAATCTCCGGGAATTCGCGCAGAACGTCGGTCATTTCGTTGCCGCGCTCGCCGCAGCCGATATAGACGACTATGTCCACGTCCGACCACTTCGCAAGCTGGTGCTGGACGACCGTCTTGCCCGAGCCGAACGGGCCGGGGACGGCGGCGGTGCCGCCCTTTGCGATGGGGAACAGCGTATCGACAATGCGCTGCCCGGTCTGAAGCGGTACGTTCGGCATGATCTTCTCACGATAGGGGCGTCCGCTGCGCACGGGCCACTTCTGAATCATCGTGATTTCCCGCTTGCCGTCCGCAGTCTTCACGGTCGCCACGGTCTGTTCCACGGTGAATTCCCCGCTTTTGATGGCGGTGACTTCTCCGGAAACGCCGTGCGGCACCATAATTTTGTGAAGCACCACCGGGGTTTCCTGAACCGTGCCCAGAATGTCGCCGCCGGACACCTTGTCGCCGACGGCGGCGGTGGCGGTAAACTCCCACTTTTTCTCGCGGTCAACGCTTGAAACCTCTATGCCGCGGGCGATAAGGTCGCCGTAGCGGCTTCGTATCTGCTCAAGCGGGCGCTGGATACCGTCGTAAATATTCTCCATCATGCCCGGCCCAAGCTCGACGGAAAGGGGCGCTCCGGTGGACTCCACGGCGTCGCCGCGTCCCAGTCCGGCGGTTTCCTCGTAAACCTGTATCGAGGCGCGGTCGCCGCGCATTTCGATTATTTCGCCGATAAGCTTCTGCGGGCCGACGCGCACCACGTCATACATGCTCGCGTCGCCCATACCCTCGGCGACCACGAGCGGGCCGGAAATTTTCACTATTTGTCCCATATTCTCGGTCCCCTTATGTTTCCAAAATATTCGCGCCTACCGCGCGTTCCACGGCGCTTTTAAGCTGGCTCATGCCAAGCCCCAGCGAGCCGGACTTTCCCGGTATCGTGATTATGGCCGGCGTGACGCGGTCGGTGTATGCGTCAATATCGGACTTCAGCCCGGCGGCCAGATTCTCCGTGATGTAGATAATCGCGCTGTCGCGGGCAAGTTTTTTAAGGATGGGGCGCGCCTCGTCCGGCGTTTCGGCGAAGTGCGTGTCAAGGCCGATTGCCCGGAATCCCAGTACGCTTCCCCTGTCGCCCAGCACGGATATGGCAAAGCTTTCAGACATAACACTCACGCAGCCTTTCCCGTATCATGGGCGCGCTTAACCCGGCCATACGCCCGCCAAGGGCGGCGCGCACGGCGGACTGCTCGGACTCTTTCGCGGCGAGAAAGCCCACAAGCGGCGGCGGCCCGAAGGGGATGTACTTCGCGCCGCGCAGATAAAGCGTAAGACTGTCGTCCACGCGCTTTTCAAACGATGTAAGCGGCTCGCGCCGATTTTTTACCGCCTGTTCGCCAAGCTCGGCGGCGCGTTCAAGCTCTCCGCGGAACATACCGGCAAGGCCGTCGCCGGATGCCGGAATGCCGAGATATGACAAGGCCGGTACGCTTCCGCCGTCGATAAGAACGCTTTCAAGCCGCGCGGAGTCGCGCCCCTGACGCAGCCAGCGCACCGCCGCGCGCAAGTTCGCGCTGTCGATAAGCAACGCGGCGTAACCGCTTAAAAACGCGTCCCGCGAGGACTGCGCGGCGGCGAGGATGTCTTTGTAACAGGCTTTATCCAGTATAAAGTCGCACCTTTGCGGGTCGGCGGTGGCCGCCAGAACGTCACGCGCCTTTTGCGCGGCTTCCCCCATCGCGCCGGGCATAAGCGCCCATTTCTGATTGCCGTACATCTCGCAAAGCGCGGAAACCGGAACGCGGCCCGCGTCAAGCAGAAGCCGTTCCGCGTCCTCGCCCGTGGCCTCGGACTTAACAAGCACTTTAAGGTTATGGTAGTCATACCTCGCCCGGAACACGTCTATAAGACCCGTGTCGGGCGAAACGGACTTAATCAGGGCGTATGTCTTCACTCGCTCGGCGTAAAGGCTTTCCTCAAGGGCGGCGGCGGTGGGTTCGCGCATCTCGGCATAGCCGCACTCGGCAAGCACCTTCATCGCCTCGTCAAGGGTTTTGGCGTCGAGCATGCGCTCAAGCCGCTCGCGCGTTAAAAGTGTACGCTCAAGCGCGCGGATACGCATATCGGCGGACGCGTAATCGGTGTCCCTCACTCAATCACCTCGATACAAGGTTACGCAAACAGTATTTTCGCGATCTCCGGGGTAAGGTCGTCCTTTACCGCGGAGACAAGCGCGCCGTAAGAGCAGTTAATCTCTATGTCGCCGTCGCGCAGCACGATACCGCCGCCGCCCTCCAGTGCGCGGGGGGAGGAGGACAGGCGCAGTTCGGCGGGCTTTCCGGCCTTTTTAAGCGCCGCGAGGGCGTTTTCAAGCACCTTTTTACCAAAGCGCGTATGATCCGCCGGGGTAAGGACAAGCTCTTCGCTTCCGCTTACAGCGCCTTCGGCGGCAAGCGCGGACAGGAAGGCGACCTTCTCTTCCTCGCTTTGCGCGGCAAGGGCGTCTGTGACCCGCGAGAACGCTTCCTCGATAAGCTCTTGCTTAACGGCAAGAAGCTTTTTGCGCGCCTCGGTTTCCGCCATGCCCACAAGCCGCTCGTAGCGGTCGGCGGCGGCGGTTTCGCCCTTCCTGACGGTTTCCTGCCGCTGCGCCTCGGCGGTAAGGGCGCTTACACGGCGCATGGCGTCGGCGCGCTCGCGGGCGGCGGCAAGCTTGCCTTCGCCCTCCGCGCGCGCGTCACCGGCGATGCGCTCGATAATCCTTTCGATCCCGCCCATGCCTTACGCCTGAAAGAAGAGGATCATAAGCATCGACACAAGGAACGCGAGGATTGCGTAGAACTCGACCATAACGGCCATCATAAGGCCCTTGAACATCTCTTCGGGGCGCTTTGCGACAATACCGACTGCGGCGGCGGCAACGCGGCCCTGGGAAATGGCGGAACGCCAGCCGACAAGCGCGATAGGCAGACACGCGGCAAGGACATAGCCGCCCTGGCCAAGACTAAGCGCGGTGGGCGCGCCGCCGATAACGCCAAGGTTGATAAGCGCGATAAGACCCACGGCGAAGCCGTAAAGCCCCTGGGTTCCGGGGATAACCTGCAGGATCAGTATGCGCGAGAATTTGCTTGGATCCTCGGTCATAACGCCGCTGCCGGCCTCACCGACCATTCCAACGCCCTTTGCCGAGCCGATGCCGGGCAGCAGCACCGCAAGCGCGATGCCGATGTACGCCAGTACGTTGCCGTTGAAGACGTCGAAGAAAAGCTTGCCGAAAGTGTCCATTGCTAGTTGTCCTCCTTCAATATATCCACATATTTGGTCTTGATGCTAAGGGGCGCGAACGGCCGGCCGCCGTCGTCGAAGAATTTTCCGAAGAACTCAAGGAACTGAAGGCGCGCGGCGTGGACATAGGTGCCGATGATGTTTATCGCCATGTTGAACGCATGACCAACCGGGACGATAACAATGAAAAGAAGGATTCCGCCCACGCTTTTGCCGCCCATTGTGGCAAGTATGTTAAACACGTTCGCGATAACGCCCGAAGCAAGGGCAAGCGCCATAAGGCGCAGATAGCTTAAAACGTCGGAGAGATAGGCCGTTATGTCGTAAAGCTTTCCAAGCCCGCTTACAAGCTTGCCGCCCAGTTTCGGGTTGTGCCTGCCTTGGGTAAGCACGATAGAGACAAGCCCGGCGACCATAATCCACGGCGTTGCGCCAAGGGCAAGCGCGGCGATGCCGCCGAAGGTAAGCCACCACGAGCCAACGTCCATAAGCGCGTCAAGGGGCTTTCCGTCGCGTATAAGCAGATACGCCTTCACGCCCATGCCGAACAGCAGGTGAATCACGCCGAAGACAAGCGACATGATAATAACCGTCATCGCGCCCTGAAGCGGGTCGATAAACGGATACCTCCCGCCGAACAGCTTCTCGAAAAGGTTTTCAACGCCAAGGAAGCCTTTCGCGAAACTGGGGATAAGATCCCCGAAGAAGCTTCCGAAGATAAAGCCGAAGATGACCGAGAATATGCCGCCAAGCCGAAGAAGCTTCCATATGTACGCCTGCCTGCCCTGCGGCTTCTTCTTTTTAAGGACGAGAGAGCCAAGCAGTATAAGCACCGCGCCGTAACCCATGTCGGCGTACATCATCCCGAAGAACGCGGCCATGAACGGGGCCATTATGGGGTTCGGGTCGATGTTTGTGTATTTCGGAAGACTGTACATCTCCGTGACCATGTTGATCGGCTCGATTATACTGCTGTTGCGCAGAAGAACCGGCACGTCGTCTTCCTCGCCGGGGGATTCATAGCTTACCGCGCAGTCAAACGCGGAAAGCGCCCTGTCAAGATACCCCGCCGCAGACTCCGGCACCCACCCCGCAAGCGTGAACGTCCGCTGTGTGGCCATAAGCCGCCCGGCGGTTTCCTCGCGCCCGGCGGCGGTGGAGAGGTGGTCGAAGGCAAGCTCAAGGGGCTGCTGCTTGTCGCCGCTTGCGCGAAGCAGCTCGGCAATCTCTTCGCGCTCGGCGGCGTTTTTGCGCTTTTGTTCGGAAAGCCGATCTATGTTCGCCTTGGCTGTTCCGGTGAACTCGCGCATTTGAAGGCGCGTATAGCGGTACTCTTTAAGCAGTTCAAGAAGCCCCTCTTCCTGCGCGGAGTGGCACAGGGCAAGGAAGTAAACCCCCTCGCGGTTCGCGCCCGCCGGATAAAGCTGCGCAAGCGGCGCGTCCGTCTCCGCGCGCGAAACAAGCGTTTCCCAGCTTACGTCCGGGGCGGCGTATCCGAACAGGATACGCAGATGCGCGGTCTGCGGCGCGTCAAGCGGGACGTCAACGGATTCCCACGGCTCAAGCCCCGCGACAAGCGCCTCCAGCTTTCCTTCCTCGGCGGCAAGCGCGGATATGCGCCTGCTTTGGCTTATGATCTCCCGCGCGTCGCGAAGCGCCAATTCAACGCCCGTCGGGTCAAGCAGCTCTTTCTGGCGCAGGGCGCGCTTGGGCGCAAGGAAGGGGCGCTTTATGGCGTTATGCTTTGACAGGATGTCAAGCGCGTCGCCAATTGTAAGAAGTTTTTCGCGCGTCTCGTCAAGGGCGTTTTCCGCCCTGCCCGCGAGAAGCGCGATTTCCGCCCAGTCCGGGGCGTTCTCCGGCTCGTCCACATGGACGCAGCCCGCGCGCTGAAGGCCGGCAAGAAGAACCTGCCTGTCGTTTTCCATCGCTAGCAGCTCGAACCGCTTCATTCTCACGATGGACATTCAGCGCCCCACCACCTTTCCGACAATGCGCGCCTGTGCGTCCGCCAGACGCTTTTCCGCGTCGGCGCGAAGCTGCGCGCACTCTTCCGTGTTTTTCGCGGCAATCTCGTGCGCGGTGTTCTCGGCGCGGCTCTCGGCTTTTTTAAGCAAAGCGGCGCATTCCGCGGCCGCCGCCTCGCCCGCGCGGGCAAGCAAAGCTTCGCCGTCCCGCTCGGCGGCGGCGATCAGTTCGGCCGCCTCGTTCTCGGCGGCCGCAAGGGCGTCGGACGCGCTCCGCTCGGCTTCCGTAACCTGTTTAATGGCCTGAAGCGACATGCTTTCACCTCTTCATATCAAAAGACTTAAAGCAACGCACCCAATTATAACAGTTAAAGCGCTACCTGTCCAGTCATATTATCCCGGCAAATTAAAACCTTTTTTTGACAAAACGCCGGATGGCGTCCGCGCGGCGGGTCAATATCCCACCGCGTCGCACATGATCTTTATGTACGGAAGCAGGCGCGTATAGCTTACAGAAACGGCGTCCAGCGCGGTACGCAGGTGCGGAAGCTGATCGGAAAGAGCAAAGTCATCAATCAGCCAGTAAGACAGCTCTATCTCAAAATCCGTGACATTTCTTTCGTCCGTCCGCTGCGACCCGGACACGTTGAAATACACGTTGTCAAAATTACCGGCCGCGTCTTTGTCACCGTACAGCGTACATATCCAATAGAGGTTATACCTTTCGTCAAACACAACGCCCGTGCTGCCAAACAAAGTGTTATAAAGTGTGGAGGATTCCTCCAAAATCAAATCCGCCACGGTGTCTTCCGCCCAGCTTTCGCTGTCGTTGTCTATCCCGAAGAAGGAAAGGGAAAGGCCGTTCTTTTCGGTGTAAACATATGTGTCGTTTCTGGACTCATAGTCCGGGTTCTCAATCCATTCTACCATAAACTCGATTCCGTCCGGCGTTGTCAGGAGTTCGGTGAACACTTCCCTCGGCGAACCGTATTCAACTCCCGACAGGTCAATGCCGCCGTTTGATGTAAAGCTGTTCATGTTTTCAAGGGTGGCAAATCCACGATGATAGTCCCCGCCCATCACTATCTCCGGCCCGCTTCCAAAGATGTCTTCAAACGCGTCCCTGGTTGCATCGGGAAGCTTGTCTTCCGGGATTATTGTCGTGGCGGGCGTATTTACTTCACCGGAGGCCGTGTTTTCCGGTGCGTCGCTTTTCAGCCCCTGACACGCCGGGCAAACAAGTGAGAGCACAAGGATAGCCGCTATGATTAGTACATGCTTTTTCATGATACACTTCCCTTTATCAAATTCGCCGTGATAAACGCGGCAGATTTGATACTAACAGAAATTCCCTTTCTCGTCAACATAAAATGACATATAAGGTCAAAATTGAGTAAATATCTAATAGGTTTTGGGAGAAAAGGGATAAATGTTTCCGTCCCCAAAGACGCAAGGCGCTAGACCTTGAGAAAATACCTATAAAGCGCCTCGTCAATTGACATTTCTCCGGCGTAAACGATTTTCATCTTTACCCCGTCGCGGCTTTCGGACAAACGGGGATTGTCTTGGTTTGCGCACTCCCCGTGCTTTGAACACGGCGGCGCGGATGGGGCGGCAAACCGGAAGCGTATCTCAAGCGACTTGTCCGCGTACACACATACAAGACCAAGAAAATCAAGCGCAAGCTTTCTTGTAAGCACCGGAAAGCGCTTGTTTTTCAGAAACATCATTAAGCCGGCATATTGGACGCCGGTGTTTTTGCTTGTATTTTTGACTTCCTGCGATAACATCTCTTTCGACGCCGATAACTCTGACTGACGCTTTTCGCAGATTTCCCGGATTCTTATAAACTGCGCTTCCGATATAAGCCCCCTTGCGAAATCGTAATAGGCTTTGTCAAAAACGGCGGCCTCGCCTTCAAGCTCTTTTTCCAAAAGCGCTTGCTTATCCGCAAAGCCGGGCGCGACCTGCGGCTTTTCGGACGCGCTTTGAACGCGCCTGAGCAAGGAACGCGCATCTTCCATCCGGCATGTTTGAAGGTTAATTGCCTCTAAAACGGCGCGGAACAACACATCCTCGCGGATCGTGTGCGGGCCGCAAAACTGTGCGCCCTTCTCCCTGTATGTCCGGCAGCAATAGCAAGTATAGCCCTTTGACGACTTTCTGGACATGGCCTTTCCGCACTCGCCGCATTTTAAAATCCCGGCAAGCGGATAGACCCCTCCGCTTGCCCCGGTTTTAACATTCCGGCTTAAAATCTGGCGCGCCTTTTCAAAAGTGTCCCCGCTTACAATCGCCTTATGGGTTCCCTCGACAACGAACCAGTCATCCCTTGGCACTCTCATCGCCTTATGCGCCTTGTAACTGACCGTTTTCTCCCGTCCCTGCACCATATGTCCCAAATATACCTCGTTGGACAAAACCCGCCGGACGGAACTTGCGCTCCAAAGCCCGTCGTTCCCGTGCGGGTTTCTAAGGTTCAGACCCTTTTGGTTTTTGTATTTCGTGGGATTGGGGACGCCAAGGGCATTAAGCTTTCTTACCACTGCGCCCAAACTCATATGCCCGTCCGTATACCACGCGAAAATATCCCTGACTACCGCCGCCGCTTCCACGTCCACGATAAGCGCGTCGCTGTTGCCGGGAGCCTTGTCGTATCCGTAGGGCGCGAAAGCCCCGATAAACTCACCGCGTTTGCGCTTTATATCAAATTTGCTGCGGATTCTTACAGAGGCATCAAAGGCGGACTGCCATCCCGCCATCCCCTGCGTTCCGGTTTCCGGGTGCTTTTCCATAACGGCACCTCCTCTTGTGCCGTTATCATAGCCAGCCGCTTCGCCGCAAAACAGACTTCGCCGCAAATTTTCCCGCGCCGCGCAAGGGGGCGGTAAAACGGCGGCGCTTCGCCGCAAAACCCGCTGTATTTAGATTAACGACATAGTCGTGCAGCCATGCGCCCTTTTGCCCGGCAAGCGTGAAAAACTTCACAAAACTGCGGTTTCGCTCCAGTTTTCCGCGCCCTGCAACTCGCTGCGCTCGGGGCAAAACGGCTTTGTCTGCAACCTGGTATTTTCGCGCGTGTCATACGCGGCGGGCGCTTTTCGTATAATTGCACAGGATTTAAAAGGGGTGACAAGCGATGCCGCCTTTTACGCCTGACCTTACAGAATGTCTTCCGCGTCCGCGCCTTAACGAACTGCTTGCGGACGCGGTTAAATATCCGCTTACAATCGTGCGCGCGGGGACGGGCTGCGGCAAAACGCGCGCCGTCCTTGACTTTACCCGCGCCTGCCCGCTGCCCTCGGCGTGGATGCAGCTTTCCGAACACGATAACGCCGGGTCGCGCTTTTGGGCAAAGTATGTTAAGCTTCTTGCCGGATGGAACGCGGATTTCGCGCAGCAGTGTACCGAACGCGGATTTCCCGACACACAGGACAAGATAAACCGCCACTTGGACATGCGCAGACGCGGCGCGCCAAAAAGGCCGCGCCTTATCGTAATTGACGACCTGCATTTTATAAATCACCGCGACGTCCTTTGTTTTTTAGAGCGCGGGCTTCGCGACTGCGTTGAGAATACTTCGGTGATTCTGATTTGCCGCGACCTGCCGGATATAAATCTGTCAGATCGACAAACAAGGGGGCTTATCCGCACCGTCACCGAGGAAGACCTTAATTTCACAGAAAACGAATTCGCCCGGTATCTCGGCAAACAGGGGCTTTCAATACCGCGCCAGAATCTGCAGGAAATTCACGCGGACACCGGCGGGTGGGCCTTTTCGGTAAGCCTTGTGGCGCATTCCTTAAAAAGAGCGCCGGGATACGCCGGATATGCGCGAACGGCAATAAGGCGCAATATATATAGCCTTATGGAGACAGAGGTGTTCAGCCCGATGTCCCAAGGGCTTCGCAGATTTCTGGTGCGTGTTTCGCTTATTGACCACCTTTCCGCCGACCTTATAGACGAACTTGCCGGGGGAAACGCGGATATCCTTTCGGAACTCCGGCGGCAGAACGCCTGTATACGCTTTGACGAGTGCATCAACGCATTTTTGATCCATCACCTTTTTCTTGAATTTCTGCGCACGAAAGAAGATATCCTTTCGCGGGAGGAAGTGACCGGGACATACCGCGCCGCCGCCCGGTGGTGCGCCCGGAACGGCTTTGAGTCCGACGCGCTGCGTTATCTGGAGAAGGTGGGGGATTACGAGAATATCGTCGCCGTTCTGTCCGCGCTGCCGGTGCAGATGCCGCACGACATCGCGCTTCAGGCGGCGGATATCCTTGAAAGCGCCCCGGAGGGGCTTTCCGAGAGAATTTTCGGATTCGCCGTGATGCACGTACGGACAGTCGTCCGCCTGTGCCGATTTCAGAAGGCGGTTTCGCTTATGCGCGCGTATGAGGAACGCTTCCTCCGCCTGCCGGAGGAAGACCCTTTCCGCAGCCGGACGCTTGCGCTTATCTATTACAGTTGGGGGAATATCCGCGCGCTTATGTGTACGGCGGACGGCCTGTACGATTTTGACGCGTACTATGCCAAAATGGGCGAGTGCATGGTAAAAGCGCCGGTTAAGCCCGACCAGTACGCCGATATGCCGATCGGCTTTTGGGCAAGTCTTGCCGGAGATTCCCCGCGGACATATATAAAGTCCGCAGAGAGGGCGGAAACACATATCACCCGCTGTTGGGCGGGCGCGGCGGCGGGCATCTCCGCCCTCTGCCGGGGAGAACTTTGCTTCTATCGGGGGGATATGAAGTCGGCGGAGCCGCTATTTTTTGACGCGCTTGCCAAAGCGCGGGAACATCGGCAATTTGAGATTGAAAACAAGGCGCTGTTCTACCTTATGCGTCTGGCGCTTTACCGGGGAAAGCGCAGGAATGCCGAGCGGTTTCTGCGCGAGGCGGAGGCAAGGCTGTCCGAAAAAAGTTATTCCCACCGCTTTTTGAACTGCGACGCCGCTTATGCGTGGTATTACTGCGCCCTTCATATGCCGGAAAAAGTACCCGTCTGGCTTACGGAGAATTTTTCGCCTTACAGCCACGCGTATTACATCGAGAACACGGCCAACCAGTTGAAGGCGCGCTTTCATTATCTGACGGGGAACTACGCCCCGCTGCTTGCCTATATCGGGGAAATGAAGCGCCGGGAATCGGTTCTTTACGGGCGGGTGGAAATGCTTGCGACGGAAGCGTGCGCGCACTATAAAATGAAGGACGCCGATTCCGCCTTGGACGCGCTGCGCGTGGCGCACAAAGAGGCGGGAGACATGCTTACGCCCTTTGCCGAGCTTGGCAAGGACATGCGCACACTTGCCGCGCACGCTCTGCGCCATTCCGGGATTGATCCCGGCTGGCTTGAAACCGTAAGGCGCAAGGCCGCCTGTTTCGCCAAGCTGCAGTCGGAGATGCGCGGGGAATTTGAAACGGCAAGGGGAGGCGCGCGCGCCCTGACCCTGTCGCCGCGTGAACGCGAGGTGTTAGGCGACCTCTGCCGGGGGCTGTCCCGCGCGGAAATCGCGGCAAAACAGTCCCTGTCCGTCAACACGGTCAACTCGTCCATAGGAAGTATTTTCGGAAAACTCGGCGCGCATAACACCGCCGACGCCGTACGTATCGCGGCGTCGGCGGGGATTATATAAGGGGCAGAACGCGCAAACCGAGGGCGCGCCCTGCCCCTGCTTTTACGGGAACGGTTTCGCGGTACACGGCGGCCGCTGGGCGTTTTTGCACGGCGGCTTTTCCGTACTGTCCTTCTGTATGCACCTAAGCGCCTTGTTCAGTTTGTTTGTCAAAACAAGCTGCATATCCGTTATCTGTTCAAGCATAGCCGCCACGCTTTGGTTGACCTCTAAAACCGTGCGCATATCGGCGCTTGCGTTTATTTTCTCAAGCGCGCGCTGAATCTTTTCCCCCTCCGCGTTTATTATATGGCTAAGGGCTGTCTCCTCAAGCGCGATAGAGATCAGAATCGCGCTGATCGCCTCGTCGCGCGTCAGTATGGTCTTGGGGTCCGGAAACGCCGGCATTGACATTTAATCAACTCCTTCCCGCCATACTCTGCCTTAAAATACGGAAGAGTCAACCCACAAGGCGGGATAAAGCAGACCCAGACCGCCGTTTGACCCGTCAACCGCCGACTGAAAGACCCTTCCGCTTTGGCTTAACGACGCGGCCATGTCGGAATCGCTTCCCGGAGAGCGCAGCCAGAACTGACTTCCTTCCGGCAGTTGCAGCTTCGCGAAATTGCTTTGGGCAGGCGTGTCGCTTGGCGTGAAATTGTCGCCGCCCCAACCGTATTCGTCGGAAATGAAATTGGCCGCTTCGCTGTAGCTTAACGCAAAAGCCACGTCAAGACCCGAGGGTGCGCCCTGCGCGACGGGTTTGCTGAAACTGTCGCCCTTGCCGCCCGGCCCGGCCGTACCCGTACCGGTTTGCACAGCCGCGTTGCTTTTCATCGTGAATTTGCGCAGATTCGCGTCCGCCGCGAGATTGTCCGCGTCTACCGACGCCGCCCCCGTAAACCAGTCGTTGATTTTATTGCGTACGGCGGATCCGCCGTATGCGTTTGACGTGCCGAAGGCCGTCGCCTGATAATCCGGGTTATCTTTCTGCGCCAAAGAGCCGAAGGTGTTGATAAACTTCGTGCGGACAATAAGCGAATATCCGCCGTTTTGCGCGATCTCAACCCATTCGGCGGTATCGCCCGTTTTCTGTGGCGTCAGTATCCTCCCGTCCGCCGCCGACGGGACAGCGAGAATCGGCGGTTTGTCGGGCGGCTTATCCGGCGGGGTATCCCCGCCGTTTGAATCCCGCGAGGTTTGGTTTTTGAAATGCGCGTTAAGCGCTGCGGACATCTTCCCAAAAAGGAACATCTGGTTTGTCGATACGACGCCAAGCATGTCTTTGACACTTTCGTTCACCTCCAGTATTTCGGGGATTGTCGGATTCGGCTTGCTTGCGTCGGTAAGAGTGCCAAGGACATACTGCAGTTTTTCCCCCTCTGAGTTAAGTATGTGACTTAGGCCAATTTCTTCCATCGCGATAGAGGTAAGAATCTGAGAAATTGAATCCTCAATTGAATATCCTTCCGGTTTATCCGGAAATGCCGGCAGTGACAATCATTTTCTCTCCTTTACAATTTGTTTTGAGGGATACCCTCGCCGTTAGCTTATGCTGAATCGCCAGTGACGTTCCTGAAACATCAGATGTCCGATTTCGTGAAAGTCTTGTCACCACTGGAGTAAAGCGCCGTACGTCCCACATGTCCAAAGCGTTTTACAAAAATATTATCTCGCGTAAAAATTGTGTTTTAGTGCCTGTCATGGTATAAAACGTCATTAAAAGTTATAAAACTTAGATATTGATTTTTTTCAACAAGCCCCCCGCAATACATTTTGATTGAACCAGCAGACACTAAGTATAATAATATAGCTGTATAGCGTCCAATTATTGAAATGTCATCCGGTCAAAACGTACATTTGCCGTTGACGTTTCATGGGACGTATGGTATCATCCCATTGACACGGAAACCCTCGAACTGAAACCGAGGAGATGATGGCCATTTCGGGCATTAAGGCCAAGATACTGCTTCCGGCGGTACTTATCGTGCTGGCTGTCGCCGCCTCGACGTTGCTTTGGAACATTTTGCAGTTTTCCTCTTTTGTGGACGACGAAACCGTAAAAGGCGTCGATACGGCGACGGACGTCGCGCTTAACGCACTTGAGGCGCTTAAGGCAGAGGCGGCGGCTGTGTCGCTTGGCGTTTCCAGAGACCCGTTGGTCGTCGCCGCGATTGAAGAGGGAAACCGCGACGCCTTACTTGCGCGCGCCTTGTCGGCCCAAGAGGACAGCGGCGTTGAGTTCTGCACCGTCACCGACGCGCATGGACGTGTGATAGCTCGCACCCATGCGCCGGAAGAGTACGGGGATATCGTCACGTCCCAGGCCAATATACGCTCGGCCATTTACGGCGAGGCGCTGACCGCCGTTGAAGAGGGTACCGCCGTGCGCCTGTCCGTGCGATCCGGAACCCCGGTTTTTAACGGACGGGGCGAGGTAATCGGCGTTGTGTCTGTCGGATTCCGCCTTGACACAGAGCGGTTCGTGGACGAAATCAAGGAAATTATGGGCTGCGAGGTTACGATTGTCCTCGGAGACGAACGTATTGCCACGACGGTGCTTGGGGAAAACGGCGTCCGCGTTACCGGGACCAGGGCGGACGCGCATATCGCGGAAACCGTGCTGGCCGGAAATACCTATTCGGGGCGCGTGGATATTCTTGGCCGTATGGCCGTCTGCCGGTACACTCCGATAAACGGCTCGGACGGCAGAGCCGTCGGAATGCTTTTTGTCGGGCAGTATTTTGACGAAGAGCTGAAAACCATCGGGGACTTTGTGCGGGGCGGCGGGGTGATTACGGCGGCCATGCTTGCCCTTGCCACCGCCGTACTGCTAATCGTTGTCGGGCATATAGTAAAACCGATACGCGCCATGACCAAGGCCGCGTCCGCGTTGGCGGTCGGCGACACCGAACTTGACATTCCCGTAAACACGAAGGATGAAACGCGCACCTTGGCCGACGCGTTTAACAGCATGATAGAAAACACCAGACGGCAGGTTCAAACGGTGGAGGAAATCGCCAGCGGCGGACTGTCGTTCACTTTGCAGCCGCGCTCGGAGAAGGATTTGATGAACCGCGCGCTTGAGAAGCTTAACGCCACGATCAAAGCCCAGGCCGCCGCCATACGCGAAGAGCATAACCGGGTAAAGCTTATGCTTGATACAAACCCGCTCGCGTGCAGGCTTTGGGATAAGAACTACCGGCTTATCGAATGCAACGAGGCGGCGGTCAAGCTTTTCGGGCTTAAAGACAAGCAGGAGTACATAGACCGCTATTACGAGCTTTCGCCGGAGGTTCAGCCGGATGGACGGACGACGCGGGAAAAGGCCGGGGCCATTGTCCGCGAGGCGTTTGAAAAGGGTTCTTGCACCCATGAGTGGATGTACCGGATGCCGGACGGCACCCCGGTTCCTGCGGAAATCACGATGATGCGCGTCCCGTACGGTGACGACCACGTTGTCGCGGCGTATTCGCGCGATTTGCGCGAAGAGAAAAAAATGATTTCCGAGATCAGGGACACCTCCGCGCAGTTAGAAACCGCGCTTAAAGAGGCGCAGAAAGCCAACGCCGCCAAAAGCGACTTCCTTGCCAGTATGAGCCATGAAATGCGCACGCCCCTTAACGCGATTATCGGGCTTTCCGAAATCGCGCTTGGAAACGAGGATATGAACGAGGATGTAAAGCTGAACCTTGAGAAAATCTACAATTCCGGGTCTACTCTGTTAAGCATCGTGAACGATATCCTTGATATTTCCAAGATACAGTCCGGGAAGTTCGAGATAATCCCAAGTTCGTATGACGTACCCAGCCTTATAAACGACTCTGTCCTTCAGAACATACTGCGCATAGGAAGCAGACCCATCCGCTTTGTTTTGAACATTGACGGGGATCTGCCCGCCCGCCTTTTCGGGGACAGTCTGCGGGTCAAGCAGATAATAAGCAACCTTTTGTCCAACGCCTTCAAATATACGGAAGAGGGGTCGGTGGAACTCGGCCTTTCCTGCGCGCGCGACGGGGGCGCGGTATGGATGACCGTGCGCGTCGTCGATACGGGCATCGGTATCCGTCCCGATCATCTGGGACGTCTGTTCGCCGATTTCGAGCAGTTCGGCGCCACGTCCTATCATCAGGCGGGCGGAACCGGCCTTGGGCTTTCCATTACGAAAAGCCTTGCGGAAATGATGGGCGGAACTGTTTCGGTCGAAAGCGTGTACGGCAAGGGCAGCGTTTTCACGGTAAGACTGCGGCAGGGGCGCGTAAGCGACGACGTGATCGGATCGAACGTGGCGGACAGTCTTAAACGCTTCCAGTACTCCGTAAACAAGCTTGACAGGAACTCACGTGTGAAGCGCGTTCAGTTCCCGTACGCCAGAGTGCTGCTGGTAGATGACAACATCACCAATCTGGACGTCGCCAAGGGGCTTATGAAGCCGTACGGTATGCGCATTGACAGCGTGACGGGCGGAACGGACGCAATCCGCGCCATCCGCGAGGAAAAGGTGCGCTACAGCGCGGTGTTTATGGATCATATGATGCCGGGGATAGACGGCGTGGAGGCAACGCGCGTTATACGCGAGGAAATCGGCACGCAGTACGCGAAGACAGTCCCCATTATCGCCCTTACCGCCAACGCGGTGGCCGGAAGCGAGGAGATGTTTCTAAACAGGGGCTTCCAGGCGTTTATCTCCAAGCCGATCGACATCGCGAAACTGGACGCGGTTCTTCTTCGGTGGGTTCGCGACAAAAGCCTTGAAACCGGCATTGACGAAGTCGGTAACGACGCGCCGGAGAAGGAGTCGCCCATGCTGAAGGGCGTGTCCGTCTTCGGGCTTGATACGGCCAAGGCGCTTGCGCGGTTCGGCGGCGACGAGCTGGTTCTTGCCGGCATTCTGCGCTCTTACGCGGCGGGAACCCGGGGTCTTCTGGAGAAACTGCATGGCTATTTGGAGTCGGGGGATACGGAGAACTACGCCATAGCAGTACACGGCATTAAAGGTTCAAGCTACGGCGTCTGCGCGCAGGAAGCCGGGGATATGGCAAAAGAGCTTGAAACCGCCGCCAAGGCGGGGGATTCCGGCGCGGTCAAGGCCGGTCATCCCGCGTTCGCGGAGTATATGGGGAAGGTTTTGGACGCGCTTGACGGCGTTTTGACTGATCCCCCCTCTGAAAAGCCTTTTGCCGACGAGCCTGACCCGGCGGTTCTGCGCGAGCTGCGCCGGGCAAGCACCGCCTTCGACATGGACGGCGTGGACGGGGCGATGGATAAGCTTGAATCCTTCCGGTACGGGGACGGCGAAGAACTTGTCCGGTGGCTGCGCCAGCAGGTTGACAACATGGCCTTTGAAGAGATATCCGCCATGAATATACCGCAAGACACCGGCGGCTTCACGGATGTAGAGGGGATAGACTCGGATCAGGGGATAAGGCATTCGGGTTCAAAAGAGCTGTTCCTTAAACTTTTAAGGGACTTTTACAAGCTTATCAACTTTAAGTCCGACCAAATTGAAACATACCTTGCCCAAGGGCGGATTTCCGACGTGACGACCATAGCCCACGCGCTGAAGACCAGCGCGCAAATTATCGGAGCCGCGGAACTCGCAGACGGTTTCCGCAAGCTAGAGCGTCTTGGCGTCGAAGGGAACAAAGACGCCATGGCGCGCGAAGCACCCGCCGTACTGGCGCGGTACAGGGGGTTCAGGCCGCTTTTGAAATCCTTCGCCGAGACGCACAGCCGCGGCAAAACCGAGGTTTCCGGCAAAGACTTGGCTTTGACGCTTAGAAAACTTATCGCGGCCGCGGACGGGTTTGATTTGGACGGCGTGGACGCGGCGGTGGAGAGACTGGAGGGGCTTCACTTCCCCGCAGAGTATCAGGCACTGGCGGATATGCTTGGCGTGTACGCCGCGGACGCGGACATGGAGGATGTAATCAAACTTGCCCAAGAGCTTTTGAAATTCGCGGAAACGCTGCCGGAAGGCGGCGCATGACGGCGGGAGGTTGGTCGTTGTATGCAGCGCATACTTATAGTCACGGAGACAGAGCGCTTTTTGCTTAGGTCAATTAAGGAAAAGTTCGAGAACGCGTCATATCGGGTAAGCGTTGTCCGCGCCGATACGGACGCCATCAATCAAATAAAGGACACGGTTCGCGGCGTCTTGATATACGCCGACGAGGCGCTGCTTGAACAGCAGCTTGCGCTTAATTTTCTGAAAGACCGGGCTATCGCGTACGATCTCCCAGTCTTTACAATCGGCACGCAGGATGCCCTTAAAGGGGTCAGGGCGATTATCTCAAGCGAGTTTATCTGCAAGGAGTTTACGCGCCCCATCAACACAACCGGGCTGGTAGAGGCGGTTGGCGGTCTGATAGAGCAATTCAGCGCGCAGGTAAAGAAGAAAATACTGGCCGTTGACGACTCCGGGGTCATGCTTAGAAGCGTAAAGGAGTGGCTGGGGGGGAAATACAACGTTTTCCTCGCGAATTCCGCGGCTATGGCCATTAAATACATATCCCTGAACCGCCCGGATTTGGTGCTTCTTGACTACGCCATGCCTGTGGTTGACGGGAAGCAGGTATTGGAAATGATACGCACGGAAACGGAACTGACGGACATACCGGTGATTTTCCTGACAGCCCTTGAGGACGAGGAAAGCTTCCTTAAAGTAAAGGGTCTCAGACCGGAGGGATACCTTTTGAAGACGCTGTCGCCGCAGGAAATAGTTGCCGCCGTGGATGAGTTCTTTGCACGGAAGAAAAGCCAGGTTTACTTGAAAAATCCATAAGAGTCTGCTTACCATCTGTTGCACGGCGGTCTTTTGGCTAAATTCGCGTTCCGCCGCGTCAAAACGCTTGTGAACGCACAAAGCACTCACCCCGCTTTTTCCTTGCGGCATATCAAATTTAACTCAAAAGAACATCTGCGGACAGATAGTAAACAGACTCAAAGGAGAATGTATGTATGTCAGCAAAAAAACGGCAGACAATTATGTTGGTTGACGATAACCTTGCCAATTTAAGCATCGCGAAGAACATGCTTAAAGACTCTTACGAGGTCTACGCGCTGCCGTCGGCCGAAAGGCTTTTCAAGTTTTTGGAGACGGTCGCGCCGGATTTGATTTTGCTTGATATTGCCATGCCCGGCATGAGCGGGTTTGACGTTATGCACGTGCTTAAAGCCGACTCGCGGTACGCGGATATCCCCGTGATTTTTGTAACGGCCAAATCCGAGGAGGTAAACGAACTGGAGGGGCTTGAGCTTGGGGCGGTTGACTATGTGACAAAGCCCTTCTCCGCCGCGATTTTGCTTAAACGCATTGAGAACCATTTGCTTATCCAGCGTCAGAAAGCGGAGTTAAAGCGTCTTAACAATAACCTTGCCGGCATGGTAAAAGAACAGACGGCGCAGATTCTCGGGCTTCAAAGCTCGATTATAAACATTGTGGCGGAGTTTGTCGAGTTCCGCGACGTGCTGACCGGAGAACACATAAGCCGGACGCAGAAATATGTAGAGCTGCTTATAAACCGCCTTATCGAGGACGGCATATATTCCGAGGAGATGCTTTCGTGGGAGAACATGGGATATGTTGTTCCCTCCACGCAACTGCATGATATCGGCAAAATATTTATCAGCGACGCCATTCTGAACAAACCCGGAAAGCTTACCCCCGAGGAATTTGAAACGATGAAGACCCACGTCGCGAAGGGCGTGGAGGCGATAAGACGCCTGGCGGAGAAAGGGGAAAACAAGCTTTTCCTGCAATATGCCGAGATCGTCGCCGGAACGCACCACGAAAAATGGGACGGAAGCGGATACCCGGCGGGACTGAAGGGGCTTGAGATACCGTTGCTTGGGCGGCTTATGGCCATCGCGGATGTCTATGACGCACTTACGTCCGCCAGACCCTATAAAAAGCCCTTCCCCGCTGAAGTCGCCGCCGGGATTATTTACAAAGATTCCGGCACGCATTTCGACCCCGTGCTTGTCGATGTCTTTAAGAAAGTCGAGGGCGACTTTGCGCGCATAGCAAACGAATCCGCCGAACTCCGTAATGAATGAAGGCTGTACGCCTGCCTTTACATATTAAGCAGTTCCCCAAGCGCGAACGCCGTAAACCCCATGTCATGGGCGGGGCCGCAGACGGCGGCGGCAGACTTGCATTCGGGTATGGCGTTTTCCGGGGCGAACGACGGGAAGCGGCGCATCATGGGCAGGTCGTTGCCGTTGTCGCCCGCGCAGAAAACCTTCTCCGCGCCGATAAGTTTGGCAAGCCGGGCAAGCCCCTCGCCCTTTTCCGTCCCCCTGTTCTGGATTTCCAGAAGCGTGTCGCGGGAAAAGCATATATCGAACTTTCCGCGGTATGTATCCTCAAGCCACGTATACGCAAGCGCCAGACGCGCCGGTTCGTCCACCAGAAGTATCTTAAACCAGTCGCCCGCCGCCTCGCGGGGAGAAGAAACGTCGGCGGCGACGCACCGCACCGAGCGCAGATGCGCGTCGATATGCGCGTTGCGGTTCATCGCGAATTTCTCGTTTTCCGTGAATATCTCAAGCCCCAAATCCGGGAAGCTTGCGGAAACCTCGAACGCCACGGCGCGGGTTTCTGGGGCAAGCGGCTCGGCGTAAAGGGGCTTTTTCCGCGCCGTGTCATAAATAAGCGCCCCGTTAAGCAGTATCACGGGCGCGTTTACCGGTATAAGCGGCATAACGCTTTCCGTGGCCATAAGGCTTCGCCCCGTCGCGATGGTGAAAAGCCCGCCTTGCCTTGTAAACTCTTTTATCGCGGCCAGATCCTGTTCGGAAACCCCCTGACGCTTGTCAAGCAGCGTCGCGTCAAGATCCGTGGCGTAAAGCACCCCGGTGACATCCATAAAAGACCCCTCATTTCGCAGGGGCGGCCATTGGCCGCCCGCCAAGCATGATATTTTAATCGTTTGGTACGTTGCAGGTGTTTGGTACGTTGCGGGTGTTTGGTACGTTGCAGGTGTTTGGTACGTTGCAGGTGTTTGGTACGTTGCGGGCGAACACAGTTCGCCCCTACGAACGACGCATTTTCAGGTATCCAATGTCCTTAGCTTTGCGAGGAAATCGGTGAACTCCTTGGGCGGCGGGGCGGTGAAGCGCAGCTTCCGCCCGTCGCGCGGATGGGAAAAGGCAAGCTCTCCCGCGTGAAGAAGCTGTCCGCCCGGAACGGCGGGCTTCGCCGGGCCGTACAGCGCGTCCCCAACCACGCTGTGTCCGATATGCGCCAAATGTACGCGTATCTGGTGCGTACGCCCGGTCTCAAGGACGCAGCGCAGAAGGCTGAAGCCCCAGTAACACTCTAAAACGCGCACATGCGTCACCGCGCTTCGCCCGGTTTCCAGAACCGTCTGTTTCTTGCGGTTTACCGGATGGCGGCCGATCGGGGCGTTTACCGTAAAATCGTCCTGCTTTGGGCATCCGTGCGCGATGCAGGAGTATATGCGCGCAACCTCGCGCTTTTTAAGCGCCTCCGACAGCGCGACATGGGCGAAATCCGTCTTCGCGGCAAGAAGAAGCCCGCTTGTGTCCTTGTCAATCCTGTGGACGATGCCGGGGCGCTTTATACCGCCGATGCCGCTTAACGTGTCGCCGCAATGCGCCAGAAGCGCGTTTACAAGCGTGCCGCCGTCGTGTCCGGGCGAGGGATGCACAACCATCCCCTTGGGCTTGTTAAGGACAAGCAGGTCGGCGTCCTCGTGCAGTATGTCAAGCGCTATGTCCTCCGGCGCGGCCTCAAGCGGGGCGGGCGCGGGTATGTCCGCGCAGATTTCGTCCCCCGCCTTCACCCTGTCGTTCTTTCGCGCCGTACGCCCGTTGACTTTCACAAGGTCGCTTGTTATAAGCTTCTGCACGGCGCTTCGCGACAGCGGGCCAAGCGCTGTCAGCACAACGTCAAGGCGGCTGCCCTCGTACAGCGCCGGAACGGTCACGTTCATTCCTGCGCGCCGCCGCCGGAGTCTTCTTCCGGCTCAAGCGCGGATTCCGCCGAAGGCACGGCCTCGGCGGCTTCCTTTTTCGGTTTTGCGAGAAGGGTGCTTAGTATAAGCGCGACGCCGCCGCAGACCACGCAGACGTCGGCAAAGTTGAAGATGAAGTTAAGCGGTCCGGGGCCGGCAAACGTGAATTTCGCATAGTCCGCCACATGTCCATCAAAGAAGATTCTGTCAAGGGCGTTGCCAAGCGCGCCGCCCATTACCGCCGCCATCGCCCAGCGCGCGGGGACAATCGGGAAAACGTCCTTTTTAAGCGCCCAGACTATCCCCGCGCAGGCCAGAATCGCGACGGCAACGAAGAACCAGTGGATATTCGGCACGTTCCTTAAAAAACCGTAAGACGCGCCGGTATTCTCCACGAAGGTAAGGGCGAAGAATCCGGGTATGCGAAAGCCGCCGCCGGACACCAAAAGCTCTTTGTTGGCGCGCGCCAGTAACTTCAGCACCTGATCCGCAAGCGTAAGGACGCCTGCGGCGGCAAGATATGGCCATAACCGTTTAACGCTCATGCGACGACTCCCGTGCAGCGCGGGCAAAGCGTGGGGTGCGCGGGGTCTGTGCCAAGGTCTTCAAAGTAACCCCAACACCGTTCGCACTTGCCGCCGGGCGCGAAGCCTACCTCAACCGCGCCCGCGCCCTTTTCAAGCGTCACCTTGGATACGATAAGCACCTGGGGCAGCAGTTTCGCGTTTTCAAGCAGAAGGTCGTACATTTCGCCTTCGGCGCGGATTGTAACGGCGGCTTCGAGCGATTTGCCGATTACTTTCGCGGCGCGGGCCGTTTCAAGTGCCTTGTTTACCTCAAGCCTAAGCGCGGCGAGCTTTTCCCACTTCGCCTGCTTCGCCGCGCCCCAATCGGCGCTGTACGCGCCCTTTTCCGGCATGTCGTTGAACAGTACGCTTTCAAGTTCCGTCCCCTTATGGTGCGACATAAAGCCCCAGATTTCCTCGCTTGTAAAGGCAAGCACGGGGGCGACAAGGCGCGTAAGCGTGTCCAGCACCCGGTAAAGCACGGTCTGCGCGCCCCGCCGCAGGGGCGAGTCCTTCCTTTCGCAGTAAAGGACATCCTTGATAATGTCAAGATAGAAATTTGACATGTCGATAACGCAGAAGTTATGGATGGCGTGGAATATAGTATGGTACTCATACTTCTCATAGCTTTCCAGAACGCGCCCGACAAGCGCGTCAAGGCGCGTAAGCGCCCAACCGTCAATTTCGGAAAGCTCTTCGCAGGGGCTGTCCGGGTCAAAGTCGCTTAAATTGCCAAGCAGGAAGCGGCAGGTGTTGCGTATTTTCAAGTAAATCTCGGTAAGGGATTTAAACGTCTCCTGCGAGAAGAAGACGTCGCTGTGATAGTCCACCGAGCTTACCCAAAGTCTTAGTATATCCGCGCCGTACTGGGCGCAGACGGCCATCGGGTCAAGCACGTTGCCCTTGGACTTGCTCATCTTGTTGCCGTCGCGGTCGTTGACCCAGCCGTTGGTGGATACGGCTCTGTACGGGGCTTTGCAGTCCTTTGTGGCCACGGCGGTAAGAAGCGAGGACTGGAACCAGCCCCGGTATTGGTCGCCTCCCTCCAGATAAAGGTCGGCGGGCCAACTGTGCAGCGCGCGGCTTCGCAGAATCGCGTGGCTGGAGCCGGAGTCGAACCACCCGTCAAGGGTGCTTGTCTCCTTAGAGAAGCTTTCCGCGCCGCAGTGCGGGCAGGCAAAGCCGTCCGGCAGAAGCGACTGCGCCGTGCGGCTGAACCACGCGTTGGAACCTTCGGCGCGGAAGATGTCCGCCACGCGCGAAACGGTTTCTTTGCTTACTATGGGCTTTTTACAGCTTTCGCAGTAGAAGACCGGGATGGGAAGCCCCCAGTTGCGCTGGCGCGATATGCACCAGTCCGACCGCTCGCGCACCATTGCTATCATGCGGTCATGCCCCCAGCCGGGATACCAAGTCACTTCGTCCGCCTGCGCGCAGGCAAGGTCTTTAATCGCGTCCACCGAGCAAAACCACTGCTCGGTCGCGCGGAACAGTATCGGCCTGTGGCAGCGCCAGCAATGCGGGTAGGGGTGGGTTATTTTCTCCGCGCGCAGAAGCGCCCCGCTTTCCTCAAGCGCCTTGGTAAGAACGCCGCTTGCCTCTTCCGTGGTCATTCCGGCGACAAGGGGACCCGCCTCGTCCGTCATGCGCCCCCTGTCGTCCACGGGTACAAGAATCGGAAGCTTGTATTTAAGGCATACAAAATAGTCCTCCGCGCCGTGTCCGGGCGCGGTGTGGACACAGCCGGTACCGGCCTCGGCCGTGACGTGGTCGCCGACGATAAGAAGGCTTTCGCGGTCAAGGAACGGGTGGCTTGCGGTCATAAACTCGAACTCGCGGCCTTTAAGCCGCCCCAGAACGCGCATCGGGGCAAGCCCGGCGGCCTTCTCCACGCATTCTTTAAGCGCTTCGGCAATAATAAGTATCTCCCCGGCGTTTTCGCACAGGACATAGTCAAACTCCGGGTTAAGGCATATCGCCAGATTGCCCGGAAGCGTCCACGCGGTGGTCGTCCAGATAACAAAGCGCATCTTTGAAACGTCGCCGTAACGCCCAAGCTTGTTCTTGTCGTCCTTAACCGCGAAGCGGACATAGACGGAAAGGCTTTCGTCGTCCTCGTACTCTATTTCGGCCTCGGCAAGCGCAGTGCCGTCGTGCGCGCACCAATAAACGGGCTTTTTTCCCTTGTAGATATAGCCCTTTTCAAACATCTCGCCGAAAATAAGCGTTTCCTCGGCCTCGAACGCCGGATCCATCGTAAGGTATGGGTTTTCCCAGTCGCCAAGGATGCCAAGCCGCTGGAACTGCTCGCTTTGGCGGTTTACAAAGCTCTCCGCGAAGGCGTGGCAGGCCTCGCGGAACTCGGGTATGCCCATTTTATTGCGGTCAAGCTTGTTCTTTTTGATAATGGCGCTTTCAATCGGCATGCCGTGGTTGTCCCAGCCGGGGATATACGGGGCTTGGAATCCCGCCATGTTCTTAAAGCGCAGGACAAAATCCTTTAGAATCTTGTTAAGCGCGTGACCCATGTGGATGTCGCCGTTGGAGAACGGCGGCCCGTCATGCAAGATAAACGACGGCCTTCCCGCCCGCTTTTCCATAAGCGCGTTATAAAGACCCCGCCGCGTCCAGTCCTTAAGCATCTCCGGCTCGCGCGAGGGAAGCCCCGCCCGCATGGGGAACGCGGTTTCCGGCAGATTAAGCGTTTTGTTATAGTCCATAAAGCATCCTCCGTGACACGAGTGATATATCCGCTGCACGGATATTATAGCATAGGCACCGCAGGTGCCGGTTCGCGAACGCGAAATGCTATATCTTGAGAAGATAATATCCGCTGCACGGATATTATAGCATATGTGTCAAGGTACGGGCGGTCGTCCCCCACGGTTTACGCATGAACATACAAAATGCACAAAAACCGGTATCTCATGTAGGGGCGACCGTCCTCGGTCGCCCGCACCTGCGGGATTTTCCGGGGTTGCGGGCGGTCGGGGACGACCGCCCCTACATCCAGTCTGTGCAAATTGGACATTCATGCGTCAGCCGTGGGTCGTCCCCAACCGCCCGCAGCCCCGGAAAAACCCGCGCCCAAAAATCCCCTCTTGTTTGTGACGCCGCGTCATGTGTTATGATATGGGCACAGGCGGAAAGGGGGCTTGACGCAATGGATAAGGACAGGGCGATACCCGACGGATATATGACGGTGGGCGGGCTTGCCAAGAAGATGAAGACGACCGTGCGGACGCTTCAGTACTATGACCGCGAGGGGCTGCTGTCCCCCTCGGCGCAAAGCGAGGGCGGGCGCAGACTTTATACGGACAGGGACACCGTGCGTCTTTACTGTATACAGTCGATGAAATATCTGGGGTTTTCGCTTGACGATATAAGAAGCAGACTTCCGGCGCTTGAGACGCCGGGGGACGTGTCGGCGGCGCTTGCCGGGCAAGCGGAGGGGATACGCGCGCAGATCGCCGCGCTTTCAAAGGCGCTTGACGCCACGGAGAAGCTTAGAGCCGCGACACTTAAAATGGCGTCCGTCAATTGGGAGCGGTACGCCGATATTGTCGCGCTTCTGCGCATGGGCAACGAACACTATGAGCTTATCACCCAGTTCGACGACAAACTGATGTCGCATATACGCGGTTTTGACCCGGACGGCGGAAAGCGGCTTATGGACACATTCAAACGCCTTCTGCGCGAGGGGGCGGAACTGCCAAGGCATGGCATCGCGCCCGAAAGCGCGCGCGGCCAGCATTTCGCCAAGGAATGGTGGGACTATGTGACCGAGTTCACCGGCGGGAATATGGGTCTTTTGCCGGAACTGGTTGAGATGTCCGGCAAAATGGACGGCTTCGGCGGGAGCATGGGCGAGGAATGGAAGACGGCGCAGCCCTTTGTGGAGAAGTCACTGGAAGTATATTTCGCGAATCTGGGGTATGACCCCTTTGCGGAGGTAAAGCCATGATAAGAATGGACAACGTCGTCAAGCGCTTCGGAGAACAGACCGTGCTGTCCGGCGTATCGTTCGCGGTCGGTGAGGGCGAGATTTTCGGGCTGCTCGGGCCGTCCGGCGCGGGGAAAACGACAATTATCAACATACTTACAAATCAGCTTGACGCGGACGGCGGAAGCCACAGCATCGGCGCCGGGCCGCTTCAAACGGGTCTTATGCTTGACGAGGACGGGCTTTACACGCGTCTAAGCTGCCTTGACAATCTTAACGTGTTCGCGGGCGTCTACGGTATCCCGCGTTCGTTATCCGTGCAGGCGCTTAAAAACGTGGGGCTGGAGGATGCGGCGAAAAAGCCCGTGCGCACGCTGTCCAAGGGGATGCGCCAGCGGCTTGCCCTTGCAAGGGCGGTTCTGCACAGGCCGAAGGTGCTTTTCCTTGACGAGCCGACAGGCGGGCTTGATCCCGCCACTGCGCGGGGCATCCACAGCCTTATCCTGCGTTTAAGGGACGGCGGCGCGACGGTTTTCCTTACAACGCACAACATGGACGAGGCGTATAAACTTTGCGACAGCGTCGCGCTTTTGCACAGGGGCGTTATCGTGGAGAAGGGTTCTCCCGCGGAAATCTGTACGCGCCACGGCGCGTTCAAGACAACGCCCGATTTAGAGGCCGTTTTTATCAAACTTACGGGGGTGGAGCTTGAATGAGAAGCATACGGGCGATCTATGTCAAACAGGCGAAGGACATGTTCAAAAACATACCCGTTTTGGTTCAGTTTATTATCTATCCCGTTATGGCGCTTATATTTACCGTGCTTGTGGCAAAGCCCGACGAAACTATAGCGGACACGATGTTTGTATCCATGTTCTCCTCTATCTTCGCGGGTATGGCGCTTATCTTCTCCGCAAGCGGCGCCATCGCCGAGGACAGAGAGAGCAAAAGCCTTCGCTTCCTTGTTATGGCGGGGGTAAAGCCGCATGAGTACCTTTTGGGTGTGGGCGGGGTTCTGTTCACGGCGGGAAGCGTTGTGTCCGTTGTGTTCGCGCTTATGGGCGGATACGCGGGGGCGGGGTTCGCCAAATTCCTTGGCTTTATGCTTCTAAGCTGCCTATCGTCCATACTTCTCGGCGCGACGATTGGCATCGCGAGCAAGAATCAGCAGGCCGCCACCGCGCTTGGCACACCTGCGGCGATGATACTTGGATTCGGCCCGATGATCACGATGTTCAACGATACCGCCAAGAAGATTTTCAGCGTGTTCTACACCCAACAGCTTAACATAGCGGTAAGCGACGCCCATGCGGGCGTTATAAAACCTTTGGGCGTAATACTTGCCAATATCGCGGTTCTGGCGGCGCTGTTCGCGCTTGCGTACAAAAGGAAGGGTCTTCGCGGGTAGGGGGCGTTACCGGTATTGCGGCATCTTGACAAAACTATTGGATTGTAGTACAATTGCTGTATAAACAATTGCGTTGGAGGTGCTGCAATGGCTACGCTGCAAATACGTATAGACGACAATATTAAATCGGCGGCAGATTCTTTATTCTCGACTCTTGGTCTGGATACCTCAACTGCGGTAAGGATGTTCATTTCCGCCGCGATTGAACATGACGGAATCCCGTTTGACGTCAAGCGTCTTGACAGAAGAAAACCAAATGCCGAGCTTAGGGAAGCCATAGAGG
>JAISVI010000127.1 GCA_031271665.1 Oscillospiraceae bacterium
CAAAGAGATGATAAACCACACGTATTCAAAGTAAGGGCTGCTGAACAACTCTTTTTCGACCCGAAGCACCGAGGGTGCGAGTTGCCAAATTCCGAATTTTGGAGATTTGTTTCGCAGAAACCAAAGCGAAAAATTCCGAATTTGCCGGTCGAAAAAAGTTGTGAGGCGTAACAGTGCGGTTATTCAGCAAGCCCAAAGTAAGGAGAGCGCCCTATGAACCCAAGAGAGATTGCCGCGCTTGTGTGCAAAACGCTTGACGACAAGCGCGCGCAGGACATACGCGTGCTGGAGGTCGGCGACCTTACCGTGCTTGCGGACTTCTTTGTGCTTGCCACGGCGACTTCCGGCACGCATATGAAGACGCTTGCCGGCGAGTGCGAGATGAAGCTTAAAGAAAAGGGGATCGTGCCGCACCACGTCGAGGGACACCGTTCGGGAAACTGGATTCTGCTTGACTTGGGCGCGGTGGTAATTCATGTGTTCCTTCAGGAGACGCGCGCGTTCTACTCCGTCGAGCGTTTATGGGCGGACGCGAAAACTTGGGATTTGGAAGAGCTTATTGGCAAAGGGGACGCGGTATGAGCAGCACATATGAACCAAAACCGATGGAAAAGAAATGGCAGGCCAAGTGGGAGGAGTCGCGTGTATACGCGGCCTCTAACCGCTCGGAGAAACCCAAGTACTACGTGCTTATCGAGTTCCCGTACCCGTCGGGCGCGGGGCTTCATAACGGGCATACGCGGCCCTATACCGCGATGGACGTCCTTGCGCGCGTTCGGCGGATGCAGGGCTTTAACGTGCTGTTCCCCATCGGGTGGGACGCGTTCGGGCTGCCCACCGAAAACTATGCCATAGCGAATAAAATCCACCCCGCCGAGGTTACAAGGCGCAATATCGCCGCCTTCCGCGACCAGGCAAAGGCCCTTGGCTACAGCTTTGACTACAGCCGCGAGGTCGATACCACAAGCCCGGATTACTATAAGTGGACGCAGTGGATTTTCCTTAAAATGTTCGAGCGGGGGCTTGCCTATAAGTCCGAGATGCCGGTGAACTGGTGTCCGTCGTGCAAGTGCGTGCTTGCCAACGAAGAGGTCATAGACGGCGAGTGCGAGCGCTGTCACAGCGAGGTTGTGCGGCGCAGCAAAAGCCAGTGGATGCTTAAAATAACCGCGTATGCCCAGCGGCTTCTTGACGACTTGGACACGGTTGACTACCCGGCGCGCGTTAAAATGGCGCAGAAAAACTGGATTGGCCGCAGCGAGGGCGCGGAGGTCGATTTCAAGGTTCTAGCCTCGGGGAAAAGCGCCGGAGAGCTTACCGTTTACACCACAAGGCCGGACACCCTGTTCGGCGCGACATACATGGTCATTTCGCCCGAACACCCGCTTGCGCGCGAGTTCGCGGACGGCGCGGTGCGCGAGTACCAAAACGCCTCTGCGAAGAAGTCGGATTTCGAGCGCAGCGAGCTTCAAAAAGAGAAGACCGGCGTGCGCCTTCCCGGCGTAAGCGCGGTGAACCCGGCGACAGGGACGGAGATTCCCGTGTTCGTGTCCGACTATGTGCTTATGGGCTACGGCACCGGCGCGATTATGGCCGTCCCCGGCCATGACGAGCGCGACTGGGAGTTCGCGAGGAAGTTTTCCCTTCCCGTAATCGAGGTTGTGGCGGGCGGAGACGTCGGCAAAGCGGCGTTTACCGACACAGAAACGGGAAAAATGGTCAACTCCGGCTTCTTAAACGGGCTTGAGGTCGCCCAGGCGAAGAAAAAGATGACGGAGTGGCTTCAGGAGAAGGGGCTTGGCAAGCCAAGCGTTAAATTCAAACTGCGCGACTGGGTCTTCGCGCGCCAGCGCTATTGGGGCGAGCCGATACCCATCGTCCACTGCCCGCACTGCGGTATGGTCGCGCTTCCGGAAAGCGAGCTGCCGCTTACGCTTCCAATGGTTAAAAGCTACGAGCCGACAGACACGGGCGAAAGCCCGCTTTCCGCGATTGACGAGTGGGTGAGCGTAAAATGCCCCAAGTGCGGCGCGGACGCGAAGCGCGAGACGGACACCATGCCCCAGTGGGCCGGTTCAAGCTGGTACTTCCTGCGCTATTGCGACCCGCACAACCCGAAAGAGCTTGCCTCGGCAGAGGCGCTTAAATACTGGATGGACGTTGACTGGTATAACGG
Organism: Oscillospiraceae bacterium; assembly: GCA_031271665.1. GTDB lineage: Bacteria > Bacillota > Clostridia > Oscillospirales > UBA929 > WRLJ01. Next base: position 2,177 of record JAISVI010000127.1, read on the forward strand.
CGGCATGGAGCATACCACCCTTCACCTTCTGTACAGCCGCTTCTGGCACAAGTTCTTGTATGATATCGGCGTTGTCGGTATGCCCGAACCGTATAAGAAGCGCACGGCGCACGGCCTTATCCTCGCCGAGGACGGCGAGAAGATGTCCAAGTCCGCCGGGAACGTGGTAAACCCGATGGATACGGTAAAGTCGTACGGCGCGGACACCATGCGGCTTGTCATACTGTTTATCGGCGATTTCGAGAAGGCCGTAAGCTGGTCGGACAAGGCGATTGTCGGCTGCAGGCGCTTTCTGGAGCGCGTATGGGCGCTTCAGGATAACCTTAGACCCGGCAAGGACTTCACCCCCGAGCTTGAGGGCGTACTGCACAAGACGATTAAGAAAGTCACCGAGGATATCGAGGCGCTTAAATTCAACACCGCCATCGCCGCGCTTATGTCCCTTTGCAACGAGATGGGCGGGAAAGCGTGTACTTGGGCGGACTATCAGGTGATGATAAAGCTTTTAAGCCCGTTCGCCCCGCATATCTGCGAGGAGCTTTGGGCCAAGTACGGTTTGGGCGGACTTCTGCCCGCGCAGTCATGGCTCGCGTACGACCCGGCCAAGACCATTGACGACACGGTCGAGCTTGCCATACAGGTTGGCGGCAAACTAAGGGGTACAGTCACTGTACCGCGCGACAGCGCCGACGACGACGTTGTCGCCGCCGCCCTTGCCGACGCCCGCGTTGCCCCGCTTGCCGCGGGGAAAACGCTTAAACGCGCGATAGTGGTGAAGAACAAGCTTGTGAATCTGATTTTTGGGTGACGAGCCTGTGAAGAAGGTCCCCTCGCCGAATCGGCGAGGGGACCTTTGCTATGCGCTGTGGAGGGTGAGCGTGCGCAGGGTGGATCAGCGGTAAGGCTGTTGCGCGGAGGATTCAGCCAAACCCCAAACAATCTTTATGTAATCCGACCCGGCGCCGTACCGATTTCTGTTTCGACCGCTGTAGAAGCTCAGAATAGACTGCCGCCCTCTCACTTCCTTGCCGCCTGCTCCAACACCCATACGCGGGTAGAGTGGTCTTCGACCAAATTTTCAAGCTTGAATATCCGGCGGTCATGTTTTTCAAGCCGCTCGGTATGCCCGTCATAGGATTCCATAACGCCCTTGATACCCGGAAGCTGCTCGTGCTGCATTATGTACATGGAGTTACGGGCAAAGGATATGAAATCGTCCGCTTTGGCCTGTCCGACTTTCAGGCTTGATACGTCGGATTTCAGACTTGATACGTCGGATTTTAGACTTGATACGTCGGATTTCAGGCTTGATACGTCGGATTTCAAATCTGTAACGTCTTTTGCCAGTGTTTCAAGCAAACCAAGAATTTTTTCCTCGTTATTCATTGCCGCACCGCCTTCCCTTACAATGATACCACCTGTACCGTGTTAGTCAAGTTACATAAGACCGAAGGAGAAAAAAATTTTTCAAATACCCCTTGACATTCTATATTATGCGATGTATAGTATCAAGCATGGCATATTATCGGTCATAACACTGTATGAAAGGAGGGACGCCCGTATGGACGCGCAGCTTAAGCGCGGTCTTCTGGACGCGTGCGTACTGTCGGTGCTTTCGCGCGGGGAATCGTACGGCTATAAAATCGCGCAGGACGCAATGTCGGTCATGGAACTAAGCGAGTCCACGCTTTATCCTGTTCTGCGCCGCATGGAGCAGCAGGGGTTTCTTGTCACACGGCACCAAGAGTACGGCGGCAGACTGCGTAAATACTATCAAATGACCCAGAATGGGCATGCGCGGTTAGTCTCGTTCCGCGGAGAATGGCGGGAAATCAAACGCGCGGTGGACTTTATAATGGAGGAGGATACCCCAGATGACGCGTGAAGCCTTTATGAACCAGCTGCGGGAACAACTGCACGGCTTTTCGCCGGCCGAGGTGAGCCGGGTTCTTGAGTATTATGACGAGCTTTTTTCCGATTCGTTAGAGGCCGGGAAGACAGAGGAGGAAATCTGCGCAGGGCTTGACGCGCCCCAGGCAATTGCCGAGCGCGTGCGCGTAGAGCTAGCGTTCGCGCGGGCCGAACAGGCGCCAAGCGCCAAGACGGTGAACACGGTACTTATCATACTTCTAAGCGTATTTGCCCTGCCCGTCGGGATTCCGCTTGCGTTTGCGCTTCTTATGGTGCTTTTTGCGGCGGCGATGGTGGTTTTCGCGATTGCGATAGTCTGTTTCACTCTTGTGCTTGCGTTCGGGGCGTGCGGCGTGGTCTTCGTTGTATTCAGCGTGTATACGGTGTTTACGGGTCTTCCGCTGCACGGTTTTGCGCTTCTCGGCGCGGGGCTTATCCTTTCCGGGCTTTCGCTTGTGTTCGGCGTTTTGGGCTGGAAGGTAATGCGAAGCCTGTTAAAGGGCTGTGTGAAGCTTATGAGGTGGATGTACAGCGCTGTGACAAGAAAGAACAAAAAGGAGGCGAGGACATGACAAAGGCGGCAAAAACCGTTTTGCTTGTGGCGCTGTGCATGTTTGCGGGCGGCCTTATCCTTACCGGGACGTGTATCGGGATAGCCCGCGCGTCCGGCAAAAGCTTTTCAGAGATTGCGCGCGAACATTACGGAGAGAGCGTTACCTATCAGAACACGGGCGTTCAAACGCAAACGCTTGACAGCATACGCTCGCTGGAGCTTGACCTGATGGCCGAACCTGTTACGCTAAAGCGCGGCGGGGACAAGATCGTGATCGAGTGGTCACAGGACTATGACCAGCAGTATGATTTTTACGTATCCTCAAGCGGCGAAGTTTCGCTTAAGCGGGAAGGCGCGAACCTTATTTTGTTTTCGGGCGATTGGGTGTTCAACCGGGAGGCATTGTGGGATTTTCTTGACATGATCTCAATCGGCGGATTCCGCACGGACTCCGGCGGCGCCAACCGCCCCGTGACGGTGACGATCCCCGAGGGGATAAGCCTTGATCGGCTTAATATAAGCACGGCAAGCGGCGGCGTTACGTTGGACGGCGTCGCGGCGGACGATGTGTCGTATAACGGCGCGGACACGCGCCTTGACATCCGTGATTGCCAAATCGGCAGCCTTGATGTGAACAGCGCCAACGCCGGGAGCTATATAAGAGACAGCGGGTTTGAACGCATAAAAATAAGCGCGGCGAACGGCCGCCTTGAGCTTGAAGGCGGAGAGTGCGCCCGCGTAGAGATTGACGGCGCCAACGCAGAGCTGAATATTGACGGCACGCGGGGACTGCGCGGCATAGACCTAAGCGGAATGAACGCCGCGGCAAAGCTTGCGCTGCCCGGTACGAAAGAGGACTATGACATCTCCGCGGACGGGCTTAACGCAAGGATAATCATTGACGGGGCAAGCTACGCAAGCCGCAGTTTCATCGGGCGTAACGCAGACAAGTGCGAAATCACGGCGGACGGATTAAGCGCGGTCATTGACGTCAGATTTGCGTCGTAGGGGCAGACAAATGAGCCAAGCTTTGCTATTACTGTGTTCCGCGCAGATAAAGCCCCCTTGTGTGTCCCGGCGGCGGGGCGTGTCCCTCGCGGTAGGCGCGCAGAATCTTTTGCACATCGCCGGGGCTTTCGTCATACAGCAAAAAAGATAGAAAACTGACAGGCACGGCCGCGTCTTTTTTATCGCCAAGCCAAAGAATGTCGGCGTTAAGCAGTTCGCGGAAGCCGCCGTGACAAAGCACCGGGAAGCGGCGCGAAGTCCTGTCGGTAAGCGCGCCGGGGCAGTTTCCGCAGGTTCTGTCAAAGGGGCATCGGCGCAGAAGCATAAGCGCAAGACGCCCGTACGCCGCGATGCCAATCGGAACGGCGGGGCGCATTGCGCGGATATCCGAAAAGCGCAGTTCCGCCGAGGCGGTAAGGTCGCGCAGTCCGTACTCCGCCCACGCGGCGGCGGAAAGCGTGTTCGCCACGTTAAGCGAAAGCCCGCCATGCAGGATAAACCCCATGCTTTTCCCAAGCCGGGCGTGGGCGGGGTTATGGCACAGAAGCCTTGTCGCGCCCGCGGCGCGAACCCTGTTTAAACTGCGCGAAAGCGCCGCCTCGTCAAGGATAAGGCGCGGCGGCTCGATAAGAAGTCTGTCGGCGTACGCCCGCAGCCTGTCAAAATCCCGTTCGGCAATGTCCAGAGGAAGGACGACCTGCGCCGCCGCGTCCGCCGCCTGGGCCTGTTCAAACGTCTGGCAGTGGACGCGGTAAAACGGTTCTTTTTGCGGCTTTCGCGGTTCCGGCGCGGTTTCCGCAGGCAGCCGGACGGCATAGCGCGGGGTGTTTCTTTCCGCCCGCGCCAGAAAAAGCGCCTCGCACGCTTCGCGGCGCATGGCGTTTACCGCGCTTGCGGACAGTGAAAGCCCCGGCTTTATATGCGTTTTAATCTCCCCGGCGGTAAAGGCCGTCCCGCCGAGACGGGAAAGAAGGCGCGCTGCCTCTTCCGCGCCCGTTTCGCGCGTGCGCGCGGTTTGGGGGATTTCACCGCGGACAAAGCATTCGGTCTGCCCGTCCGTTACGGTAAGTCCGGCGGGTTTGCCCGGAGAAAGCGTAAAATCCATATCCACAGGCACGGGACGTATCGGCCTGTCATACAGCGCCCTAAGCTTAGGCAGCACGGCGGCGGACTCGCGGGCGTCTTCGGCTGTGCGCGTACCGCGCATATCCGCGTGACTGCCGGTATAATAGCCGTTTGTGAAGCCTTGGCGGGAAAACACCGCCCGCAGGGACGCCATATCCGGAGTCTGCCCGGCAAGCGCCGCGCGGCAGGCGTGTACGGCGGCGGCGACATACTCCGGGCGTCTCATGCGCCCCTCGATTTTAAGCGCGGCGACACCCATCGCATCAAGTTCGCGCGCGCGGTCAATAAGGCTAAGGTCTTTAAGCGACAGCGCGTAATTCTGCCCGCCGCCCCGGAAGTCAAGGCGGCAGGGCTGGGCGCACAGCCCGCGGTTGCCGCTACGCCCGCCGATTACGGCAGACAGCATACACTGCCCCGACACGCTTACGCAAAGCGCGCCGTGTACGAACGCCTCTATCCCGACGGGGGCGTCCCTTGTTATTTCCGCAAGGGTATCTTTGCCGCATTCCCGGGCGATAACCACGCGGGAGAAGCCCGTGTCCGCGCAGAACTTAACCCCCTCGGGCGAGTGGACGGACATCTGGGTGGACGCGTGCAGCGGCATGTCCGGCAGCATTGCGCGGATAAGGCGCGCCGCGCCCAAATCCTGGACTATAAGCGCGTCCGGCCCGGCCTGCGCAAG
>JAISVI010000071.1 GCA_031271665.1 Oscillospiraceae bacterium
AGTATGCACCCGGCGATTGCCCCGGCGTAGGCGTCGAGGTTCGCGTCGAACAGGGCGTTGTCCTCTTCGTCGTCGATGAAGCCAAGCTCTATTATGCACGAGGGCATGTCTGTAAACTCGTTGACGATGAAGTCCTTGCCGGGGTCTGACGGCGTTCCCCTGCGGACGCCGCGGTTGCGCCCGATGCCGCAGTCCTCAAGCGCGGACAAAACGTCCTTGGCAAAGGACTCGGCCGCCCGGTCTGGGTTGGCGGACGTCCATATCTCAACGCCGGTTCCGCCGCCGCTGTTGCGGTGAAGGGACACAAACAGCGCCGCCTGCGCGTCGTTGGCAGCGTCGCAGCGCTCTTCGGGCGACACGCGCGCGTCGCCGTCGCGCGTAAGAATTACGTCCGCGCCCTGCGCGGTGAGTTTGTCGGCAATAAGAAGCGTAATGGCAAGCGTGTCGTCTTTTTCAAAACGCCCGGTTTCCGCGTTCTCCGCGCCCGGGTCGCCGCCGCCGTGTCCGGCGTCCAGACAAACAAGCGGCGCCGTGGAGTCATCCGGCGGCCGTGAGATTTCGGGGCCTTTCTCGGTGCCGCCGCGCGGCAGCAAAAGGACAAACGCGAAAAGCGCGGCCGCGAGAAGGGTGGCCGCGCACATTATTATTGTCCTGCGGCGGGGGTGCGCGCGTCTCATGCGTTCCATTCCTTTCGTGCGGCTTTTATTATGTCCTTTACGACCTCGGACGCCATGATTAAGCCCGCCGCGGAGGGGACAAACGAAACGCTTCCGGGTACGCGCCCCGACTCGCCCGCTTCGCCGGCGCAAAGCGTAATCGGCGGCTCTTTCGAGTACACAACTTTAAGCTTTTCCACGCCCCGCGCGCGCAGTTCCCGGCGCATAACGCGCGCAAGCGGGCAGACAGAGGTGTCATAAATATCGGCGACCTCAAACCGCGCCGGGTCAAGCTTGTTGCCCGCGCCCATGCAGCTTATTACCGGGGTATCCGACAAAGCAGCGCGCTCTATAAGCAAAAGCTTTGAGGAAATAGTGTCTATCGCGTCAACTATATAATCGTACCCGGAAAGCTGTATCTGATCTGCGGTCTCCCCGCCGTAGAACAGCGTGTGCGCCGTGACCTCCGCCCCGGGGTTAACGCTTAGAATCCTCTCCCGCGCGGCCTCGGCCTTGGGCTGCCCCACGGTTTTCACCGTGGCGATAAGCTGGCGGTTTATGTTCGTAACGTCAACCTTGTCGCCGTCGATAAGCGCAAGTCTGCCCACGCCGCACCGCGCAAGCGCCTCGGCGGCGTAAGAGCCGACCCCGCCCAATCCGAACACCGCCACTGACGAACGCTTTAGCGCCATTAAAGCCTCTTCTCCAAGTAAAAGGCGCGTTCTTGCAAGCCAGTCAGAAATACAATCACCCCACAGCGCACCATAATTGAATTGCCGGAAAATCGCGTGTCCGCCTGCAAGGCGGACGGGCGCAGCGCTTGCGAACAGGCGTCTGTGCCGCAGTATTGCAAGCCGCAGCGGACAATTTTCAGCATGAACTATAATAGAAAAAAAACTGAATTATGTCAAGCAGTGATAATTTTGCACAAAAAGAATAAATTAGGGCTTGCCTTTTTTTGCAGTATGGCATATAATTACATACAAAGACGGTCGGGCGTCCTTGTTTACTAAAGTGCGGGGGGTTATACAATGGCGGACAATATCGCGGAAATCGATTACGCCGTACCCGTAACCGACGAGATGGAGAACATGTACCTTAACTTCAGTGTCGGCAGCGAGATATACGGCATTGAAATTCGGTACGTCATCCAAATTATCGGTATGCAGGAAATCACCGAGATGCCGGAGATGCCCCACGGGACGAAGGGGTTTATCAACCTTCGCGGAAACGTAATCCCGGTGGTAAGCGTGCGCCTTCGCTTCGGCAAGCCCGAAGAGGAGTACACCCAGCGTACCTGTATCATCGTTGTCCATGTGGACGGTAAAGAAATCGGGCTTATCGTTGACGGCATACAGGAGACGATTACCATCGAGCCGGACAACATCTCTCCGCCGCCCGTTACCGACATAAACAGCCAGGTGCCGTATATCATGGGAATCGCCAAACTTACCGGCGGGCGCAACGCCATACTTATCCAGGTGCAGAAGCTGTTTTTGGGCGCGGGGGACTGACAGTAATCGACCCGAGTTTGAATACGGAGGAAACACAAATGAGAAATATGACGGTGTCTAAAAAGCTTATTGCCGGGTTTCTTATTGTCACCGCGTTTTCCGTCCTTCTTGCCGGTTTGGGTATTTTTTCGGGGCTGTCCACGAACGCCAACTATACATACCTTATTGAAAAGCCAATCGAGCGCGAGATGCTTCTTGCCGAAATCCAGTTTCAGTTCACAATGATGCGCTACAGGGCCGCGAACTTCGCGATGGAGACGGGGAATCCCGATATTATAACGGGTACCCTTACCCCGCAGTATCAAAGCGCGTACGACGCGTTTACGGAAGCTCTGGACGCATATCTTGAAAATAACAACGCCGACCCCCGCCGCGCGGCGGATATTAAAACGGCGAACGCCGACAACGCAAGCACGTTAAGAACCTTGGCAGATCAATTTAAGCGCGAGTCCGACAGGGTGCGTGAGATTGCGCTTTCCGGGGACGCCGCCGGGGCGACGACGGCGTTAAGGGACGTTATTCCGATAACAAACGAGATAAACGCGCTGCTTGGTAATATGATCACGCCCGCAGCCGAGCTTGTCGCTTCAGAGTCCCAAAACATGGACGAAAGCGCCGTTATATTTACTATAGTTTTGGCCGGCACCGCATTTGTCTGTTTCGTAATATCAATGGTTCTTGCCGTATATATCGCGCGCCTTATCGCAAAGCCCCTAAAAGACATGATGGGGTACATAAAACAGGCGGGCGAGACGGGAAACCTGCATTTCCGCGACGACGAGTGGGCAAACTGCGACCGCCTTTCGGCAGGCAGGGACGAAATAGGCCAGACGATGAAGGCGTTCACGGCGATGATGCGCAAGTTCGTCCATTACGGCGAGGCAGTGGGTCAAGTGGCGGCGCAGGATCTTACGCTTGAGGTTGCAACCCTTGGCGACAGCGATACCTTCGG
>JAISVI010000114.1 GCA_031271665.1 Oscillospiraceae bacterium
CCGAAGGCTCGCCGTCGTCGCTGTAGCGGGCGTGGCCGGTTTTGAGCAGATAGGCCCAACAGTGGTGCCTTGCCTCGCGGTGGCGGACGCGCAGCCCGGCCACCAGCGCCAGCACGCGCTCTTCCCCTTCGGCGGGAACCGCCAGCCCCAAAAAGCGCGAGCGCTTTTCGGTGAGCTCCCCCCGCGCCTCCCCGGCAATGGTGGTATACCCTTGCAGCCATATCACCCCGCTGTGCCCTTTGCGAGCTTTGAACAACTATAAGGCGGCTGGCCTTTCGCGGCGCGGAATGGAGCGCGAACCGAGTAAGGAATAGAAGCCGGGGAACAGGTACTCAAGGTTTCTACTACTTCTCAAATTCCGAATTCCTAGCCGTTGCAAGGCCCGCCACCTGCGTTGTGGTGGGAAGGTTGCTTACTGCATGCCAAAGCGCTTTTTAAAGCGATCAACCCGGCCGCCGCTATCCACCAGCTTCTGCGTGCCGGTAAAGAAGGGGTGGCATTTCGAGCAAATTTCCACACGGATATCCTTCCGGGTGGAGCCGGTTTCAATCACCTCTCCGCACGCGCAGCGGATCGTGGTTTGCTCATATTTGGGATGGATACCGTCTTTCATAAGGGCTTCACCTCTCTAAAGGCAAACGGGAAATCCGCCGCCGTATATAGCCGCTGTAACATACTGACAAACGAGCAGAATATATATTAACACAGCCGCACGCGGATTGCAAGCACTTTTTTGGGAGGACATTTTTTTGGCATCTTTGGGGGGAGCGGTCTTTGCAAACGGTCTTTTTTCGCACGTCTGGTTCAAAATGTCTTGAACTGAAGCGGCTGCCGTGATATAATAAATAATGGAAAACTGTTGCGTTCCTTTTTGCCGCATATTTGCGCAAAGCAGAGGGGGCTTGCCATGAACCGGGCATCAGCATCGCGGGCGGCAGAAATCTGTTTTAAGCGAAACATGCGCGGTAAGCGTTTATTTATACTTGGGAGGAACTAGAATGAGTTACGTTAAATCTCTGCGCTTCAAACTGATGAAACTGTGCGTAATCCCCCTTCTGTCGGCGGCGGCGCTGTTTATCGCGCACTCGGTCATAATCGCCTATCAGGTAAGGGACAAGGCCGGGGTAGAGGTAGAGCTTGGCTGGATGGCCGGGCAGTGGGTCATCGTCTTTTCCGTTATGTTCGTATGCTTCTTTATACCCATTACAATAACCATAAGAAAAATCATTACCCCGATACGCGCGCTGTCCAAGGCCGCCCAAAGCATGGCCGAGGGCGACGTCTATGTCAATGTGGTAAAAAACCGCGAAGACGAGATAGGCGTTTTGCAGGAAAGCTTCCAAAACCTTACCGCCGCCAGCAGAGATCAGGCGGAGATGCTTAAACGCATTGCGGACGGCGACATTTCGGGCAGTTACATACCGCGCTCTGAAGCCGACGTGGTGGGGCAGAGCCTTGAACTGCTGCTGCGGCAGAATAACGAGCTTATCTCACAGGTCAAGCTTGCCGCGAAGCAGCTTTCCGACGAAACCACCCAACTTGCAGGCGGCGCGCAGACGCTTGCCGCGGGGTCTACCGAGCAGGCCGCCGCCGTCGAGCGCCTCTCCGGCTCGCTTTCGGAGATGGCCGGGCAGATCGAGACAAGCGCGTCCCTTGCCGGAAAGGCCGCCGACCTTTCAAACACGATCCGCGAAAACGCGGAAAAGGGAAGCCGCCAGATGGATCAGATGGTCACGGCGGTTCAGGATATCAACGCGGCGGGACAGAACATAAGCAAAGTCATAAAGGTAATCGACGACATCGCGTTCCAGACGAATATCCTTGCACTTAACGCCGCGGTAGAGGCCGCGCGCGCCGGGCAGCACGGCAAGGGTTTCGCCGTCGTGGCCGAAGAGGTGCGCAGTCTGTCGGCCAAAAGCGCCCAAGCTGCGAGAGACACCGGAATGCTTATCGGCACTTCCGTGGAGAAGGCCGAACTGGGCGCGCAAATCGCGGGCGAGACGGCGGTAAGTCTTGCCGGAATCGTTATGGGCATAAACGAGTCAAACCGCCTTATATCCGAGATTGCCCAGTCCTCCGGCCAGCAGTCCCTTGCCATAGAGAGCATCAACAAAGGCATCGACCAAGTGTCGCAGGTGGTACAGCAGAACAGCGCGACCGCCGAGCAAAGCGCCGCCGCCAGCGAGCAGATGAACGGCCAGGCGATTATGCTTGACGGCCTTGTCGCGCGCTTTAAGCTTGAAAACGAGACCCGCCTTATCTCCGCGCCGCGCTCTCATACGCCAATCGCATAAACGTCTGACAGATTTCATAATGTTGCAGACAAAGCTGTGATACAGACGGCGCGCCGAGGGCGTCGCGCCCTACAAAACCCTCTTTAGAAAAGAGGGTGGCCGCCGGAGGCGGACGGGTGTTTTGACGCAGGGGACGTCACGAACGACATCCCGTTCTGTGGTATATCAACACGCCGATTTCATTTTGAATCATTTTGAAAATTGGCGCGCATAAAGGATTCACCCCGGCAGGCGTTGTATAATATAATAGAGGGGGAAGGCGGCATGTTATCTCCCAGAGAGATTACCGAGCGGCGCGAGGAGGACGTTTTAAGCGCCCCGGCGACCCGGGCGCACGCTTCCGCCGGGCGCGGGAGAACCGAGGAGCAGTGCGCCGTCCGCACCGACTTTATGCGTGACGTGGACAGGATTACCCACTCGAAGTCTTTCCGGCGGCTTATGTATAAAACCCAAGTCTTTCTCTGCCCGGAGGGCGACCACTACCGAACCCGCCTTACCCACGCGCTGGAGGTAAGCCGCATATCCAGAACCATTGCGCGCGGCCTTGGCCTTAACGAGGATTTGACCGAGGCAATCGCCCTTGGTCACGACCTTGGCCACGCCCCTTTCGGACACGCCGGAGAACGCGCGCTTAACGAGGCGGTTCCCGGCGGCTTCACGCATAACGGACAAAGCCGCCGCATAGCCGAAAAGTTGGAGCGCGGCGGACAGGGCCTTAACCTGTGCGCGGAGACGCTTGACGGTATAGAGTGCCACACAGGCCCGCGTTTGGCGGCCACGCCGGAGGGGTGCATCGTACGTATCGCGGATCGCATAGCGTATCTGAACCATGACATGGACGACGCCGTTCGCGCGGGAATCCTTACCGAGGGCGATTTGCCGGGCGAGGTGCGTGAAATCCTTGGGAACTCTTATTCCGCGCGGATAAACACCCTTGTGTGCGATGTTATTGGGACAAGCCTTGCGTCTTGGCGTTCGCCGGCGGAAAAAAACGAGGTTGTTATGAGCGACGAGGTGCGCGAAATGATGGATATGCACCGGGACTTTATGTTCCGGCGGGTTTACCTGAACCCCGTCGCCAAAAGCGAGGAAACTAAGGCCGTTGACATGATCCTTCGCATGTACGGGCATTTTTCCCGCTCGCCCGACGCCCTGCCCGCCGAAAACAGACGTTATATCGACCGCGACGGCGCGGAAACCGCCGCCTGTGACTACATTGCCGGAATGACCGACCGCTTCGCCCTTGAAACCGCACAATCCCTGTTCCTTCCAAAGGGGTGGGAAAAACGCTGAACAATTGATAATTGACAATCGACAACGTACAATTATCAACTATCAGCATTGTATGCAATGTTTTCTTTGAATAAGCGTTCAAGACTAACTGTCAATTGTCAATTGTTCATTGTCAATTGAATTAAGTATACCTTTTACAAACATTGGAAACTATAGAAGGTGAGCGTATTGGCTCTGCCGCAGTACTTTTTGACCGAGCTTACGGCAAGGACGGATTTGGTAGCCCTGGCGGGTCAGTATACCGCGCTTACGCTTAAGGGCGGCGTATGGGTGGGGCTTTGTCCGTTCCACAGCGAGAAGACGCCGTCTTTCAATCTTTCGCGGGACAATACTATGTATTACTGCTTCGGGTGCGGGGCGGGCGGCGGCGCGGTGCAGTTCCTTATGCAGGCCGAGAATATGGAGTTTATCGACGCCGTACGCGAACTTGCTTTGCGGGCCGGCATGGATATGCCCGAGGAGGAAGAGCGGCGGGGTATCCGGCGGGCGCGGCTTCTGGAGATAAACAAGCTTGCCGCGCGGTGGTTTTTCGAGAACTTGTCGCGCCCCGCGGGCGAGGCGGCTCTTGCCTATATGCGCTCTCGCGGACTCTCTTCCAAGACGGCGCGCCGCTTCGGGCTTGGCGCGGCGCCCGACGAATGGGACGCGCTTGCGCGCCATCTGGAGCAAAGCGGCCTTAGCCGCGAGGAGCTTACCGAGTCGGGTCTGGCGGCGCTTAACAATCGCGGCGGACTTACCGACGCGTTCCGCGACAGGCTTATGTTCCCGATCTTCGACCCCGGGGGTCAGGTGATTGCGTTTTCCGGACGCGCGCTTAAAGACGGCGTTCCAAATAAGTATAAGAATTCGCGCGAGACGGGCGTATATATTAAAAGCCGGACACTCTACGGACTTAATTACGCGAAAAACTCGTCCCGCCCGTATTTTATACTTGTCGAGGGCAACGTGGACGTCCCCATGCTGCACCAGCACGGCTTCGACAGCGCGTGCGCCACCTGCGGCACGGCGCTTACAGACGCTCAGGCGGGGCTTATGGCGAAATACAAGCGCGAGGTCGTACTTGCCTATGACAGCGACGAGGCGGGAAGAACAGCCACCCAGAAGGCGATGAAAAAACTTGAGACCGCCGGGCTTAAGATACGCATATTGGCGCTTTCCGGCGCAAAAGACCCGGACGAATACCTGAAGCGCTACGGCCCCGGCGCAATGGAGGCGCTTCTGACCGGGGCGGAGAACCATATGAACTACCGCCTTGAAAGCATAGCGGCGCAGTTTAACCTTGAGTCGGACGACGGAAGGCGCGATTTCCTTCGCAAAGCCGAGGAAATGCTTCTTGATTTGAACACCGAGGCCGAGCGGCAGATTTACGCAAGCCGCGTTGCCGAAAGGGCGGACGTTTCGCGCGAGGCGGTGCTGCGCGACCTTGACGCCGCGCGTACGCGCAAACACCGCAAAGCCGCAGCAGCAGAGGAACGGGCGCTTATCTATCCAAAGAAACCTTCGGGCGGGATAGAGGAAGACATCCTTATGCACATGGCGCGCGCGGAGGAATACGCCACGCGCGGGGCGCGGGAACTTGCGCCGTCTGATTTCACCGACCCCGCGCGCGAGAGACTTTTTACAGCGATGACATCCCCCGAATTTTCCCCCGCGGCGCTTGACGCGCCCGAGGCGGCGCTTCTGGCGAAGCTTAAAGGCGGACGCCCCGCGCCTTACTCCGCCGCCGGGGAGGTTCTTTCGGACGAAAGCTGGCGCTCTGCCGTTCGCCGTCTGCGCGAGACGGGACTTAAACGGGCAAAACCGGCGTCCGACCAGGATTTGCTTACGCTGCGCGAAACCCTTAAAGAGAAATATGGAGGATGAGGACATTGGCGGAGGATAAAAACAGCGCCATTAACGAACTTATAGAGGCTGGGCGGAAAAAAGGCGCTTTGTCCACCAAAGAGCTTTTGGACGCCTTTGCGGAGCATGACCTTGACGCCGACCAGATAGACCGGCTGTTCGAGGCCATGGAAAATAACGAAATCGTTCAGGTGGCGGACGATTATCAGGCAAGCGTCCCCGAAGATATACAGCCGGATATTGAAGAGGTCGAGGAAATCCCCCCCGAAGAGCTTGCCGATACTGAGGCGCTTGCCGAGACGTTCAGCATTGACGACCCCGTTCGTATGTACCTTAAGGAAATCGGAAAGATTAACCTTCTGGAGGTAGAGGAAGAGATCGCGCTTGCCCAACGCATGTGTCAGGGCGACACGTCGGCCAAACTCCGCCTTGCCGAGGCTAATCTGCGCCTTGTGGTGTCTATCGCAAAGCGCTATGTCGGCCGGGGCATGATGTTCCTTGACCTTATCCAGGAAGGCAACCTTGGATTAATCAAGGCCGTGGAGAAGTTTGACTATACAAAGGGTTATAAGTTTTCAACTTATGCCACTTGGTGGATACGCCAGGCGATTACCCGCGCCATCGCGGATCAGGCGCGGACCATACGCATACCCGTGCATATGGTAGAAACGATAAACAAGGTCATACGCGTCTCGCGCCAGCTTCTTCAAGAGCTTGGGCATGACCCTAGCCCCGAGGAAATCGCCGAGGAAATGAATCTGTCGGTGGAAAAAGTGCGCGAGATAATGAAGATAGCCCAAGAACCGGTAAGCCTTGAAACGCCTATCGGCGAAGAGGAAGACAGCCATCTTGGCGACTTTATCCCGGACGAGGACGCCTCCGAACCCGCCGAGGCGGCGGCGACCACCCTTCTTAAAGAACAGCTTGTCGAGGTGCTTAATTCGCTTACCCCGCGCGAAGAGAAGGTGCTGCGCCTGCGCTTCGGCATAGAGGACGGGCGCTCGCGCACCCTTGAGGAAGTGGGCAAGGAGTTCAACGTCACGCGCGAGCGCATCCGCCAGATAGAGGCAAAAGCCCTTCGCAAGCTCCGCCACCCAAGCCGCTCGAAAAAACTGAAGGACTTTTTAAGCTGACCCCACTCCGGCGGCTCCGCTGTCACCTCCGCCGAAGGGAGAGGTGAGGAGACTCTACCGATTTCATCTAATTAAATTGTCAATTGTCAATTGTCAATTGTCAATTGCGTAAAGCGGTGATTGTTTGGCAATTTGGAAAGCGCTGCTCCTTGGGCTGTTACAGGGACTGGCCGAGTTCCTGCCCGTTTCAAGCTCGGGGCATCTGGCTCTTTTTGAGATTATACTTGGTCTTGGGGAAACCCCGCTTCTGTTTGACGTGTGTCTGCACATCGGGACGCTGGCGGCGGTGTTCATCGTCTTCCGAAAGGATGTAAGGGATCTGCTTAACGCGCTTGCCCGGATGTTCAAACCGTCCGAACGGCGGGCGGCGGCGGCGGACCCGAACACCCGGCTTGCCGTTCTTCTGATAGTGGCGACGCTGCCGCTTCTGATCGCAATCCCCTTCAAGGGCGCTGTCGAGAGTATCAAGGGCATCCCCGCGCTTGTCGGCGCGGCGCTTATAGTCACGGCGCTTATTCTGAAGCTTACGGATTACATAAGAAAGGGCAAAAAGAACGAGCGCACCGCCACTGTCACCGACGCGGTCGTTGTGGGGGTTATGCAGGCGCTTGCCATAACGCCGGGTCTAAGCCGTTCGGGACTTACCATAAGCGGCGGGATTTTCCGGGGCTTTGACCGGCAGTTCGCCTTCCGCTTCTCCTTTCTTTTAAGCATACCCGCCGTTCTCGGCGCGACGCTTATAGAGCTGATCGAGGCGCTTGTTCAGGGATTTGACCCGGCACTGATACTTCCGATGATTTTCGGTATGGCCGTGGCCTTTGTTTCCGGCTTTTTCGCGCTTAAACTGCTTAGGAAACTGCTTTTAAGCGAGAAGTTCTCGCATTTCGCGTGGTACTGTCTGGCGGCGGGCGCGCTTACGGTGATCCTTTCCCTTATACTAAGCAAATAGCCGATTGCGGATTACGGCATTTGCAGGGGCGGGGTTATCCCCGCCCGCCGCACAAACCCGCACATTGTCTGTAGGGGCGGATGGCATGTCCGCCCGTGATTCCCCGGATGGGGCTGCGATTACGCAGGGTGGCGCGCCGAGGGCGTCGCGCCCTACACACACCCCTTGCCTCCCCCTCCGGGGGAGGTGGCGGCGACAGCCGCCGGAGAGGGTTTTGCGGGACGATTGCCACCGTCCCCTACATGGACGCCCATGGCTTTTGAATTACTAACACAAAGAGGTGATTGCCCCTTGCCGGCAACGCGTAAGAAAACGACCAAAGCGCCCCCCAAGAAACCGACGCCCGCCAAGTCCTCCCGCACCGCCGCGCCCGTGAAGCCCATACGGCGTGAAATCGGGGCGCTGGCGGCGTTTTTGCTGTTTATTTTTACGTTTTTAGTGATCCTTGGCGTTAAGGCAGTGGTGCTTGATTTTTTAGGCGACGTAACAAAAAGCCTTATCGGAAGCGGGGTGTATGTCCTGCCGTTCGCGCTTCTGGCCGCGTCGCTTATGCTTGCCTTCCACAGGGGGCGTCCTGTCGCCGCGCGTGTCGCGGTGCTTATGACCGCCCCGATATTTATCGGCGCGCTTGTACATCTTTTTTCCTCTACGGTCAACTATCCCAAGGGGTGGGCGTTCTTCGACGCGGTTATAAAAAGCGGCCAAGAGCTTACCGGCGGCGGCCTTCTTTCGGGGAGTTTTGCTTTTATACTGAAAGCCGGACTGAGCCAGATCGGCGCGGTTATCGTGGTTTTTGTGCTTCTTGTCGGGGCGCTTATGATCGCGTTCCAGTATTCGATCGTGCGCCTTGCCGACGACTTCCGTTCCCGCCCGCGCAAAGAGTACGAGCCTTTGCCCGAACCCGCCCCCCGCCCGTCCCGCCCCGCGAAGGCCGACCCCGCGCCGACCCCGCCCGTCAAAGAAAAGCGCGCGAAGAAAAGCGACATAGACGTGCCGCTTTTCCTTACCGACGAGCAGCTTGCCCAGGGCGCGGCTCAACCGGAGACACCCCGTGACCCGCTTGCGCCCAAACCGGGTTTTTCAATAGGGACACAAAATGTGCGCTCCCCGGCGGACGCGCTTCTTGAGAACCCCGTTCCCATGCCGCTTCCGCAGGTATTCGCCTTTGACGAGGTGGAGTACATACATCCCGAAACAGGCGAGCTTATGGACGCACCCTCCGCAAGCGCGCCGAGGGCAAAAGCGGATAAAGCGCCGTGGGAGAGCGACCCTCCCCAACCTGTTATAACCGCGCCCCCGCCGGAATCGGCGGAGGCGGTGTACCGTTTCCCCCCGCTTGGGCTTTTAAGCCCGCCAAAACCCTTCCGGGAAACGGACGGTTCCGACGAAGTGCGCATGGGCGCGGCGCGCCTTGTCGAGGTAATCGAAAGCTTCGGCCTTGGTGTTCAGATTATGAACGTTACGCGCGGCCCGTCCGTCACGCGCTATGAGCTTGAGATGGAAAGCGGTCAGAAGCTTGCGCGCCTGACCGGGCTTGCGACCGATATCGCCCTTGCCATGGGCGCTGAAAGCGTCAATATCTCACCCGTTCCGAACAAGATGAGCGTGGTCGGGGTAGAGGTTCCCAACCGCGTAACCAGTATGGTCACGCTTCGCGAGGTTATGGAAAGCCGCGAGTTTCAGGACGCGAAAAGCCCCACAACATTTGCTATCGGGCGCGATATAGGCGGGCGTAACATCGTGGCGGACATTGTTAAAATGACGCATCTGCTTGTCGCGGGCAGCACCGGCGCGGGCAAAAGCGTCTGTGTAAACTCGCTTATCGTGTCGCTTCTTTACAAGGCTTCGCCCGACGACCTTAAACTTATACTGATTGACCCGAAAAAAGTCGAGTTCCCGCCGTATAACGGTATCCCGCACCTTTACGTACCCGTCATAACCGACTCGTCAAAGGCCGCGGCGGCGCTTGAGTGGGCGGTTACGGAGATGGAAAGGCGCTATGCCGTGCTTGCCGACAGCCTTAAACGCGATATCGACGGATATAACGAAGCATATCCGAACGACCCCGAGCATCCGAAAATGTGCCGTATCGTCATCATCGTGGACGAGATGGCCGACCTTATCATGGAATCGAAGAAAGAACGCAATATGGAAAACTGCATCGTCCGTATCGCGCAGAAGGCGCGCGCCTGCGGCATACACCTTGTCCTCGCCACGCAAAGGCCGGACGCGAAGGTTATTACGGGGCTTATCAAGGCCAACGTGCCAAGCCGCATTGCCCTTAAAGTCGCGGGCGCTATAAACAGCCGCATCGTGCTGGACAGACCCGGCGCGGAGAAGCTTATCGGACACGGCGATATGCTGTTCGCCCCGGTCGGCTCGAACGTACCCGCCCGCGTACAGGGCTGTTACGTGGACGAGCGGGACATTAACAAGATTGTCGAATTTCTGCGCCAGTCGTCGGGCGAGGCTGCCTACGCCACGGACGTTATGGAGCAGATCGACAGAAACCAGGCCGCAGGAATGAACCAAGAGGGTTCGCGCGCGGGCGCGGAAAGCGACGAGGCCGACCCCATGCTTCCGGCGGCGATCGAGGTTATCCTTGACTCCGGCCAAGGCTCGGTGTCCTTTCTCCAGCGCCGCCTGAAACTCGGCTATGCGCGCGCCGCCCGGCTTATGGATCTTATGGAAGAGCGCGGCATAGTCGGCCCCTTCGAGGGGTCTAAACCCCGCAAGGTGCTTCTTACCCGCGAGCAGTGGGAGGAAACGGGCGAGGCGTGACGCCGGCGGGGCGCTTAAACTTGACCTGTTGCGGGACTCTCTGGGTGGTGGATGTCCCCTTGTAAGGAGAGGACAAATAGCGTTTAGTATGCTATACTAAAGGAATGATAAAAGTAGAAATAAACGAGAAGAAGAAGTGTCCGCAATGCGAACGTGTAGAAGGTCAAATGAAAAATGGCTGTTATCGTTCGGGGACACAACGCATCGTATGCCGCCACTGCAAAAAATCGTATACTTCCTCGCATCTTTGGGCAGACAATGAGAGGACGCCAGTGCGCAAATCCGGTATGCTTATACGCGGAGGATGAAACAAGTGGATTGGATCGACAGAATGAATCAGGCGCTTTCCTATGTGGAAGAAAACCTTGACGGCGAAATCTCCTTTGAACGCGCGGCGCGGATCGCCTATTCGTCACAGTACCAGTTTCAAAGGCTGTTTTCGTACATGGTCGGAATCCCGCTGGCGGCGTACATCCGGCAGAGGCGGCTTACAAAGGCGGCGTTCGACCTGCAAGGCGGCGACAGGGTCATCGACGTTTCCGCCCGCTACGGCTATGACTCGCCAACCGCCTTCAACAGGGCGTTTCAAAGCATACATGGGGTAACGCCCACTGCCGCGCGCAAGCCGGATACCGTTTTGAAATCCTTTCCGCGCGTCAGCTTCCAAATAACAATCAAAGGAGCTGCGGAAATGGAATACCGAATCGTAAGCAAAGACGCGTTCAGAATCGTTGGGGTGCGCGAGCCGATCAGCACGGATGCAGAAGAGAATTTCAAATGTGTGCCGGAGTTTTGGCAAAGGACGGCCCCGCTGATACCAAAGATTTGCGCGCTTATGAACGCCGAGCCTATGGGTTTGTTGGGCGCGTCGGTCGCGGACGGAGAAGATGAAAACTTCTACTATATCGCCTCCGCCACTGACATGCCTGTGCCGGAGGGCATGTATGAATCTGTCATACCCGCAAGCACATGGGCGATCTTTACCGGGTCGGGAAGCCCGGGAAGCATTGCCGATTTGCAAAGGCGCGTCTTTTCGGAATGGCTGCCCACTTCGGGGTACGAATGGGCGACCTCGGCGGACATCGAGGTGTATCTTAACGACGATCCCGTGGATATGAAGTACGAAGTCTGGCTTCCTATCGTGAAGAAAGCATAGAAACCGCAGCCGCAGCGTCCGCTTCGGCGGGCGCTGTGACTGTTTGGGGGAATGTTATGGACAAGCTGCGTCTTGGGGTTATCGGCGTGGGGGTTATCGGCAAAGTACACATAGAAAACATTCTGGCGGGTCGCTGCCCGGAAATCGTCCTGACCGCCGTGGCAAGCAGAAACGCCGAAAACCTTGCCTGGGCGAAGGAGCGCGCACCCTTCGCGGCGCGCTTTCAAAGCGCGCGGGAGATGGCGGACAGCGGGCTTATCGACGCGGCGCTTATCGCGACCCCGCATTGCGCGCACCCGGAAGGCGCGGATATCTGCTTTTCTCGCGGTCTGCACGTAATGACAGAAAAACCGGCGGCGGTCTGTGCCCTTGACGCGCGCGCCATGTCCCTCACGGCGGAGAAGGCGGGTGTGATATACGCGATAATGTTCAACAGGCGCGTTGACCCCGTATTCGGCAAAATGCGCGAAATCGTCCAAAGCGGCATGCTTGGCGACATACGGCGGACAAACTGGATCGCCACAGACTGGTACCGCCCCCAAGCGTACTACGATTCCGGCGGATGGCGGGCCACATGGCGCGGCGAGGGCGGCGGCGTTCTGCTTAACCAATGCCCGCACAACCTTGACCTTTTACAGTGGATATGCGGGATGCCCGTGTCTGTCGAGGCCAAAGTCCATTTCGGCAAATGGCACGCCATAGAGGTCGAAGACGATGTAAGCGCGTACTTTGAGTACGCAAACGGCGCTACCGGGGTATTTATAACCTCCACCGGCGACGCGCCCGGCACAAACCGCTTTGAGATAAGTCTTTCCGGCGGAAAATTGCTTGCGGAAAACAGAAGGCTTACCGTGACTAAGCTTGAAGTATCGGAAGAAGAGTTTTCAAAAATCTGCAAAGAGCCGTTCGGCAAACCGAAAGAACATGAGTACGAGGCGGTGTCCGGCCAAAAACAGTACAGCCACGCCGCCGTGATGAACGCCTTCGCCGCAGCGGTGCTGCGCGCAGGCCCTCTTGTCGCGCGCGGTGAGGAGGGTGTAAACAGTCTTACACTGTCAAATGCCATGCACCTGTCGGCATGGACAAACAGCAAAATCACCCTGCCGATGGACGACGCCGCGTTCCGCGGCGAGCTTGCAAAACGCGCCCGGCGGGCTTAAAGCCGGAGCGAGGGCTTTTAGAGCGTCTGAATTGCTCGCTCGCCTCGCAGTCGAACATGCAATTCTCCAACACTTTTGTTTCAACACTTTTTTATTGACTTTCCCCCGCCTGTGTGTTATCTTGGACATGCTTTCCGCGGAAAGTCGGTTTTAATACTGATTCCGAGGGAAAACCCCTCTCAGGTCGTGTTGCGCGGGGGCGCAATGTGATTTGGGAATTTATTTTTGGGGGAGGCGTTTCCCTGTGGATACAAAGATGAAGCTTTACGGGTTCAACAATCTGACAAAATCGCTTAGCTTTAACATCTATGACGTCTGCTACGCCAAGACCGAGCGCGAACAGCGCGATTACGTGGCGTATATCAGCGAGCAGTATAACTCCGAGCGACTTACAAATATACTCTACCGCGTGACCGAGATGATCGGCGCGCGGGTTCTTCACGTGTCCAAACAGGACTACGAACCGCAGGGCGCAAGTGTCACCTTCCTTATCGCCGAGGAGTCGATGATCCCCGCCGGAAGCGGCGAGACCGTGGTGGCGCATCTGGATAAAAGCCACGTGACGGTTCACACCTATCCCGAGTACCACCCGGACAACGCCATCGCTACGTTCCGCGTGGACATCGACGTGACCACCTGCGGCGAGATAACGCCGCTTTCAACCCTTGACTTCCTTATCGGAAGCTTTGATTCCGACATCATCACAATGGATTACCGCGTGCGCGGCTTCACGCGCGACATGACCGGCAAGAAGCTTTTTATAGACCACGAGATAACGTCCATTCAGGACTATATCGCCAACGCCACCCTGTCGCGGTACGACGCCATAGACATTAACGTATACCAGTCCAATATGTTCCACACAAAGATGCTTATAAAGGACGTTGACTTGCAGAACTACCTCTTTAAGGCAGACGTCTACGAGATTGCGCCCAAAACACGCCTTCATATCACAAACAGTCTCCGTCAGGAGATGATAGAGATCTTCAGCGGCGCGAATGTCTACTAACCTTTCACAGAACGACGCGCCGCTTTTTCTGGCGCTTGAGGAATTTAAAAGCATACGCGTCGTCCCTTTCGACGTGCCGGGTCACAAGCGCGGGCGCGGGAATCGCGAGCTTACGGATTTTCTTGGTGAAAGGGCCATGCTCGCGGACGTTAACTCAATGAAGCCGCTTGATAATTTATGCCATCCGACCGGCGTTATCAAGCAGGCCGAGGCGCTTGCCGCGGACGCTTTCGGCGCGCGGGAAGCGTTTTTTATGGTCGGCGGCACCACCTCTTCCGTCCAGGCGATGATACTGTCCGTCTGCAAGCGCGGGGATAAGCTTATATTGCCAAGGAATGTCCACAGAAGCGTTATAAACGCGATGATACTTTGCGGCGCGCTTCCCGTGTACGTAAGCCCCGGGACGAACGACACCCTCGGCATCTCGCTTGGCATGACGCCGCAGTCGGTGGCGGAGGCGATTGCCGCGAACCCGGACGCCAAGGCGGTGCTTGTCAACAACCCGACCTATTACGGCATATGTTCGGATATCGGCCTTATAACGCGCATGGCGCATGAAAACAACATGCTGCTTCTCGCGGACGAGGCGCACGGTACGCATTTCTACTTCGGGGACGGGCTTCCCCTTTCCGCGATGGCGGCGGGCGCGGACATGGCGTCGGTCAGTATGCACAAGTCCGGCGGCTCGCTTACGCAAAGCTCGATTCTGCTTTGCGGCTCCGCCGTGAACGCGAACTATGTCCGTCAGGTCATAAACCTTACCCAGACGACCTCCGGCTCGTACCTTCTGCTTTCAAGCCTTGACATATCGCGCCGGAATCTGGCGATAAACGGGCGCAGCACCATCGAGCGCGTGAAGGGCATGGCCGCCTACGCCCGCGCGGAGATAAACCGTATCGGCGACTATTACGCCTTCGGCGCGGAGCTTAAAGACGGCGGCGCGGTGTTCGACTTCGACGTTACAAAACTCTCGGTCAACAGCCTTGAAACCGGGCTTGCCGGCATAGAGGTCTACGACCTTCTGCGTGACGAGTACGATATTCAGATAGAGTTCGGCGATTTGGGGAATTTCCTTGCCTATATATCCGTCGGCGACACGCAGAAGAATCTGGAGCGGCTTATAAGCGCCCTTTCGGAAATCAGGCGGCGTTATAAGAAGGATAAAACGGGTATGCTGAAGGCGGAGTATATCTCGCCGCGCGTAATTGCCTCGCCGCGCGACGCGTTCTACGCGGAAAAGGAAAGCGTGCCTCTCGCGCAAAGCGTGGGGCGCGTCTGCTCGGAATTCGTGATGTGCTATCCGCCGGGGATACCGATACTCGCGCCCGGCGAGGAGATAACGCGCGCCATCGTGGACTACGTGCGCTACGCGAAGGAGAAGGGCTGTATGCTCACGGGGCCGGAGGATATGGACGTGAACATGATAAATGTGATACAATAGCGTCTGCGCCGAAGAGTGTGAAATGACGCAATTCATTTGCGTCATTTGCGGTTGACATGATACAATGAAGGCAACTCTTTCTGATGTCGCGGGGAGGTCGTTATGGGCAAGATCGAAGGAATACGAATTGAAAACTACGGATCTCTTAAATCCGTCAAATTGGGCAAGCTCTTTAGCTATCAAGCAGGAGAAGCGTTGGGTAATATGACTACGATCATCGGGCCAAGCGGCACAGGTAAAAGCACTGTCGCCGATGCCTTTGGCTTTCTGGCAGACTGCCTTGACAAGGGCGTTGAAGAAGCTTGTGACATGAATTATCGCGGCGGTTTTGACCGTCTTGCGTCTCAAAATTCAAGCGCGCCAATTAAATTTGAACTTTACTACAGAGAAACAAGCAATTCAAGGCCTATCACTTATGAACTGGAGATAGACCTGGACAATAAGGATCGCCCATATGTCAAGCTTGAACGTTTGCGTATGCGCCAAAAAACACAGGCAAAAGGATACCCGCTTACTTTTTTATACCTCGCTGGCGGCAAGGGGTACGCTTATGAAGGCAAAGAGTCCGGGGAGACTGATGCGGGCGTATTAGAAGGGGCAGGCAGGAGGGTGGAAGTAAACCTTGCGGACAAAAGGAAACTGGGGATATCCACCTATGGAACAATGCAGGAATATACCCGTATTGTTGATTTTCTCGATTTTCTTAAAAGCTGGTATCTATGCTACTTTTCCCCCGACAAGGCGCGTCAGGAGCAATTCTTTGCGCCTCACCCTCACTTAAACAGAACCGGAAGCAACATTAACAACGTTGCTCATTATATGTACAGAGAAGATAGGGCGGGATTTGACAGAGTTTTAGCAGATATTCAGAAAAAGCTTAAAGGGATAAAGGAAATTACACCTTCACCGATGGATGACAAACGCATCGTTCTGCGCTTTCTGGAGGAAGGTTTTTCCGAGCCGTTCTATTCTCCGCGCATGTCAGACGGTACGCTTAAGCTTTTTGCGTATTATTTGCTTTTGAATGAGCATACGCCCCGTCAACTTGTTTTTATAGAGGAGCCTGAAAACGGCTTATACCATCAGTACTTGGCGGATTTGGCGATTGAACTCCGCAAAGGGGTTGGAACAGGTTTCAAAAAGCAAGTTTTTGTGACCACGCACAGCCCGTTTTTTGTAAACGCGCTTGAACCGAAAGATGTTTGGGTTCTGGAAAAGGGTGAAGATGGGTTTTCACAGGTAAAACGCGCCTCTGACTATGATTATGTCAAATCCATGGTTGACGAGGGGGTTTCTCTCGGCGATTTATGGTTCAGTCAGTATTTCGGTTAGGGGCGAGGGTGATGTTTATTCAGTTTATGGTAGAAGGCGTCTCCGAC
>JAISVI010000049.1 GCA_031271665.1 Oscillospiraceae bacterium
TGCCTACAATAAGTTTGGAGAAGCGAAGCGCGAGTTCAAGGAGCGTCATCCCGACTATGGCCGTGACTTCCCGTTCAATCATCTCCAGTTTATTTAGGGACAGACTTTTGTCCACTGCCCGGGGCGCTCTTCCTGTTGACAAAATGCCCAAAATGAATTAGAATGGCGGAACAAAGCTTGCGAGGAGAGTGTCTTTATTATGGTTACAGCCGGTGATTTCAGGAACGGCGTCACTTTCGAGATGGACGGCCAAGTTCTTCAGGTTGTCGAGTTTCAGCATGTCAAGCCCGGAAAGGGCGCGGCGTTCGTCCGTGTTAAAATGAAGAACGTTATTTCCGGCGGCGTTACCGAGCGTACGTTCAACCCCTCTGACAAATTTGAAAACGCGTTCATCGAGCGCCGCGACATGGAGTATCTTTACCAGGACGGCGACTTATACTATTTCATGGACAACGAGACCTACGAGCAGACGCCCATAGCCCGCGACGTGCTTGGCGACGGCTTCGCCTTTGTCAAGGAGAACATGGTTTGCAAGGTGCTTTCCTATAAGGGCAATGTCTTCGGGCTGGAGCCGCCCACCTTTGTCGAACTTGTCATCACCGACACCGAACCCGGCTTCCGCGGCGACACCGCCACCAACGTGCTAAAGCCCGCCACCGTGGAAACCGGCGCGGTGGTAAGGGTGCCGCTTTTTATAGACAGCGGCGACCGTATCCGTATAGACACCCGCACCGGTGAATATCTTGAAAGGGCGAAGGGATAATAAAATGAGCGTTAATAAGAAACTTGGTTATGTTAAGGGCCTAGCCGACGGTCTTGATGTTAGTAAAACCACACCGGAAGGGCGTCTTCTGCTTGCGATAGTGGATTTGCTTGACGAAATGGCCGAGGAAATCGAAGAGCTTGCGGAAACCGTGGAAGACCTTGAAGGCGACGTGGAAGAACTTGCCGATGATTTTTACGACGACGAAGACCTTTTGCACTTAGACGACGATGATGACGACGAAGACGAGGACGAAGACGAAGACGAGGATGACGAGGACGATTCCTCCTCGCCGCCCTGCCCGAAGTGCGGCACGCCGATTATGATAACCGAACGTATTCTGCGCAAAGGCTTTGTAACCTGCCCGGGGTGCGGTCAGAAGCTTTCCCTTGACATTCAGGACGGCTGCGGCGAAGGCTGCGAAGAAGGCTGTTGCTGCGAACACGGCGAGAACAAAGGCGACGGCGAATAACGGACACGCAGGAGGCCGCCGTTGCAGGGCGCGACGCCACCGGCGCGCCCTGCCTCTCTGATCGGATTCCATGTCCGCCCCCTATCAATAGCAAAAAACCGTTAATCGCCCACGCAAGTGGGCGATTCCTTCATAAAGAGGTCATTGCTTTGGATATTTATGAAACTGACGTATTGATTGTCGGGTGCGGGATTGCCGGGCTGTACGCCTCCCTGCATATCGACCCGCGCCTTAGGGTGCTTTTCGTCACCAAGGAGGGCGCGGATACCAGCAACTCCTGGCTTGCGCAGGGCGGCATCGCCGCCGCCATTACGGTGGAGGACGACCCGCAGCAGCATTTCCTCGATACGCTTGAGGCGGGCGCGGGCGTCTGTGACGAAAGCGCCGTGCGTGTTCTTGTCAATGAAGGCCCGCGTGAGATCGCGGCACTAAGGCAAATGGCCGTTCCCTTCGACCTTAAACCGGACGGCACGCTGTCGGTCACGCGCGAGGGCGGACACCATCGAGATCGCGTCGTACACGCGGGCGGCGACGCCACCGGGCGCGAAACTGTCAAGACGCTTTCCCCGCTTGCGCAGACAAGACCCAATACCGCCTTCTGGGAACACAGCTTTTTCCTTGACCTGATCGTGTCGGACGGGCGTGTGCGCGGCGCGTACGTGTACACCGAGGGCAAAACGCGCGCGGCTCTTGCCCGGTGCGTGGTGCTTTGCACCGGCGGCGCGGGGCGCATATACGGGCGTTCGACCAATCCGTCTGTCGCCACCGGGGACGGTATTGCCGCCGCGCGGCGCGCGGGTGCGGCGCTTAAAAACATGGAGTTCGTGCAGTTCCACCCCACCGGACTGCATGAACAGGGCGCGCCGGAAGGCCGCGCGTTCCTTATAACCGAGGCGCTTCGCGGCGAGGGCGCTTTGCTTAGAAACACAAAGGGCGAACGCTTTATGGCGGGAACGCACCCGCTTGACGAGCTTGCCCCGCGCGACATTGTTTCCCGCGCGATAGTGCGCGAACTTAATCAAAGCGGCGAAGAGTTTGTCTGCCTTGACATCACCGGACGGGGGCGCGACTTCCTGAAGGCGCGCTTCCCGACCGTCTATACCGAATGCGAGCGCCGGGGTCTTCACATCGAGCGGGACTTTATCCCCGTTTCGCCCGTCCAGCATTATATGGTCGGCGGCATAGCGACCGGGCTTTGGGGCGAATGCACCCTTCCGGGGTTGTACTCCGTCGGTGAAAGCGCCTGTACGGGCGTACACGGCGCCAACCGCCTTGCAAGCAATTCCATGCTTGAATGCCTTGTGTTCGGGCGGCGGTGCGCCGAGCATATCAACGCCGGGACGCCCGAACGCGTCCCGTTTTCCCCGCCGCCTGTTCCCTCGCCGCGTGAGGGGGACGCAGTTCGCGCGGCAGCGGCGCGCCGCGAGATACGGGCGGTGTGCGACCGGGACGCGGGCATTATCCGCACCGCCGCGGGAATGGCGCGCGGCATTGCCGAAATGCGCGGCATTACCGAAAGCCTTGACGCCACACCGTCCGCCGACCGCGAAACATGCGAGACGCGGAACATGGCGCATACCGCGCTTTGCGTTCTGGAGGGCGCGCTCTCGCGCCCGGAAAGCGCCGGCACGCACTTTGTAGAGCGCGGCGCGCAATGAAAACGCTTTATATTTCCGACCTTGACGGCACTCTTCTTAACCGGGAAGCCGTGCTTTCGCCCTTTACCCGCGACACGCTTAACGCGCTTATCGACGACGGACTTAACTTCTCTGTCGCCACCGCGCGCAGCGACGCCTCGGTAAACACTATACTCGCCGGGCTTAGAATGAATCTGCCCGTCTCGCTTATGAACGGCGTGATTATTTACGACATGGCGGAAAAACGCTATGAACGGGTACTCTATCTGCCGCTGGAAGCGTCCGAAGCCACTGTCAAAGCGATGCGCGAAACGGGCATGACGGCTTTTATGTACGAGCTTAGAGACGGGGTATTCAGAATCTATCACGAGTCCCTTGAAAGCGCGCCGATGCGCGCTTTTGTCAAAGAGCGCGTCAAGCGCTATCAAAAAGAGTTCCGCCATACCGAAAGCTTTTCCGATGTTTCGTTTGGGCATATTATCTACTTCACGCTGCTTGACACATTCCCCCGTGTCTGCGCCGTCAAAGACTTGCTTGCGGACACGCCGGGTATAACCATGACTTTGTACAGGGATATTTACAGCGACGGACTTTGGTATTTGGAAATCTTCAGCGCGGCGGCCTCTAAGCAGACCGCGGCGGAGTATCTGCGTGAAAGGTACGGCTTTGACCGCGTCGTCGGCCTAGGCGACAATTTGAACGATTTGCCGCTTTTCCGCGCATGTGACACGCGCGTCGCGGTAGAAAACGCGGCGGCGGAACTTAAATCCGCCGCCGACTTTATATGCGCGTCCAACGAAAACGACGGCGTTGCCAAGTGGCTTTTAGAGAAACATCTCCGAGAGAGTAAAGGCGGAAATTGGCGCGGATTGCGTCCGTAGTCTTGCGGTACATAGTAATCGTATGGCTGCTGATAAAACTCTTCGTCATAGAAGCTAAGTA
Organism: Oscillospiraceae bacterium; assembly: GCA_031271665.1. Taxonomy (GTDB): domain Bacteria; phylum Bacillota; class Clostridia; order Oscillospirales; family UBA929; genus WRLJ01. The sequence continues at coordinate 3,815 of JAISVI010000049.1, forward strand.
GCCGCCCCTGCATTCCAAGCGTGGCGGCTACTTAGCTGTCAATTCGGGGTGCGCCGTTTTCACGGTACTACCTTCTGGTTTTATTATAGCAACCGCCCCGCCGCTTTGTCAAGCGGCTTTTTTTGCCGCCGCCTTAGCGCGCGACAGCAATTCCCGGGCATCGTTTTCAGAAAGCCGACGCGCCCACGGCGCGCGGTTCTGCGTACCGCTGCCCGGTCCGTCACAGGCGTATTCACGGAACTGCGCCTCGTCCGGGCCGTCCTTCCAGCGACTCCACCCCTCCGGGTGTATGTGCGCGTCAATCGCGCAGTTAAGAAGGGCGGTTTTGCCGTACGGTCTCCACGGCCTTCCCAAATATACTGTACCCGGCGGGCAGTCAGACGTGAAGCGGCATCGGTAAAAGACAAAGCCAAGCCCGTCCGCGCTCCCGGAGGGCGCGGTTACATATCCGTTTATATCCTCGCCCCGGTCAAGCGAACATATCTCGCAGTCCTCGAAAAGCGCGTCCGCGCCGCCGAAAATAAAGTCCACGTCGCCCTCGATATAGCAGTTTTTATAATACTGCGTACTCGGCTTCCTCGGGGTCAGGTGGCGCGGGCCGCAAAAGCCGCGCTTTTCTCGCTCGGCCTCCGGCAGGGGGGCGCAGAAAAGCGTGTCCTGCCGCCCAAGAAGACGCACGTTTTGGAAAAAAGCCCGCTCCGCGTCCACATAGGCGGCGATGGCCTGCCCGGCAACGCGCCCGTCCCCGGCGGTGTTGGCGACTGTAAGATTCTCCACGGCAACGCGCCCACCGCCAAGGAAAAGGGTATAGCTGCGGAATGTCCCTTTCTTATGGCCGTCCGGGTGCGGCTGGAAACCGCCGTCGTCCCAGACTATGGTTGTTTTGTCCGACCCCGCGCCGCGCAGAAGTATGTCCGATTTGTCCACAAAAAGCTTTTCGCGGTAAACGCCGGGGGCTATGCTGATAACTGCGGACGTGCCGTACGGGACGCTTAAAAGCGCCTCGCCCACCGTAAGGAAATGGCCGCCTTCACCGGCGCTGATCTCAAGCATACATTTCACCTCTGAAGCAGTATAGCATAGGCTTGCAGGACTGATTCGCCACGCGAAATGCCATATCTTTGGAATAGAATCTCCTATGCGGGGATATTATAGCAGTTTTCATCGGGGGCTGCAATAATATCCTTAGAACCCGTGCTTGTCTTCAAGGCGGTTCGCCGGAAAAGAAAATGAAAAAACTTTATTGAGAAAAGGCTTGTATATCCAATCCAACGTTGGGACATAATACCAAACGGAGGTGTTGATGATGAACAAATCAACCAAAATGGAAAAGTTTCTTGATTTTCTCGCGGGCAAAGGGTTTTACATTATCCTTGGACTGTGCGTCGTCGCAATCGGCGTATCCGGCTATGTCCTTCTCTTTGGCGGAAACGGCGGCGGCGACATAGAGCCGCCACCCGTAATGCGGCAGAACACTACCGCCCCGCCCCCCACGAACACGCTTCCCCCGGTGTTCACCCCTGTGCCGACACAGCCCCCGGCAAGCCTGCCCCCGCAGGGTTCTGACAGGCCGGTTATAAAGGACGACCCGACCCTCCCCACGCTGCAGCCGCCTGTCCTGCCCACGATAACTCCCATCGAGCCACCCGTCTCCCCAATACCCGAAACGCCGCCGCCCGCCACTCCCAAGCCGAAACCTTTCTGGCGGCGTCCCGTCACAGGGCAGGTTATCCTTGGCCACGACCCCGAAACGCTTGTAAAAAACGAAGTGCTTAACCTTTGGCGCGTCCACACCGGCGTTGACTTTGCCGCCGAGACGGGTGACATTGTAACCGCCGCCGCGGACGGAACTGTGCTTGATATTAACAGCGACATGTATCTTGGCACTTTCGTGACGATAGAACACGACGACGGCATGGTAAGCACGTACGCCAATCTTGACGAAGCCGTGTCGGTTATAATCGGCCAGCTTATCAATCAGGGCGACGCGGTCGGTATGGTCGGAGAAACGGCGGGCGCGGAAATGTACGAGACTGCGCATCTGCACTTCGCCATTGAAAAGGACGGCGCGGCAGTCAATCCAATGGACTATCTTCCCTGACCGCACTGCTTCGCAAACGGAAAGAGGCCTGCGCACGGAAACGGACGCAGACCTCTTTTTACTTGTACGCTCTGCCCAACCCCTGAAGCCGCCAAGCGGGTTACAGATTCGTGCGCTTTAGCGCCCGGGCGTATATTTTCGACCGGAAAATCAGACACGCCAGAAATACAAGCACAAGCGACAGAACAAAAAACAGGGTTCTGTTATAAACGATTCGCCCCGGAGAGAAGCCGTGAACGTACATAGATATGAATATCGTATGCCCGCCAAAAAAATTCCCGGTTGAGGACGCATCGACGAGAACATACCCGCCGCATATGATAATGCCGTAGAACGCGCGGCGCGTCATAACTATAGAGAACAGCGCCAAAGCCATCAGAAACATTGCGGTCGGCGCGGTAAGCGACAGTATGCGCGGCAGGCTTATCACTGTTCCAAGCGCGTTGTTTACGCGCAGGACAAATATAAAAAGCAGCGCTGTCTGCGCGGTAAAGAGAAGCATAAAGACGCGCAGATAGCGGACAAGCAGAAAGCGAAGCCTTGACACGGGCAGCGAACTTATAAACTGCCAGCTTCCTTTTCCAAAATCCTCGGAAAAAAGGAGAAGCACGGTGAACATCATAAGTATGGGCATAATGAAGTCCGCCAGAAGGTAGAAATCTTTTGCCATAATATAATACGGCTCGCGAAAAGAGAACGAGAAGCCGTTCACGTTAAACAGAATCCCCCAAAGCGTATACGCGAAAACGCCCGCATATGCCCAAAGCAGTGCTTTGACATTCCTTAGATCAAAGGACAATCTCCACTTTGACATGCCGTCACCTGTAAAAGGTCCAGATATCCGTAAGCGTTGGGGTGACCCTTGCCATCCCCTCGCCCACGGTTTCCGTAACCGCCTTGACGGTCACTGTTTCCCCCCTATAGTCCTTCGAGATGATATGGCACGACTTTTCGATACTGCCCATATCGTCAATGCCCACATCAAACTCCACCATTCTGTCATTCAGGGAATTAGCAAGCGTCTTGAAATCGCCCTTAAACGTAATTTTCCCCTTCGAGATAATGACGATGCTGTCATAGTATTCGGAGATGTCCTCTATTATATGGGTGGACAAAAGGATGATTTTATCCCGTGTGATACGTTTAAGGATTACGTTAAACTTGTTGCGCTGTTCCGGGTCAAGCCCGGCAGTGGGTTCGTCCGCGATAATAAGCGCGCTGTCGCCAATGATTGCCTGGGCGATGCCCACGCGCTGGCGCATGCCCCCGGAGAGTTTTCCGATTTTCTTGTCAAGAAAATCGGAAATATCCGCGACCTCGGACACACGCGCGATCTCTTCCCGCGTTTTGGCTTTGCCGTACCCGTACTTAACGCCGCCCACAAATTCGAGAAAACGGCGCACGGTGACATGCGGGTAAACATCGAAGTTCTGCGGTATGTAAGATATACGTCTTCTGTAATCCTTCGCGGTGAAAGAAGTGCCGTTAAGCGAGATTTCACCGCTTTTGGGTTCCATTACCGTCGCGAGAATCTTAAAAAGCGTCGTCTTCCCGCTTCCGTTCGCGCCGAGAAGCACGTTTATCCCGCCCTGAAACTCCACGCCAAACCCGGCAAATACCCTGCTTTTACGGTTATAGGAAAAGTCAAGGTTCTGAATCAGTAACGACATTTTAATTCCACCCCC
>JAISVI010000051.1 GCA_031271665.1 Oscillospiraceae bacterium
CGCTGCGAGGGGTTGGACACCGTGTGCGAGGTTTTCCTGAACGGGAAGAGTGCCGGAAGCGCCGATAACATGCACCGCACATGGGAGTACGAGGTTTCGGGGCTTCTGCTGCCGGGCGAGAACACAATCGAGGTGCGCATCTCTTCGCCCATAAGCGCCATTCGCGCCGCCGACGCGAAAGAGCATCTGGCGGGCGCGCGGGACGCGATGAGGGGATTCCCCCATATCCGCAAGGCGCACTGCATGTTCGGCTGGGATTGGGGGCCGCGTCTGCCAGACGCCGGTATATGGCGCGGCATCTGCCTTATCGGCGAAGGCCGCGCGCGTATCACGGACATGCGCGTACGACAGAGGCACACTGAAAGCGGCGTGTTTGTGGCTGCAAGCGTTTTGCTTGCGGGAAACGCCGAAATTCAAATTACAATGACAGACCCGAACGGACGCGCCTTGGCTCTGAAGCCGGACGAATGGACTGTTGTGCCAAACCCGCAGCTTTGGTGGCCCAACGGCTTGGGCGGTCAGCCGCTTTACACGGTGCGGGCGCAAGCAATTAACGAAAACGGAGAGACGCAGGACAGCGCGGAAAAGCGCATCGGGCTTCGCACCCTGACAGTTGCGCGTGAAAAAGACGAATGGGGAGAAAGTTTCGCCCAAAGCGTCAACGGATGCCGCTTCTTCGCCATGGGCGCGGACTATATACCCGAAGACAATATCCTTTCCCGCGTTACGCCGGAACAAACGCGCCGCCTGCTTGAACAGTGCGTGGCCGCCAACTATAACACGGTAAGGGTTTGGGGCGGCGGATACTACCCGGACGACTTTTTCTTTGATATATGCGACGAACTGGGGCTTGTGGTTTGGCAGGATTTTATGTTTGCCTGCGCCGCGTACCGCCTTACGCCGGAGTTTGACGCCACAATCCGCGCGGAGTTCACGGACAACGTGCGCCGTATCCGCCACCATGCCTGCCTTGGCCTGTGGTGCGGCAACAACGAGGTGGAATGGTTTCACGACCTTGGGTTTGCAAAGGACGATTTGCGCTCGCGCGCCGACTATACAAAAATCTTCGAGTACGTTATCCCCGAAATACTGGCACGGGAAGACCCCGATACCTTCTACTGGCCGTCTTCGCCGTCTTCGGGCGGAAGCTTTGACAAGCCGAACGACCCCAACCGCGGGGATGTGCATTACTGGGAGGTTTGGCACGGCGTCAAGCCGTTCACCGACTATAGAAACCACTTTTTCCGCTATGTATCCGAATTTGGATTCCAGTCGTTCCCCAATATGAAAACTATTGAAAGTTTCACGCTGCCCGAAGACCGCAATATCTTTTCGCGCGTTATGGAGACGCACCAGCGCAACTCCGGGGCGAACGGGCTTATACTGCTTTATCTAAGCCGCACATTCAAATACCCGGGCGGCCTTGACGACCTTGTTTACCTTTCGCAAATCCTTCAGGCCGAGGCCATACGCTATGGCGTAGAACACTGGCGCAGAAACCGGGGGCGCTGTATGGGCGCGCTTTACTGGCAGCTTAACGACTGCTGGCCGGTGGCCTCGTGGTCAAGCATTGACTATTACGGAAGGTGGAAGGCGCTGCACTACGCGGCCAAGCGGTTTTTCGCCCCGGTGATGATATCCTGCCACGAAACGGGCGAAACCACAGGGCGCGTCGCGGTGACGGACGAACCGTCGCTTATTGAAACAAAGGCGCGGCTGTGCGTTGCGAATGAAACGCGCGGCGAGATAAGCGGAAGCGTACGCTGGCAGCTTCGCGACGCGGCGTCAGAAACGTTTGAAAGCGGAAGCGTCTGGCTTACCGTACCGCCGCTAAGTTCGGTTTGGCTTGACGAAAAGGATTTCGCGGGTACGGATTTTCTGCGCAACCACCTAAGCTTTTCGTTTGACATTGACGGGATACCCGTAAGCGCCGGTACGGCGCTTTTCACCGCGCCCAAGCACTATCAGTTTGAAGACCCGCGCCTTACCGGGGTCAGACAGGGCAAAAAACTTACAATCACCGCCGAGAAATACGCGAAATGGGTGGAGATTATCCCGGACGGCGACGCCGTGTTTTCGGACAACTTCTTTGACATGGAGAAAGGAAGCGCCGAGATAGAGATTTTACAGGGCGATTTCCAAAATTTCCGGCTTAGAAGTCTTTATCAGACCGCTTCCGAATAAGCTCCAGAATCTCTTCCCGCCCCGGCATAACGCGCAAAGCGCCCCTCTTTGCCGTGACAAGCGCCGCGGCGGCGCTTGCGAATTCCATCATGTCCCGCAGAACGGCTTCACTCGGGCCGTCAAGGCTTATGTCTAAAACGTACGACAGGCAGCAGCCGAAAAACGTGTCGCCCGCGCCGGTGGTGTCAACCGTATTGACGTTAAAGGCGGGGTGAGAAACGCGGTGTTTCCCCCAGAACCCCTCTGCTCCCGCCCTGCCTTTCGTAAGGAACAGCATCCGTATTTGCGGATACTGTTCCCAAAGCCGTGCGGCGCAGGCGTCCAAATCCTCTTCCCCGGCAAGGAAGCGCAATTCGTCGTCCCCGATTTTAAGCACGTCGCAAACCGAACAGCCCCACGCGATTTGCCGCCGCGCCTCGTCAAGGCTGTCCCAGAGGGACTTGCGCAAATTCGGGTCGAACGCGATGACCGCCCCCGCCCTTTTCGCTTGCGCGGCGGCGCTTGCGGTCGCCGTCCGGGAAGGCTCTTGCGTCATGGAAACGCTTGAAAAGTGGAACAGGGAGCAGTTTGACAAAAGCGCGGCGTTAAGCTCTTCCCCGCGCAGAAGGGTGTCCGCGCAGTGCTTGCGGTAAAACGAAAACTCACGTTCACCGTCCGGCGCGTTATGTACGAACGCAAGCGTGGTGTTCGCGTTTTCGTCAAAAAGAAGCCCCTCGGTGTCGATTCCCGCCTGTTCAAGCGTTCCGGCAAGCATACGCCCGAACATGTCCGCGCCAACCTTGCCGATAAACGCCGTCTTTCTGCCAAGCCTTGCAAGCATCGCGAGGGTGTTGCACGGCCCCCCGCCGGGGTTCGCCTCGAACAAAGGGTTGCCCCGCGCGGAAATACCGCAGTCCGTGAAGTCAATAAGCAGTTCGCCGATGCTTATAACGTCATACCTCACGGCGTTTCGCCTCGCTTTGCGCGGGGATATTCGCCGCAGAGCAGGCGCAGCGGACGCTCGTCCTCTATAATGCCGGGGAAACGGCCCATTGTCTTATAAAAACGGTTATCCGTGTTGTCGTCGTTGCACTGGCTGACCTCGCCGATAAGGACTGCGCCCGAACCCTGCTTTGCCCAGAACGCGTGGTACATCCTTGGCGTAAGCGTGACGCTTTCGCCGGGGGCGAGAAGAAGCTCCGCCCCGGCCGGAACGGTTTTGCGTACGCCGTCACAGACCACTGTAACGTCCGTGTCCGCAAGTCCGTCGTTTTCATCGGCGTTATAGAGTTTCATAACCAAGGTTCCGCCCGCGCGGTTTATGATGTCCTCCATCTTGTACCAGTGGAAGTGCATCGGGCAGACTTGATTCTCACGGCTTATAAGCAGTTTTTCCGCGTAGGTTTTCTGATAAAGGCTGTTGTGCTGACTGCCGTTGCGAAGGGTGAACAGGACAAGCCCGACCTCGTCAAACCTGCCCAAGCCATAGTCGGTAATGTCCCACCCAAGCATATTGTCGCGGATTTCGTCGCACTCGCTTCCCTTACCGCCCCAATCCTCGGGACTCCACCCGGCAAACGGCGGCAAGGCAAAGCCGTGACTTCCGATAAATTGACCCGCGCTTCTTATAAGGGCGTTGATTTCGCTTCGTTTCACACGCACAGCCCCCGCTCTTTCGTTATTTTTCGCCTTGCGGGCGAACCCGCGATTCATAATCACTTCGATAATACCCCCGGTTTACTTGCCTGTCAAGCCTTAGCGCAAAACCGTTTACGGTTCGTTTGAATCATAATCGGTTTTGCTGACATGCGGTTACTGTTCTCGTTCTTAAGGGCATGTTGAAAATTGCCGTTGATTTTATCCTTGCGCCATAAGCCGGTCTGTTTTTATTGCTTGGCACACAAATTGCTAGTTTAAGTACGGCGTATCTTTAGCCGGAGGGGATGATCTCATAAGAGCCGCAGTGTTGAAATCGCGGAACGTCATATGCGTTGAAGAGAGGGAAACCCCTGGGCCAAGGGAAGGTGAGGCGCTTGTCAAGGTCATGGCCTGCGGGCTTTGCGGCACCGACGTCCATATTTTCCACGGAGACAAGGGCGCCGCCGACAACCCCTTCCCCATTGTCCTTGGGCATGAGTTTTCCGGCGTCGTAGAGGAGATCAATGTTGGCGGCGGTGTACGCCCGCATGTTGCCATAGGCGACAGGGTTTGCGTTGACCCCAACGTCCTTTGCGGGCGGTGCGAGTTTTGCCTTGGCGGTATCGGTCATTTCTGCGAGGGTATGACCGGCATTGGCACAACCGTTGACGGCGGCTTTGCCGAGTATTGCGCGGTGCCGCTTACCCAGCTTTACAAAATAGCCGATGACTGCACATACGGGCGGGCGGCGCTTGCCGAACCGCTGTCCTGTTGTCTGCACGGAATTGACGGTTGTGACATACGGGCGGGGGAAAACGCCGTGGTAATCGGCGGCGGGCTTATCGGGCTTATTATGCTTCAGCTTGCGCGCATGCGCGGGGCGGCTTCCGTCTGTCTTATCGAGCCTGTTGCGGAAAAGCGCGCGCTTGCCGAAAGCCTTGGCGCGGACTTGACAATCGACCCGTTTACGCGGGACGCGGCGCAAGAGCTTTGGAAAAACGGCATACGCCGCGTCAGTACGGTTATCGAGTGCGTGGGAAGCGTTAAGACAGTCGAACAGGCGATAAGCCTTGCGGGGAAGAAGTCCGTCGTTATGCTGTTCGGGCTTACAAAACCCGAAGACAGTCTTAGTGTTAAGCCCTTCGATTTCTTTAAGCGGGAAATAACCCTTAGGTCTTCGTTCATCAACCCCTATACAATGAAAAGGGCGGTTGACCTTATTAACGGCGGGAAACTGGAACTTGACAGCCTTATCTCGGCAAGACTGCCCCTTGACGGCTTGGGCGACGCGCTTGGCAATCCGGACATCAGAAAATCCGGCAAAATACTTATAACCCCTTGGGGAGGAGCGTGAGTATGACTACCTTTGTAACCACGGCGTTCGGCAAACTGGAAGGCAGGGTTGTGGACGGCGTAAGGACGTTTCTTGGCGTTCCGTTCGCAAAAGCGCCCGTCGGCGAACTGCGTTTCCGTGACCCGCAGCTTATCGGGGCGTGGGAGCATACCCTGCCCGCGCTTGGCTATGCCAAAGACCCGATGCAGAACAACCTGGTGCTTGGCCCGGAGTTTTTCAGCGAGGACTGCCTTTACCTTAATATCTGGGCGCCGGAAACGGCGGGGACGGATACGCCGGTGATGGTCTGGATTCCCGGCGGCGCGTTCGCCGTGGGCGGAGCGGGCGCGGTAAAGCCGGAGGGGCCGAGTACATACGACTGCCACGCGATTGCCAAGGAAACCGGGAATATCGTTGTTTCCGCAAGCTACAGACTTAATGTCTTCGGGTTTTTGAACCTTTCCGGGTTCAGCGACCGCTTTGAGGACAATCTGGGCATGAAGGACATCGTTATGGCGCTTCGCTGGGTGCGTGAAACCATCGGCGCATTCGGCGGGGACGCGGGCAATGTTACGGTTTTCGGCGAATCTGCCGGAGGCGAGGCCATTTCCGCCCTTATGCTTATTGACGAGGCGCTTCCGCTTTTCCGCAAGGCCATTATTCAAAGCAACTGCTACGGTTCTTTTTACACCCCGCAGGAGGAAAGAGAAATCTGCGAAAAGTATTTGGAATTCGCGGGGCTTGACACAGAAAACGCCGCGGGACTGCTTGACTTGCCATACGAAACATTGTTAGAGGCGAACAAAAAGCTGGACGCCTTTGTCGCCGTGAACTTCTTTGGGCGCTGTTCATTCTGCCCGGTGGTTGACGGCGTTTACCTGAAGGACTTCCCGACCCTTGCCGAATACGGCGGGTTGGGGAAGCCCGTACTGCTTGGCTCTAATAAAAGCGAGGGCAACTTCCAGGTTATTTCGGGATGGAGCGACGCGGAGACACTCACCCCCCGCCTTCTACGGCGGCTTACGCCCGACGCGCGCGGGAAGCTTCTTGCGAACTACCCGTCCCTGCCAAGTCTGCCCGCCTTCGGCGAGCTTTTGACGGACGTTATGTATACCTTCCCAAAAATACGCCACGCCGAGCGCCTTGCCGCGGGCGGGAACGCCGTCTATGTCTACCGCTTTGACTATTACACGCCCGTTTTGGAGAAGCTTGGCCTTTTTGCCTGTCACGTATCAGAGATGCTTCCCCTTTTCGAGGTGAAAACAGACCCCTTCCGGCAGTTTTATCTTGGCTCGGAGGAAGAGGTTCACGAGATTGGAACGCGTATGCGCGCCTATTGGGGGAACTTCGCAAGGTGCGGCGACCCCAACGGAGAAGGCCTTGCCGCGTGGACTCCGTACACGCAAGACACCCGCGACACACTTGTAATAAACAAGGCGGACAAGCTTGTTTCTGACGCGGAGGCCGAGATAAGGCGGCGCTTCGAGGGTCTTGACCGGGTTCTTATTTAAGAAAGGTGATGTCATGAAAGCTTTAAGCGGGAAATTCGCCGTCGTCACGGGCGGCGGCAAGGGAATCGGGGCGGCCGTGGCAAAACGGTTTATCGCGGAGGACGCCGCGGGCGTGGCGGTGCTTGACTATGACTGGGCGGCGGCGCGCGCCTTTGCCGAGTCCGTGGGCGGCAACGTCCTTGCGGTAAAGTGCGACGTTTCCGACAGGGAGGACGTCGGGAAGGCGTTTGCAAGTGTTTACAAGGAATTCGGAAGGATAGACGTGCTTATAAACAACGCCGGCATAACCCGCGACGCGATGTACCACAAGATGACCTTCGAGCAGTGGGACGCCGTTATAAACGTAAATCTGAACGGCGTAAACAACTGCTGCGTTCAGGTGGCCGCGAAGATGCGCGAACAGGGCTATGGGAAAATCGTGAACATATCCTCGTCCTCGGCCTACGGCAACGTGGGACAGGCCAACTATTCGGCGGCGAAATCCGCGCTTTTCGGCTTTACGAAGACCTTGGCAAAAGAGCTTGGGGGCAAAAACATCACCGTCAACGCCGTCGCCCCCGGTATGATAGACACGGATATGCTTAAAACCATTCCCGAACAGGTGTTAAACTCGTTCATCGCGGCAAGCCCCGCCAAAAGAGCCGGTTCTCCCGAAGAGGTCGCCGGGGCGGTGCTGTTTCTTTCCTGCGACGACTCCAGCTATGTAAACGGCGTTGTTGTTGATGTAAACGGAGGGTTTATAACGTGAAGCCATTTAAGAATGTCTATGTGGCGGCCTGCGGGCGCAGCGCCATCGGAAGGGCGGGCGACAAGGGCGCGCTTCGCGCCTATCACCCGGCAGAGCTTGGCGGCGCGGTGCTTGAGGGTGTGCTTGCGCGCGTGCCGGAGCTTAAACACGAGCTTATCGACGATTTAATCGTCGGCTGTGCCGCGCCGGAGAAGAAGCAGGGCGTGAATATCGCGCGGCTTATCGGCGCGCGCGCCGGTCTTCCGTTCGGCGTACCCGCGATGACGATAAACCGGTTTTGCTCGTCCGGGTTAAGCTCTATCGACATTGGCGCGGCAATGATAGAGTCCGGTCAGTGCGAATGCGTTATTGCGGGCGGCGTCGAATCAATGACTGCGGTGCCGGTAGGCTGGGACGAAAGCGCGTTCAGCGGCTGGATAAAAGAGCATTATCCGCAGCTTTACACCTCGATGGGACAGACCGCCGAAAATGTCGCGCGGCTTAAAGGCGTGACCCGCGCAGAAATGGACGCTTTCGCGTATGAAAGCCATTCCCGCGCCGCCGCCGCCATTGACGCGGGCAAATTCGACGAGGAAATCATACCCCTTACCGGCGTTGACGCACAGGGAAACGCCATTTGCATGGATACCGACCAAGGCGTGCGCCGGGACACAAGCATTGAAAAACTCGCGTCCCTGAAACCCGCTTTCGCGGAGGATGGGACAGTCACCGCCGGAACCTCGTCGCAGGTAAGCGACGGCGCGGCCTTCGCGGTGCTTGTAAGCGGCGAGCTTGCCGCGAAACTTGGCATGAAGCCCCCCGCGCGTTTCATCGGCTTCGCGGCGGCGGGATGCGCCCCGGAGGTAATGGGACTTGGGCCGATTTACGCCGTGCCAAAGGTACTTAAACTTACCGGGCTTACAATCGGGGACATCGACGTTACAGAGCTTAACGAGGCGTTTGCCGCACAAGCCATTCCGTGTATCAACGAGCTTGGACTTGATAAGTCCAAGGTCAACCCAAACGGCGGGGCAATCGCCTTGGGACATCCCATGGGCGCGACGGGCGCCGTGCTTACCTGCAAGGCGCTGTCCGAGCTGAAGCGCGTAAAGGGCAAGTACGCGATGGTGACAATGTGTATCGGCGGCGGCATGGGCGCGGCGGGAATCTTTGAATCTATATAAACAAAGGAGAAAAGTTATGAACGAGCTTGTTATCTCTGTCGCCCTGACCGGGGCATGGCCCACAAAGCAGGATAATCCGGCAATCCCCTATACCAAAGAGGAAATCGCCGCCGACGTAATCGCCTGCGCAAGAGCCGGGGCGGCCGTGGTGCATATCCACGCGCGGGACGCGCAGGGTACGGGGACGATGGACACGGATATCTTCGCCGGAATAGTCGATCATGTCCGCGCGGAGATGAAGCGTGAAAACGTCGATGTGGTGCTTAACCTGACCACCTCCGGGGCGCTTGGGATGACCGACGAAATCCGCATCGCGCACTTAGAGCGGCTTCGCCCCGAGATGTGTTCCTATGACTGCGGAAGCATGAACTGGATGCACAACAACGTCTTTGAAAACTCCCCCGCCTTTTTAGAGAAGCTTGGGAAAAGGACGCAGGAGCTTGGCGTTAAGCCCGAACTGGAGATTTTTGACGGCGGCATGATCGAAAACGCGAAGTATTACATAAAACAAGGCGTTTTGAAAGCCCCCTGTAATTTTCAGCTTGTGCTTGGCGCGCCCGGCGGTCTTGGCGGCGGCATAGAAAACCTTATGTTCATGCGTTCGCTGCTGCCAGAGAACTGCACATGGAGCGCAACGGGTATCGGCAGGTTTCACATGCCGGTTATGCTTGCGGCGCTTGCGCTTGGCGCGGACGGAATCCGCGTGGGGCTTGAGGACAACGTGCTTATGGCCAAGGGCGTACAGGCCACAAACGAAAAGCTTGTCCTAAGGGCGGCGGAGATGGCGCGGCTTGCGGGGCGAACCGTCGTGACGGCGGCAAGGGCGCGCGAACTGCTTGATTTGAGGATAGGCAAATGAAACAAAAAGCACTGTTTCTGCTTGGCGTACTGACTGCGCTTTTATCCCTGTTTGGCTGCAGCGGCGCGGACAGCGCGCCGCCCTCTAAAATCCCTTATCCCACGGAAATGCCCGCGCTTGACCCAAAGGCCGACATATACGCCCAAGACTTGGCGGGCGAAGACTTGCTGCGGGGCAACGAGATATTCTCACAGCAGTTCAGGATTCCGGCCACTGTTTCCGCCGAGTCGCTTACCGCCGAAAATCGGCTTGCCCTTTCTAAAGACGGGACATACAGGCTTGTAAAGGCCATGACCGGAACCGAAACGGAAAATTTCTCGCTTGTCTTTGACTTTTCCGGCACATACACGGACGGCGGCGACGGCGCGTTTACGCTTTCGCCCGCGGACTCCGTGACGGCCTATATTGACTGGGGCGCTTTCGACGCGTCCCGCCCCGGGGCAAGCGGGGTGTTTACCGGGGCGGACTCGCTTGCCTATTCCCGGGCGTTTAACAGCCAGTATATCGGCGACGACGCGGGCAATAACGAGATGTATGTGCAAATAAACGCGCAGGAAAAGACGTTTGAAATCACCGGCAACGGTTCGCAGCAGGACAGGTATACCGTCACGAACCTTAATACGGAAAGGGACGGCCTTAACATCTACGGCGTAAGCGTACTGCCGGCGGGATACACGGAAGGCAAGCTGCCCGTCGTTATTTTCTCGCACGGCTTTCTCGGCAACAACACAATCCAGCGCGATATAGCGTACGCCTTTGCCGAGCGCGGCATCGCAAGCTATTGCTTCGATTTCTGCGGCGGGTCTATGACAAGCAAAAGCGACGGCAGTTTCTATGATTTGTCGATGCTTACCGAGGTCGAGGATTTGCACGCCGT
>JAISVI010000070.1 GCA_031271665.1 Oscillospiraceae bacterium
AATCGTGACGGTGAACCGCCAGATATGTAGCGTAATCCGCATTGGCCTCACCTCCTTTACGGAGATGTGACTGACCGCCTACCGTATATGGCAGCGCCGGGATGTATTGTAGCACGGGGGAGAGGTTTTGTCAAATTGCGGGGAAATTCCCGGCGGGGACAATCCTCCGTCGCGCTTACGCGCGCCACCTCCTTTGCGAAAGGAGGCTTTGCGTCCCCCGTAAGGCTCCTTTTCCAAAGGAGCTGTCACGAAGTGACTGAGGATTTGCGCCCCCAAATTCCCCTTGACAAAGCGGCGGGGAAATGGTAAAGTGAACATATAAAGGCGCCGCCGATAAGCGGTCAGCCCAGTTGCTAGGTTATTTTAGGGCAAAGGCCCTAAGCAAACCGTCGCTGTGGACTAGCGGCGGTTTCTGCTTTTTACGACAATCGTGACGGTGAACCGCCAGATATGCAGCGTAATCCGCATTGGCCTCACCTCCTTTACGGAGATGTGACTGACCGCCTACCGTATATGGCAGCGCCGGGATCAATTAACAATGAACAATTGACAATTGACAATTGACAATTACAACACGCCTCTTGCCTCCCCCTCTGGGGGAGGTGCCGCCGATAGGCGGCGGAGAGGGTTGTAGGGGACGGAAATAATCCTCCGTCGCGCTTACGCGCGCCACCTCCTTTGCGAAAGGAGGCAAAGGGGGTTGTAGGGGCGGTCGCCCTCGACCGCCCGTGGGTTTCGATGGGCGCGGTTGCGGCGGTGCGGCGCGGGCGGTGGTTTGGTGGGCGCGGGCGTCGTAGGGGACGCACAATGCGCGTCCCGCAATTTCACCGCGCGCTGGGCGGGCGGCGCGCCCTACCGACCCTCGCTTACAATGAAGTGCTTGCCGGGGCGTAAGTCCTTCCGGTTCCAATCTGCTGAACCCATATGTCCGTCCTCGCGCCTAGATTCGAGGCAAACAGGTGAACATCATAAACGCTCCACAGTCCGGTCGCCGGATCCTGTTGGCGAATGCGTGTAGTATGGAACTCATTTGTTGTGTTTAACACCGTTTCGTCTATTGTGAACGGCGTAGCAGTAAACGTTATGTTATCCCAATGGGCGGAGTCTATCCCGGTAGCGCCAAACTGCGCAAACCTTTTGACGTCTGCTAAAACGCTTCCGGACGCCGCGCGGATATCGACCTTCACAACATCTTTTTTCTCCAGATTGCTGACCGTATAAATTAGATTGCCCACTCGCGCGCTTAGACTGCTTCCCGGAACGGAGACGTCCGCGCTTAACATACTTTCAACCGCTGCCTGACGCAGATTCGGCGTCAAGTAACTGCCGTTTTTATCGGTGATTCTTAAAACAAGAGCGTTTGGTGTGTTTTCACCTATCGTTATTGTCGGTGAGAACCCGTCAGAGCCGGATGACCCGGTGTACCCCTGCGGTCCGGTTGCTCCGGCGGGCCCCTGTATGCCCTGCGCGCCTTGAGCACCTGTCGCGCCCTGAGGACACGTAAAGATAAACCCCCCGCTGTCGTATCCGCAACAGCACGGCAATCTATGGCAATTTGGGCATAAAGGGTTTTGACACTTACCGCGATTCAATGTATATCCCCCCTGTTGTAGAGTGATAGTACAGTATATGTCTATAAAGCGGCAACCGCCACAAAATAAGCGGAACATAATGCCTTTATATCAAAAAAACGCCGCAGACCCCGAAACGGGGAATGCGGCGTTTTTGCGTATCAGAGAAGTTTAATCAGCGGCTTTTGCGCATCCTGCTTTTCTGGCGCATAACCCACAGCGGGCCGGCGATGCAGACAGTTGAGTAACAGCCGCTTACCATACCTACGGCCATCGGCAGCGCAAAACTTTGAATGCCGCTTAGTCCGTTAAGAAGGGCGAAGATATATACGACTACCATTGTCGTAAGCGTTGTAAGGCTTGTGTTGACGGTGCGCGACAGCGTCTGGCTTATCGACTTGTTTACAAGCACGTCCGGCGCAGTGGACGGATCGAATATCGCGTTCTCGCGGATACGGTCATAGATGACGATGGTGTCGTTTATCGAATAGCCAAGGATTGTAAGAACGACCGCGATAAAGGTGTCCCCAATGGGGATGCCGAAGATGACAAAGGTGAAGAACACAATGGCAACGTCGTGCAAAAGCGCGATAAGTCCCGTCACGCCCGCCGTAAGGCCGTGTATCCTGCGGAAAGAGAACCACACGTAAAGCACCATCAGCACGCAGCTTATGATAATCGCCCAAAGCCCCCGGCTAAGGAATCGCGCGCCGTACATCGCGCTTACATTGTTCGACTCCGCCGGGGTAAGATTCTGGTTGGGGTATTTCGCCAGAAGAGCAGTTTCCATGGACGCGATGTCCTCCGGGGACAGGTTTTCGCCCGAGGCCATGTTAAGGACAAGCCTTGACTCGTTTGTCGCGAAATCCGTTGTGACCTGCCCCGATACCGTCCGCCCCAAAAGGGACGAAATCTCGGAAGCGGCCTCTTCGGGGTTGATGGCGACCGGGTCGGTTACGTCATAGCGGAAGATCGCGCCGCCGCTGAACTGAATGTCAAGGTTCACCCCAAACCCCGGAATGAAACAGAACGCGATGCCAGCGGCGATGACGACACCGGACAGGAGGAACGCGATTTTGCGCTTTCCGTAGAAATCGCGTATCTTCAGTTCCTTCTTCATGCCTCTCTCACCGATGAAAAAGCTGTTCTTGCGGAAGGCTTTGAAGCGCGTTATCGACTGGGTCATAAGGCGGTTTGCGAACACCCCGGCGACAAAGTTCATAAGGATACCGAACGCCAGCGTATAGGCAAAGGACAGTATCGCGCCCGAGCCGAGGATCATCATAACAAGCGCGACCAGCAAGGTTGTAAGGTTGCCGTCGAAAACCGCGCTGAAGGCGCGCTTGAAGCCCGACACGATGGAAGAGTCAAGCGACTTGCCGCTTTTAAGCTCGTCCCTTATGCGTTCGGCGATAACGACGTTTGCGTCAACGCCCATTCCCACGGTAAGGATAATACCGGCGATGCCCTGAAGCGTAACCGTAAGCTGCGCAAGCGACAGCACAAGCAGCGTACCGGCCACCTGAAGGGTAAGCGCAACCACCGCCACAACGCCGGACAGACGGTAGTAAAGCACCATAAACGCGCAGATAAGAAGGAAAGAGATAATCCCGGCGTAAAGCATAACGTTAAGGGCGCTGCTTCCAAGGGTGGGGCTTATGGCCGAGTAGTTAAAAGTCGTCATCGAGAACGGCAGCGCGCCGCCGTTTATCGTATCTCTGAGAGCCGTAGCGTCGGCCTGGGTAAATCCGCCCGAAATGACCGCTTCGCCCGTTGTAATGGCCTCGTTGACGGTGGGCGCGCTTTTAAGCTGGTCATCCAGATAGATGCTTATGGCCTGACCCACAAGGCTTGCGGTGGCGTCGGCAAACTTTGTCGTTCCCTCGTCGTTTAGGTTAAGCGTCACGATATAGTCCATGCCCGTTTCCGGGTTAAGGAGAACCGCCGCGCCGCCGGGTTCAACGTCGCGCCCGGTCATAACCGTGTTGCCGCTTGGATCTTTAAAGGTAAGCTCGGCCATCGCGCCAAGCTCTTGGATGGCGGAGGCGGGGTCGAAGTCCGTTTCGCCGGACTGCCACGGGAAGCGCACGATAACCGTGCCGTTGGCAAGGTCATAGGCCACGTCGCGGTCAAGGATTTGCTTGCCGTCAAGGCGGGTTTCCATCACCGTACAGGCCGCCGCAAGTTCTTCCGCGCTTGGCGTCCCCTCGAAATCCTTCGGTACGAACACGGCGTCCACGCCGCCGCGTATGTCGATGCCCCAACGCATCTCGCCCGCGCCCTTAAGGTCAATGTTAAGAAATTCGCTGTGGATACCGAAGACGGCCACTGCCGTCAGCAGAAGCGTCACAAGCACTACGATGAAAAACACAGATTTCTTCGTTCTCATTGTATAAAACCCCAACCTTTAATTTTATCTGCGCGTTTTTGCGCAAGCAAGGCTAATATTACACAAAAACCAAGGCAATGTCAAGATTTATATTCGTTTTGCGGCCGCCTTGCAAAATGCAGAAAAAACGGCATCCTTATATAAGGGGCGACCGCATCTATATTTTATCTGTGCAACTTGGGCATTCAAGCGTCAGCCGTGTTGCCCCGTTGGGTCTGATCGTTTCCTTTAAAATCCCTTTATAGTCCGCCTTAATTCCAATGACGCCCAGACTACACACAGCAGGTTGTTGGTCGTTTTCTTTGCGGTACTTATATCACATTCTTTTGCCCAAAGCGGAGGATATATCAAGAATCCCTCATAAGGCTGTAATTTGATTATCTCGGCATCTATGTTATCCCAATACCATGATTGGTAGAAAGTGTCTGCCTGTTCGGTTTCAACCCACTCATCCCACGAATCTCTTGCTATTTGTAAATCTTCAAATTCGAGTAAATCGGGCGCAAAATAGTGCACGGTGTTGTGCAAACAGAAAACTCCGCCGAAAACATCCCATGCAAATGCCCCTGTCTCAAAGCCGAAAAGACGATTAATCTTCGGCTTGAAGTCATCATGAATTAGGCGAATACACTTTTGCACAAATATCTCCCCTATATGGCACTACCGCTTTAGCTTTATAAACCCGCGTCCGTGCTCTTCAAGGGCGTTCTGACGGCTTACAAGGTAGTTTGCCGTGAACGTCCTTGGATCGGAAGCTGTATCGGATATTGGGGGATCGAACGGAACTGAGCTTGCAGCCTCTAAACGCCATCCCTCATTCAGCTTTATATAAAGCGGCAGACGATTGGCTTCTAATGGGCGCACCTCTTTTCCGTTATTATAGTATCTTATCTCAAGCGAAATTTCAAGCGTCAGCCGTGATCTCTGAATGCTTTGCCTCGCGCATAGTTCAAGTGCTGTACTTCTAATCGCCCCCGTCCCCCATCCACTTCGCCGCGACCCTGTAGTACCACCCCGCCGCGCCGGTGTACCAGCTCCAGCCGCCGCGTCCTACGTGATTTTCGGCGGCGTATACGTCGGCGGCCAGAACGTACGGCTCGGCCTTATAGACGGCGGGGTCGTGGGCGGCGGGGATAAGTGCGCGCATAATGCTTTCGCCGCGCCCGCGCTCGCCGTTTAAGAACATTCCCATCGCAAGCCAAACGGCGGCGTGGGTGTACTGTCCGCCGTTTTCGCGTACGCCCGCGACATAGCCCTTTATATAGCCCGGATTTTTGGCGCTTTGGGAGAAAGGCGGGTCGAAAAGCCGCACGGTGTTCCCCGCGCCCCGCGCCAAAAGACGGTACGCGCTGTCAAGCGCCTTTTCCGAATAGCCTTGCGGCAGTTCGCCTGCGAAAAACGCCGAAAAGCTTTGCGCAATAGAGTCAATGCGGCACTCCTCGTCTTGGCTTGAACCAAGGGTAGAGCCGTCGTCGTAATAGCCGCGCCGGAACCACTCGCCGTCCCAAGCCCCTTCCGCGGCCTTGATAAGCTTTGCCGCCCAGAAGCGGCAATCCTCGGCGCGCGCCATATCCCCCATGCGTTCACAGCATGGGGCAAAGCGGCGCATTACAAGCGCGCCGAACCACGCAAGCCATACGCTTTCGCCCGCGCCGCCCGCGCCAACCCTGTCAAACCCGTCGTTCCAGTCTCCTCCGCCGATAAGGGGAAGTCCGTGCGCGCCAAGCCCGCGCCGCCGGAACGCCTCGGCGGCGCGTACGCAGTGTTCGTACACGCTTGCGCGGTACTCCGTGCGCTTGGGCTGTTCATAGCGGTCATGCCTGTCCGCCTCCAGCGGCGCGGAAATGATGAACGGCGTGCTTAGTTTAAGGATTTCCTCGTCCCCGGTCATATCTATATACTCGCACACGGCATAGGGAAGCCACAGAAGGTCATCGGTAATGCGCGTGCGCACGCCCCTGTCGCCAAAGCCCTTAGGCGGCGGGGCGGGATGCCACCAGTGCTGTACGTCCCCCTCTTCATACTGATGGACGCAGGCGCGCAGGATTTGATATTTCAAAAGGTTTTTGTCGCTGTACGCCGCGGCGCACGCGTCCTGAAGCTGGTCGCGGAAGCCGTACGCCCCGCCGCACTGGTACTGCGACGCCCGCGCGTACATGCGGCAAGCGACGGTTTGGTAAAGCGCCCAGCCGTTCAGATAGTGATCCGCCGCCTTGTCGCCCGTCTTAAAGGTTCGCGGAGTAACCGCCTTTTGCCAGTGATTCTCCGTTTCGCGCAGGCAAAGGCTTGCCTCGTGGTCGTCAGCAAGCGCCCGCAGCGTATCCGCGCCCCGCGCGTTGCAGGAACAGCCCGTGACCAGTATAAGCCGCAGTCTGCCCTCGCGCCGCACCGGGTACATCCGGGCGCGCAGTTCTCCCGCATCGCCCTCCAGAAGCGTTGGCGGAACCGAGGCCATAAGGTGATAGGTTTGCGGCGAAAACTCCGTCGCGCAGGGGTTTACGGCGGTGATATTCCCGCCCTCGTCACGCGCGACGCGGATAAACCTTCTGTCCTTCTCGCGCCCGCCAAGCAGAAGCTTTGAACAATAAAGCAGTTCGGCGTTGGCCGCGCCCTGTATTTCAACAATCATCACGCGCGCCATGCGCGTACGCGGGACGAAAGCTGTCGTCGTCACCGTAACCCTGCCGTCGCGCTTCTGCCACCGCGCCCAGCCAAAGCCGTATGTGACCTCGCACGCCAAGGCGTCCGGCGCGGCGAAAACGGAGAACTCACGCCCGTTCGTACGAAGGCGCAGTTCCTCGCTCGGGGACGTTCTAAGCGGGTCGTTGTGCCAGAAGGTAAGCTTGTTTTCCCGCGCGTTGCCCCGCCAGGAAAGCCCCGGCCCGCACTCGGTAAGAAGACAGCCGAAGGACGGGTTTGCAAGCACATGCCCCCACGCAAGCGGCGGAAGCCCGTCACCCGTGCCGAAGCTTACCGCGCCGTCCGGCGCGTACTTCACTTCCGGCGCGGGGTTTGTTCTGAAACTCCGCGCGCCCTGCGCCATCGGGTGACTCCACGGAAACCGCGGCACGTCCGCGCCGAATTCGTATGCCGACATGGCCGGAAGTATATGCTCTTCCCGCGGCGAAAGCCCGGTGATGTCCGCGATATGCACCCCGCCCCGCGCGGCAAGCGTCCCCTCGGCTCCAAGCGCTTTAAGCGCGTCCGTGACCGCCGTGCGCACGGGGCGGCGGTAATCGCCGCCGTCGCGGGAAAGCACCGCCATGTCACAGGCAAAGCCGCACAGGGTTAAAAAACGGTGCTGCCTCAGCGCGGCGGGCAGCCGCTCGATATCCGCCGCGTCGAACGCGCGGAACGACATTATCGGCAAATCGCCCGAAACGCCGAATTTCCAAAGTCCCCTGCGCCCCGAAGCAAGCCCGTCCCGCAGTCCCTCCGGCACGGGCAGGCGCGGGAACGCCAAGGCAGAAAGCCTGTCAAGCGCGGACAGCACTTCGGCGCTGCTCATCGCGAGAAGGCGCGCCGCGCCGTCAATCCGCCCCGCCAAGGGTATTTCGCGCAGGGCAAGGCATCTTGCCGCCGCCTGAACAGCGTCCTCGCCGGTGTCAGCGCACGAAAGCGCGAAACGCGCCGTCACGCTTTCACCCGGGGCAAGGGTTATCGGGACGCGGACAAGCACACAGGGGTCTAAAACCGTTCCGACAGTATTCCACGCGGTCTTTCCCCGCAGGGCGGACGGAAGCCGCTCAAGCGCCGATTCAAGCGCCGCCGCGCCGCCGCGCCCAACCGCAAGCTCTCTTGACGTGTCGTAAGAGGCGGGCATATCGCAGCAAAAGGCCATATATTTCTCCCTTTGCCCGCCGCGCGCCCTGCGGCGCAGAAGCACTCCGCCGCCGCTTGGCGTCCCCCCGCCCGGCACGGGGTCTGGCTCTATTTCAAAGGTCTGTATAAACAGTTTCGAGAATGCCGGATGGGCAAGGTAATCCTCTATGCCCTGCATAACCGGCTCGAAATAGCAGACAAGCAGACATTCAAGCGTTTCCGGCGAAGTGTTCGTTATCCGCGCCGCGCGCAGTTCGGCGTTTTCGTTGCCTGGCACACAGACAGTAAGCTCGCTTGCGAAGCGCCCGGCGCGGCGCGACCATACGGCGCGCCCACCCTCGAACAGAACGGAGAACTCTTCCCGCTTCTCCCCGGCATTCGCGGGGAGAAGGCACTCAAGTCCGTCGGGGGTTTTAAGGAGGAAGTCGATTCCGCCTTCCGGGTTCGGGCCGTCGCCCGTCCGCGTAAGCGCGATGCCCGCGCAGGAGGCGGCGGTCATGCCGCCGTCCGCGCAAAGCAGGGTGTAGGAAGTATTGCTTAAAATATGGCATACGGGGAAAGCCGGATCCGGCGCGTCAATCTCCCGCCTAAGCCCCTCGGACAGAATCCGGCGCGGTTTTTCCGGCACCTCGCGCCCAAGGGAGCGCATCGCAGTCATGCCGATTGGGGCGCGCTCTTCAAGAAGCGCGGCGAACGCGCCCATCTGCGGGTCGCGCATAAAGCGCCTTTGCCAGACGTTGCCGCGCAGGGCGTTATTTACGGCGACAAGGCTCATTCCGATATGGTGCGACATAAAACAGCGCACGGTTTCAAAGCGGGGGGCATCGCCCCCGGCCACAGGCTCGGCGCTTCCCGTTTGGCGGCTTGGGGTGAAGTCCGCCGCCTCGTAAAGCCCAAAGCGCCCCTCCAGCCCAAGCGCCGTCAGACGGCGCAGGTTTTTAACCGCGCCTTCCGCGTCCGTCTGAAGGGCAAGAAAGGACGAATATGGCGACACGACGAGTTCCTTCCCAAGCCCGCGCTTGAAGGCAAGGCCGGGAACGCCGTGGGCCTTGTACTGATAGTTAAGCGCGGGGTCGAACGCGTAAAAACAGCTTTCAGATATGCCCCAAGGCACGCCGTAACGCGCCCCGCGCCGCTTCTGAAGCGTAAGGGCAAAGCGCAGGCTTTCGTAAAGAAGCGAGTTTTCCGGCACGGGCAGAAGAAGGTGCGGCATAAAATACTCAAACATAGTACCCGTCCAGCTTGCCATGCCGCGATAGCCGTCGTCGCTTACAAGGCTTCTACCCAGCCTTTTCCAGCTTTTCGGGGTGATTTCGCCGCGCGCTATGGCTATATAAGCCGTCTGCCTTGCCTCGGACGCGAGAAGGTCATAATAGCCGTCCGACAGGGCTTTATTCTCCATATCATAGCAAATGGAGAACATTTGCCGCTCGGCGTCGAAAAGGAAGCTGAAGTCGGTCGCGTCCGCAAGCGCCCCGGCACGTTTGGCAAGCGAGGAAGCCTCTTCGCCGTCAAGCTCGTAAAGCCCCCGGCGAAGCGCGATAAGACAGCCGACAAAGTTCCCGCTGTCCACGGTTGAGATACAGCGCGGGTAAAGCGGCTCCATTGTGCGCGTGTCCACCCAATTGACGATGTGACCGTGTATTTTCGGCATGGATTCCACCGTGCCGAGTATCTTGCCGATAAGGAAAAGCGCCCGTTCCCTTGCGCAAAGGTTTAAGTCAAGCGCCGTCAGACAGCACAGAAGGCAAAGCCCGATATTGGTCGGCGAGGTGCGGTGCGCCGTACCGGCGGCGGGCTGTTCCTGCCAGTTGTCGGGGGGCAGCCAGTGGTCGTCCTCGCGCAGTAAATCCTCGAAATACCCCCACATAAGCGCGGCCTGACGGCACAGGAACGCCCGGTCGCCGTCCGCGAGGCCGGACGCCTTACCGCGATCCGCGCGCGACACACGCGCCGCCGCAAGCGGCGAGGCAAACCACATAAGCCCCGCCGCCCACCCGAATCCGTGCGCGGAGAACGCCGCGACAAACGCGCCGCATACTGTCGCGGCGAACATCTTGCGGCAAATCTGCACCGTCGTCGGTGTCGCGCGGTCAGACTGCGCCGCCGTTACCCAGCGAAGAAGCCTTTTCTTGCCTACAAGAACGCGCCAAAGCGCCGTCGCTATGGCGGAAGAACACACACACGCGGTAAAGGGAAGAAACAGAAACTGAAGCCCGGTCTGCGCAAGCACGGCCTTTGGCCCGGTGACGACAGTGCCGTAGTGCTTCTCGCGCCTTCCCATACCGCCCCGGAACGCGAAGTCGGCCGAGGCAAGCGCAAGCGGCGCAATCATGCAAATAAGCGCCGCCGCGCCCGACACCGCGAGCGCGCGCCCCGCAAGGCGCGAAAACAGCAGTGACGACGCAAGCGCGGCAAACAGCAATACGGGGGACAAACTCCGACGGAGATTGTCGAAAATCTTCCACTTGGAAAGCGCGGAGAGGGGATTACGCTCTCTGCCGGATTCGGTCGGGACTCTTCGCCCAAGCCACGCCGCGATCTGCCAGTCGCCGCGCGTCCAGCGGTGCAGTCTGTCAAACCAAGACATGGTTTTGTGCGGGAAGCCGTCAATAAACTCCACGTCCCCGACAAGCCCCGCGCGAAGGTATTCGCCCTCTAAAAGGTCGTGCGACAGAATGCGGTTTTGCGGAAAGCGCCCTTCAAGCACCGCGCGCATCGCGTCAACGTGCAGTATTCCCTTGCCGGTGTACGAGGACTTGCCGAAAAGGTCGTAATAGATCTCGCCGCTTAACGCCCCGTAGGGGTCAAGCCCGCCCTGCCCCGCGAACACGCGGGAGAAAAAGCTTTTGCCCGCCGATTCAAGACTGACCGCTATGCGCGGAAGCATCACCCCGAAACCGTGTGTCACCGCGCGGCGCTTACAGTCGATAACCGGCGCGTTAAGCGGGTGCGCCATCGCGCCGACAAGCTCCCTTACCGCGCCGGGGGTAAGGCGCGTGTCCGCGTCAAGCGTAACGATATAGCGCACCGCGCCAAGCCTTGACTCGTCCCCCGTGGCGGCGTACAGCCCCGCGTGTTCGCCTGCGCTTTGTCCGCGAAGAAGCGCCGCAAGCTCCATAAGCGCGCCGCGTTTGCGCTCCCAGCTCATAAAAAGGCCGTCGCGCACGTTAAAGCGCCTTTCGCGCAGGAAAAGGTAAAATCCGCCGCCATAGCGCGTGTTCAGTTCGTGGATTCCGACTTGCGCCCGTTCGAGAATGCGGCGGTCGCCCGCCTTCTTCGCCACTTTGGAGTCCGGAAGGTCGGCAAGCAGTCCGAAGCTTAAATGCTTTCCCGCGTCGCGGCTTAGGTGGTAGAAGCTTTCAAGCCTTCCGACAAGTTCCGCGGCGCTTTTCTCGTCTGTGAGAAGGACGGAGATTACGCAAAGCGCCGAATGCTCTTCGGGAATGCCGTCCTTAAACTCCAGACGCGGCGTCACGCGCGGGCGGGACAGGCGCAGGGAGATGTAATCGCACAAGCTCTTTGCCGCCTCGGAAAACGGCACAAGCAAAAGCGCCCCGCACAGCCAAGAGCCGCCCGCAACCGCGCAAAGCGCGCAAAGCGCGAGCGTAAGCAGTAAAAGCGCGGGGAAGTACGCTCTCGCGGCTTTCGGCCTTTCCCCGTCAAGCGGGCGCGTCAGAATATAGTATCCCACATGGCGGGCGCGCGTTTCCGCGCCTTCCGCCGACGGCGCTTTGCGGCAGAGGGCGAGAACTCGCTCGGCGGCCTTGACCTCGGATATCCTGTACCGTCTCGCGATAACGGAAAGCTGTTGCCTGTATCGGCTTTTAGTCTCTTCGTCCATCTGCCCGTACACGCCCGCCGGGTCTTTCATAAGAAGGTGTTCCATAACGCTGTTCTGCCGCAGAACAGGCGTAAAATCCGTATCCGAAAGCATCCTTAAACTTGTAACGGCCGCGCTTAACTTCACGCCGGCGGACTGCGGCGACGACGGGATTTCGCGGCAGCCCTCCAGCGCGTACGCGACAAGCGCGGCCTTCAGCATCGGGACAAGCAGCCACAGCTCTTTTTCGGAAAGCGCCCGTATCGTCTGCGCGCCGTCCAAAAACGCCTTTATGCGCCCCAACGTCACCTCGCCGCGCCCCGAGCGCACAAGCGCCTTTGTAAGGCAGTACACGGCGGGCATACGCATACCGCCGCAAACAGCCGCGGGAAGCCCGCGTACGCGCCGCATCAGTCTAAGCGCGTCTATGCCCTCGCGCTCGATTAAATAGCGGTTATCCAAAAGCCACTCCACTGCCGACGGCATACGCCCGCCGGGGTGCTTCAGCCCGGGCTTTTCCGCGCTGTTCGCAAGCCGGACGGCGGCAGCGCGTATGCTTTCAAGCGCGCGCCCCGTCCTGCGCGCGACAGCCGAGGCGGCGCACAGCCCGCGAACCTCAAGGCTTTTTGCCTCGTTCCCGGCCCAATGGGCAAGCGTATCTTCGGATACCGATATGTCCAGTTGCTTCATACCCTGCTCCCCGCAAAAAAGTCCGGCGGCTGCCGCCTCTATTGTGGGTATTGTTGCCAGTATAGGCGCTTCCTATCCGAATTTTGCGGCAAAGCTATGGTCGTAGAGAAATCGCGTGTTGTATTTTCCGGGGACTATTGGTAGAATATAAGGCAATCGGTCAAGGGCAAGGGGGGGCTTAGGTATGCAAAGCAAGAACACGCTTCAAAGCGACCCAAGACAAAATCTGCCGCGACGCCACAGGCGTATCGGCAAGTTCATCGCATTAGGAATAGCGGCCGCGATACTCTCCGCCGTCGCCGTTACAGCGTATATATACCGTGAAACGATCATTCTGCTTATAGACCCAAGCCGCATTGAGATAAGCGCGTGGGCCGACACCGAGGGCGCGGTTCGCGCTTTGGAAGACCGCGATGTTATACGAAACGTCCTTGTGCTGACCGAGGGCGGGGACACAACACTAAGCTTTGCTACCCGCGACGCAAGCATCACGGTAATCGCGCGGTACACAGACGGCGCGTTCAGGTCGCTTCAGGGTACGGTAAACGCGATGCAGACGGGAATCGGGACGATCTCCGGGGCGCAGAAATACGCGACAGAGATGCTGTCTCCTTTTTTCAGCGTACCGGAAACCCAGGCCATACTTATAAAGTTTACCCCCGACATCGTCGCGCAGGCCGGGCGCGACAGCATGGACATGTCCGTCACGCTTGGCGAACGCTACGCCGCGTCGATAA
Source organism: Oscillospiraceae bacterium (assembly GCA_031271665.1). Taxonomy (GTDB): domain Bacteria; phylum Bacillota; class Clostridia; order Oscillospirales; family UBA929; genus WRLJ01. The sequence continues at coordinate 13,033 of JAISVI010000070.1, forward strand.
TGGGTCAGACGATGCAAACGCTTGATTTCACGGTTACGGCGAATTACTGATCTTCACGCGGGCGTTTGGCTGCGCTCTGCGGCGGCTTCATACTCTGCCCTGGAAAGGTCTTCATTCGCCCCCGTGTCAAGGTCAAGACGTGCGAATTTTGTATCTTTCGTATTTATCGTGATCCATCCCTCTAACGTCAAAATCAAAATATTGTACTGATGCTTCCCGTATACGTAATACAGGTAGTTTTCCAGCACAAAAAGGCCTTGAGGATTTGTATTTAAACACATTGCTTTCTCATTTGATTCCGCAGAGTATATGTCTGAGTAAGTGCGTGTATAAAATTGGCGTTTATTCCAAGGGGCAACATAAACATAAAATATGCTTCCGGCGTATTGAAAAAACGCCCTGTTTACCATCCTATCGTCAATAAATTCAAGCGTTTGGCTGTCTTCGTTTATTACATGCCGTCCAAGTGATTCATATTCGTCGGGCAAGTAAACTAATTCATCCGCTTTTTCGTTAAGCGCCGGAAATTGCGCGCGTATTGATGTGAAATCATCGTATGTACTTAGCCCGTCTTTACTTAGATAATAGTTTTGATATATTATCATAGTAATACAGAGAAGGCACAATACCACAAGAGTGTATAAAATCACACGCCCAATGATTATAGTGGCTTTTTTAATCGTAGCGCCCGTTTTTTGTGGTTTCATTTAGTTAACTCCTTGCCTTAAACCAACGCCACTAGCATATTGGACACGGCATCATAACTACTGCGCGGCGCTGTAGACCGCCAGAACGTCCTGCCAGTGCATTTTTTTAAGGCCGCCCACGGGCTGTTCCGGCCCGGAAACGCGGTGGGTGCATTTTTTCGCCATTTCCTCAAGCCTGTCACCGCCGATGCCCAAATCGCGAAGGGTTTTCGGAAGCCCCATACGGGTGAAGAAGGCGTCAAGCCGCGCTATGCCCTCGCGCGCAAGGCTGTCCATATCGCGTATGCCGCCGCCGACGCCCATGACGTTCGCGGCGAACTGCGCGAATATGGGCAGGTTTTCTTTGTACACATACCGCATCCAAAACGGCGTAAGTACCGCAAGACCCGCGCCGTGCGCGACGTCGTAGTGGGCGCTTAACTCATGCTCCATTTTATGGCTTGCCCAGTCCTGCGCGCGGCCCATGCCCAAAAGCCCGTTGTGCGCAAGCGCGCCGCAGAACGCAAGCTCGCTCCACGCGTCGTAGTTTTCCATGTCCTCCAGGATAAGCGGCGCGTTTTTCAGTATAGTCTTCAGAAGGCTTTCGCACATGCCGTCGGTCACGTCGGTGTTCGCGGTCGGCGTGAAATACCGCTCCATAATATGGCTCATAATATCTACCGTTCCGTAGGCAAGCTGCTCTTTGGGAAGGCTGAAAAACAATTCGGGGTTGATTATGCTGAAAACCGCGCGCAGAAGCGGGTGCGCGAAGCCGTGCTTCTGCTTCGTCTCTTCGTTCGTGATAACGCTGTTGTCGCTCATTTCGCTGCCCGCCGCGGGTATGGTAAGCACGACGGACACGGGAAGCGCCGCGTCGATTGTGCCGCCCTCCAGATGAAGCTTCCAGTGGTCGCCGTTATAGTAAAAGCCCGCCGCGATGGACTTGGCCGAGTCTATAACGCTTCCACCGCCCACCGCCAGAATCCAGTCCACACCCTCGCGCCTGCAAAGCGCTATGCCTTCGCGCACAAGGGAAAGGCGCGGGTTCGGCTGTACCCCACCAAGCTCGGTGAAGTCAATGCCCGCCTCGCTGAGAGACGCTTTTATGCGGTCATACAGCCCCGAACGCTTGATACTGCCCCCGCCGTAGTGCAAAAGCACTTTCTTGGCGCGTCCGGCCAAAAGAGAACCCACTTTAGTTTCGCTGCCGCGCCCGAACAGTATGCGCGTTGGTGTGTACAGGTCAAAGTTAAGCAAAATAACAGCCTCCTTGATTTTTCCTCATTGTACCATATCAGACGCTAATTGCGCAAGGTTTTCCGTTTTTCGTAAGCCGCCGGGCGGGAGTGGACAAAAACTGTCCTGGTATGATATAAGTAAGTCATGGAAAAGAAAGAAGTAAAGTGTCCAAAATGCGGCAGCGAAAAAGGGCAGCATAAAAAAGGATATACAAGCGCGGGAAGCCAGCGGATGTTCTGTAATGAGTGTGGATGCAAGTACACACCCGCGCCCAAAAGCCGCGCATA
>JAISVI010000129.1 GCA_031271665.1 Oscillospiraceae bacterium
CCGGAGAAGAAGAAGTTTTGGCTGTCGCGCCCCTTTATTTTCGGCGCGGCCGGCGCGGCGGTACTTGCCGTTGTTATTGCCGTCATTCTTGCAAGCCTTCCCTCCGGCGGCGCGTCCGCGCCCGAGAAACAACTTGCCGCCTTCCAGCGCGGCGGCGAGGTGATAATCACCCGCGGTGAAAAGATACTGCACACCCTTCCGGGTACCCTTTCTTACCTTCAGCACGACACTTCGCGCGAGACGATGGCCGTTGAGTTGTCGGGCGGCGAACTGTACGCCGTCACGCCGAAGAAAGCCGAACGGGTAAGCGCCGCCGCCGCCGAAAACTTTATGCTGTCGCAAAACGGCGCGATGATATATTGCCCAAATCCCGAAAATTCGACCGAAACGCTTCGCTATAATGTAAAAAGCGGACACACGGACATTATTCCCGGCCAGTTTACCGCCGTTTCCCCGAACGGCAGGACGATAGGCTATGCCGTCGGTACGTCGGACGGGGGTGTGCAGATATACCACCAAACCGACAACAACGTTACGGTTACGCAAGGCGCGGGATATATCGTGGCCGTTTCCGACGGCGCAAAGTTTATCTATTATCTGCGCGACAACGCCCTTAACGTGTTTGACGGAAAATCAAGCGTACAGCTTGTCCCGGATTTCTCCGTAATAGATCAGCTTATATACAGCGCCGACATGAACGAGGTTATCTTCAGCTATGAGGGAAGGACATACATATCCCGAAAGGGCGCGGAGAAAGAGCGGCTTACCGAAAGCGCGCTTCTCGGCATACCGGACTGCGCGGTAAAAAGTTCGGTTCTGACCTTTTACTCCGGGAAAAGGTTCGCCGGAGTACCGCTTGACTGCGCGGACGGGACTTATTTTATGAATAATTCCGGCAAGGCCGTAAAAATGTCAAACGCGTCGCTTGCGGCGGTAAGCGCGGACGGGCGCGCGGCGGTTCTTACGGATTCGGACGGGCGATTTTACCTAAGCGACGTGGGCGAAAGCACAAGCGAAACCCATCTGAAATCCTTCGGAAGCGGCGATTCTTCGCCTGTCGTACGCATAAGCAAAGACGGGAAGCTTATTTACTGCCTTAATTCCACCGGCGAACTGTACGCGTCCAAAAACGGCGCGGACAGCGTTTTAATCTCTTCGGGCGTGGCGGCGTACGCGCTAAGCCCCGACGGGAACACCGCGTATTATATTACGGACTACTCAAACGGCATCGGCGACCTTTACGTTTCAACCGGCGCGGGCAAGGGCAAGCTTACAGAGGGTATCGGAGATGTAACGGACGTGCGGTCGTCGCCGTCCGGGACATATGTGTACACAAACCCGGAAAGCACGGGCGCCGCGCTGTTTTACGCGAATAAGTCCGAATTTGCGCGCATCGACTACGGCATAGCTTACACGGACAGCGGGATAACCACCGGTATTTCGGGGGACTAGGCCGTGCGTTTTGAGGAAAAGCTTGATAAGCTTATGCGCATATACAGGATGAATAACGTCACCCTTGCGCGCGGCGTCGGCGCGGACGCCTCCCTTGTGTCTCGCTGGCGCACGGGAAGCCGCGCGCCCTCGGCGCGTTCGGGCGCGCCCGGTGACATCGGCGCGTTTCTTGCCGGGGCGTCCATCCTGCCCGTTGACCTTGCCCAACTTCACCAGCTTCTGGGCCGCGCGCCCGAGGATACGCAAACCCTTGCCGAGGCGATTACCGCGTGGCTGAAGGCGGACAATATCATAAGCTTCCGGGCCGCCCCCGCCCCCCTTCCCCCCGAACAGGCCGCCGGATATATGAGCGCGGCCCCCGCCGTGGGAAGCATGGCAAAAATCCTTAATACGCCCCCGCCGGAAGGCGTGGGGCCGGTGAACCTTTGGCCGTACGTCCAGCGCGGAAACCCCGCCGACCACGAAGTTTTCTCCGGGGAAAGCGGCAAGCGCAAGGCCGTTTTAAGCTTCCTCCACAAACTTCAGAATTCGCCGCGCGCGCTTGACATCTTTATAATGACCGGAGAAACGCACGCATGGATTACAAACGACGCCTCTTTTTCCCAGCTTTGGCCAAGGTGCCTTCTGTCCATGCTTCAGCGGGGGCACAGGATTCATATCGTCATACCCGCGCCGGAACTGCCCTCGGCGATGAAAACCTGGCTCTCGACGGCGCTTTTCTATACCTCGCAGTGCCGCGTATACGCCGTTCCGGGCCGCGCGCTTGACACGCTTATGGCCGCGCAGGGATATGGGGCGGTGATGTCCTTCGGTGTCGGCCCAAGCGAGGAATCTACGATGCTGTTTTCCGGGGTTCTGGACTCCTCCGTGTTCGAGGCGGTGTTCCACAACTGGCTGCGCGGCGGCTTCCCCGTTTTACAGACCTGCGACGCATCTGCCCAGTACGCCGACCGACTTCTTGCGCTGGAGGGGCGCGAGGGTACGTACTATCAGGCGCGCGGCGCGCTTGGCGCGCTTTATTTAAGCGAGGACGAGCTGCGCGAGCTGCTTTTCGCGCACCATATCCCGGACGCGAGCGTATGCGTTAACCGCGTGCGCGCAAGGCGCGAGGCAATGACGGAGTTCCTGCGCGGGGGCGGCGGCTGGATTGAGATACTGCCGAAAAAATCGCTTTCCGCCGCGTCCTACGAACAGGGAATGACCCTTGACGGCGGCGAGCTTGGCCTTACCCGCGACGTAACGGTGACAAAGCAGATGCTTAAATCGATGCTGTCGCGGCTTTGCTCGCTTCTCGAACGGCACAAGAACCTTCACTTCATCCTTCCGGAGACCGAGCCGCTGCCGATACAAATCATGTATAAAGCGCGTTCGGGCGCATATTTTACCATAGCGCACCGCGCCGGCGGCGCGGAAGGCCGCCCGGCGGCGGTCTATCTCGGCCAGCCCGACGCCCTTGGGGCGCTTGAGGAATGGTTTTGCTCGATGACCTATGACCGCGCCGAAACGCTTAAGCTTTTGCGCTCGGCGGCATACGCGCTTTAGCGCGTATGCGTTCTTTATAAAAGGGGGGACTCCCGTGACGCCGGAATATTATTTTAACGCGGAGATTTTGTTTAAGCCCGTATCGGAATGGCTGCGGGCGGGGTTTTTCGCCGGTTCCGGGATTAACGCGGGCGGCTTTCCCGTGCTTCTGCTTGACGGGCGCGAATACGCCGTGGATTCGCCCGCCGCGCTGTCCGCCGCGCGAAAGGCCGCCCAGCGGGCGGTCAACCTGATGTTTATGGGCATGGGCGCGGACATATACGACATTGAAACGGTGTATATTCATCCCGACACGCTTATCGGCAAGGGAACGGTCGTCTATCCGAACACCGTTATACGCGAGGACGTCAGGATCGGCTCGGACTGCAAGATCGGGCCGTTTGCCTACCTGCGGCCCGGAACGCGAGTGGGGGACGGCGTAAAACTGGGCGACTTCGTCGAGGTCAAGAACTCGGTTATCGGCGCGCGCACAAGCGTGTCGCACCTTACCTATATCGGCGACAGCGACGTTGGACAGGGCGTTAACTTCGGCTGCGGCGCGGTGACCGTCAATTACGACGGCGCGTCCAAGGCGCGCACCGCCGTTGGCGACGGCGCCTTTATCGGCTGTAACACAAACCTTGTCGCGCCCGTTTCTGTGGGCGAGGGGGCGTACACCGCCGCCGGCTCGACCATAACCGACGACGTGCCGCCCGGCGCGCTTGCCTTGGCGCGCCAAAGGCAGGTAAACAAAGAAAACTGGACGGCGCCCAGGGACAGAGGATAATATGGACTGGCTTATTGCGGGCCTTGGCAATCCGGGCCGCGAATACGAGGACACACGGCATAACGCGGGATTCCGCGTAATAGATATCCTTGCCGGGCGCTGGGGCATCAAGAAGATAAAAAAGCTTAAATTCCGATCCCTTTACGCCGAACACGCCGGAAGCGTGCTTCTTAAACCCCAGACGTTTATGAACCTTTCCGGGCAGGCAATCCGCCAGGCGGCGGAGTTTTACAAACTTCCGCCCGGGCGCGTGATTGTCGTCTTCGACGACGTGTCCCTGCCGCTTGGGAAAATCCGCGTCCGCGCGAAGGGCAGCGACGGCGGGCATAACGGCATGAAGGACATACTGTACCATCTGCAATCCGACGCGTTCCCGCGCGTGCGTATCGGGCTTGGCGCAAACCCGCGCCCCGGCGCGGATTTGTCCGACTGGGTGCTTGGGCGCTTTACGCCGGGCGAGATTCCTGTTATTCTTAAAGCCTTTGATCTGGCCGCCGACGCGGCGGAGGAAATCCTTAAAAACGGCGCGGAAAGCGCCATGGCGAAATATAACTAAGACTCCCTAAACCCCGTGTGTGGTTCGGCATTGCCGAACCGTACGAGCGCAGGCTCGCGAACAGGCGGCGATGCCGCGGCGTCGCGAGCCGGAGCGGGGGTTTTAGGGGCACCTGGCGAGGTAGACATGCATTCACTGTTAGCGCCGCTTAACGCCCTGCCGGAGGTGGGGGAAATACTAAGCCGCCTGCGCGGGGGAGGGTGTCCCGTCGCGCTTGGCGGCCTTTCGGGTGTGCATAAGGCGCATTTGGCGGCCTTCCTGCACGCCGAGCTGAACCGCCCCGTCCTTGTTGTCTGCCCGGACGAACTGGAGGCGGCGCGTGTCCGCGCCGACATTGCCGCGCTTGGCGCGGAGGGCGCGATGCTTCTGCGCGACCGCGACTTCACTTTCTATCCGGTGGAAACCGTTTCGCGGGAATGGGAACAGGCGCGCATACCCGTGCTGCGCGCCTGTATGACCCTGCCCTGCCCGGTTACGGTTGCGGCGGTGGACGCCGTTATACAGCGGGCGATACCCCCCGGCGTCCTGCGCGAGGTAAGCCTTGCCCTTCGCCCGAATATGGAAATTTCCCCGGAAAAGCTTACCCAGGTGCTGCTTTCCGGCGGCTACCGGCGAAGCGAGATAGTCGAGGGCGTGGGTCAGTTCGCGCGGCGCGGCGGGATTATGGACATCTTCCCCCCGGGCGAAGCGTCCCCCGTGCGCGTGGAATTTTTCGGTGACGAAATCGACACACTCAGCCATATAGACCTTTCCACCCAGCGGCGCAGCGACGCCCTTGAACTCGCGGAGATCCTTCCGTGCATGGAGACGCTTGCCCATACCGCGCCGGGGGGGCTTGAAGCCCTGGCGGCCGCCATACCCCGCGCCGAGGACGCGGAAAGACTGCGCGAGCAGGGTCATCTTGCCACAATCGACCGCTATATGGCGCTTATTTCCCCGGAAACGCACACTTTCCTTGACTATCTGCCGCGGCGCGCCGTCGTTTTGCTTTCCGAGCAGACGCGCCTTCGCGAGCGGCTTAAAAACCTTCTGTGGCAGCGCGCCCAGGATATAGAATCCCTGCTTGAGCAGGATATCCTCTCCCCCGCCCTGCTTGGGGACAACGGGGACTTTATGGGTACGGACGAAGAGGGGCTTTGGCGCGCGCTTGAACGGTACGACGTTATCCACCTTGACACGTTTCTCGCGCCGAACTACCCCCTGCGCCCCCACGCGCTTCTGAATGTCACGGCAAAGCAGCTTCCAAGCTATGGGGCAAGCCTTGACACGGCGGCGGGCGACATACGCCACTATCTTGACGGCGAAAGCGCCGTTTGGGTGCTTACCCCCACCGCGCACCGCGCCGCCGTGCTTGAAGAGATGCTGCGCGAACGCGGCATTGCCGTTTCGCGCGCGCAGGCAGACCGCGGCGACCCGCCCGTCTCCGGCACGGCTGTAATAGGCGTGGGCGCGTTAAGCGCGGGTATGGAATACCCCGCCCTCAGGCTTGCGGTGCTTACCGAGGGGCAGGCCGCCGCGCCGCGCCGCGCCGCCCAGGGGAAATCCACCGTGCCGCGCTCGAACCGCAAAAGGCTTGCCTCTTACACCGACCTCGCGCCGGGCGACCTTGTGGTGCACGAGCATCACGGCATCGGGCGGTTCGCCGGCATAACGCAGATGACCGTAGACGGCATAAAGCGCGACTACATCCAGCTTCGCTATGCCGGGACGGACAGCCTTTACGTCCCCGTCACCCAGCTTCACCTTGTAAGCAAGTATATCGGCCAGCACGCCGAAGAGGGCGAAGGCAGGGGGCCGAAGCTTAACAAGCTTGGCGGCGCGGAGTGGCAGCGCTCGAAATCCCGCGCCAAGGCCGCCGCGAAAGAGCTTGCGCAGGGGCTTATCGCCCTTTACGCCGAGCGTAAGCGCCTTACCGGCCACGCCTTCTCGCCGGACGGCGACTGGCAGATGGCCTTTGAGGAGCAGTTTGAGTACACGGAAACGGACGACCAGCTTCGCTGCGCGGACGAGATAAAGCGGGATATGGAAAGCGAGTGGCCGATGGATCGCCTGCTTTGCGGCGACGTGGGCTTCGGCAAGACCGAGGTGGCGCTGCGCGCGGTGATGAAGTGCATACTGGACGGGAAACAGGCCGCGCTTCTGGTGCCGACCACGGTGCTTGCCCAGCAGCATTTCGTCACGGCGGTGCGGCGCTTTGCCGGATACCCGGTGCGCGTTGACGTACTAAGCCGCTTCCGCACGCCCGCGCAGGTGAAAAACACGCTTAAGCTTCTGCGCGCGGGGCAGATAGACCTTGTCATCGGGACGCACCGCATTCTTCAGAAGGACGTGCAGTTTAAGAACCTTGGGCTTCTTATCGTGGACGAGGAACAGCGATTCGGCGTTTCGCACAAAGAGCGTCTTAAAGAGATAGCGCGCCGCATAGACGTGCTTACCCTTACCGCCACGCCCATCCCAAGAACGCTTAATATGGCGCTTTCGGGCATACGCGACATGAGCGTGCTTGAAGAGGCGCCGCGCGACCGCTATCCGGTGCAGACCTTTGTGTTGGAGCATGACTACGGCTTTCTTGCCGACGCCATACGCCGCGAGGTAAGCCGCGGGGGGCAGGTTTACTATCTCCACAACCGCGTGGAAACCATCGACCGCGCCGCCGCGCGCCTTGGCCAGCTTCTGGAGGGGGTGTCCGTCGGCGTGGCGCACGGGCAGATGAAAGAGGACGAGCTTGCCGAAATTATGCGCGCCACCGGCGAGGGCGAGATTTCGGTGCTTGTCTGCACCACGATTATCGAAACCGGCATAGATATCCCCAACGTCAACACTCTTATCATCGAGGACGCAGACGCCCTTGGCCTTGCCCAGCTTCACCAGATACGCGGGCGCGTGGGGCGCTCTAACCGCCACGCGTACGCCTATCTCACCTACAGAAGGGGCAAGGTTTTAAGCGAGGTGGCTACGCGAAGGCTTTCCGCCGTAAGGGAGTTTGCCGAGTTCGGCTCGGGCTTTAAGCTTGCCATGCGCGACATGGAGATACGCGGCGCGGGCAACGTGCTTGGCGCGGAGCAAAGCGGCCATATGATAAGCGTGGGCTATGACATGTACCTTAAACTGCTTGAAGAGGCCGTTATAGAAGAGCAGGGCGGCAAGCCCGTCATGCCGGAATGCTCGGCCGACCTTCCGGTCGAGGCGGGAATCGGCTCGGGCTATATCTCCCACGCGGGTCTGCGCATGGACTATTACCGGCGCATAGCCGCCGTTACCGAGGAGGAAGAGGCGCGGGACATGCGCGACGAGCTTATCGACCGCTTCGGCGACCTGCCGGCGGGGGTGGAAAATCTTATCCGCATCGCGCGTCTGCGCGCCGAGGCCGCCGCCCTTGGCGTAACCGACATAAGCTTTAAAAACGCGCGGCTTCTGCTTAAACTTCAAAACCCGGACTTCGCCAAAATTTCCATGCTTTGCGCCGTCCCGGAATACAGGGGGCGCGTGCTCTTCTCCGCCGGGGATACGCCCGGCCTTACGATAAAAACCCTGCCCGGACAGGGCGCGCTTGACGCGGCTTGGGCCGCCGTAACGGCGATGGGAAAGCTGTAAACGCCTAATCGCTTGCCGGCCACTCCCCGTCGGAAACCGTCTCGAAGGCCATGCCGTTAATCTGCTCGCGAAGCCATTCGATAAGCCCGGCTCCGCTCTCGTAACGAAAGCCCTCCAGCTTTTCCATCACGCTGTCCACCCTGTCCATGTCAAACGCCTTGCAGGCGTCCCTTAGCTGCGCGAGAAGCGCCGGGTCGGGGGCGTATGCCGCGGGTTTGTCCGCGGCAGCGCCGAGATTGGCCAAAAACCGATCCAATCCGTCAAGAAGCGATTCCATAAGCTTCTCAAAGGCGCGATAGCCGTCCCGCACCGCGGCAAGGCTTCCGGCTTTCGAGGCGGCTTCAAGCGCCTCGGCGGCTTTGCCCGCCTCCGCGGCGCAGATACCATAGCTGGAACCTTTGATTCCGTGTACGGTTACGGTGAAATCCGTAAGGTTTTCGGCTTCCAACTGCTTTTTTAAGCTTAGCATCAAGGGGCGGGTATTTCTTGCATAGGACGAAAGAACGTCCGCAAGGACTTCACTGTCGCCGCCGAAGCGTTCCAGCGCCTTGCGCGCGTCGATCCCGTCCACGGTTACGGACGCCGGAACGGGGGGCGCGTCATAGCCCGGCGGCGCGCTTTCGTCAAGGCGTTCCTTTTCTGCGTCTTTATCCCTTACCCAACGGCGAAGCACGGCGTCCAGCTTTGCCGTTTCAATCGGTTTTGACACAAAGTCCTGAAAGCCGTTTTCCAGAAACATCTTCTCGTTGCCGACGATTGCGTTGGCCGTAAGCGCGATTATCGGGATATTGCGGGCATAGTCCGTTCCTATCTCCTCCCGGATACGGCGTACGGCCTCTACTCCGTCCATTTCCGGCATCATGTGATCCATAAACACGGCGCTGTAGCGCGGGTTTTCCGCCCGTATCATCTCAATGGCCTGCCCCCCGCTTTCCGCGCAGTCAACCTTTACGCCATAGGGCTTTAACATGCCCTTCACAACGTCAAGGTTTGTCGGCATATCGTCAACCACAAGCACATGGGCGTATGACAGGTCGGCGCGGCTTAACTTCCCGCCGTAATCGCGCCTTGCGAGGCTATAGCGCAAACGCGTAAGGTTTTCGGCCACGTCTTTTCCTATGGGCGTATCCGATACAAATCCCTGCCGCAGGCGGACGGTGAACACCGAACCCTTTCCGTACTCGCTCTCAACGGTAATCGTCCCGCCCATCATTTCCGCCATGCGCTTGGAAATGGCAAGCCCAAGCCCGGTTCCCTCAACCTTCCGGTTGGTCGCGCCGTCCGCCTGGTTGTATTCCGAGAACAGCGTTTCAAGGCTTTCCGGCTTCATCCCGATACCGGTGTCCCGTACGCTTGAGACAAGCCAAACGCTTTCCCCCTCGCGATTAAACGCGATGCTCCAGTCCACCGTTCCGGCGTTTGTGTACTTGAAGGCGTTGGAGAGCAGGTTGCTGAAAATCTGCTTGACCCGCAGGTCGTCGCCGTATAAAACGCCCGGCAGATTCTCGTCGGCGTGAAGCCTGAACGTGACGGGTTTTTCGCCAATGCGCATGATGTTTTGCGTTATAACGTCGTTTATAAGGCTTGGCGTGTCATATTCCGCGAGATAAAGTTCAAATTTGCCCGACTCGATTTTGGATATGTCCAAAAGGTCGTTTACTATACTAAGGATAGTCGCCCCCGCGCCGCATATCTTTTCCAGATTAGACATCGCTTCCTCGCGCAAACCGCCCTCGTCAAGCGTAAGCTGACTGAGTCCTATCACGGCGTTCATCGGCGTGCGTATCTCATGGCTCATATGGGCGAGGAAATTGCTTTTGGCGCTGTTGGCCTGCTTCGCGTCCGCCAGCGCGGCTTCAAGCCGGACGGAGGTGTCCCTTAGGTCAAGCATATACTCGTTGCGCAGCAGCGCGCTTACGACAAGAAGCCCGCCCGAGCGCATGATGGACTCCTCGTTTTCGGTGCAAAGCCTTTCGCTTTGGCAGTTGTCAAACCCGACAAAGCCCCAAAACTCATTGCGGAAAAACACGGGTATCACCATGACCGCCAAGGCGTTTTGCACGTTCAGGCATTCCCGGCACAGCGGCGGCAAATCCCGCACAAGGCTGTGTATGCTTTCGCCGCGCTCCAGCTTGTCTTTAAGCGGGGCTTCCTGTTCGCCGCAGAGAAAGGGGACGGCCCGGCCCGGTTCGCCGGAGGGGAGTCCGCCTGCGTTCCATTCGTACAGCCGGGTGTTATACCGTATTGCGTCCGCCGTATGGTTTTTGTTTATGTACATGCGATCCGCGCCGATTGCCCGCGCCATCATGCCCATGCACTCGCGCATCGTTTCCGAAAACGCCTGCGGCTCTGCCTGCAGCAGGCGGTCTATGACGGTATTCACGGTTTGAAGCAGTCTGTCCCTGTGCTCGATTTCCTCGGTCATTTTTTTCTGCTCGCTAAGTCCGGCTTCCGCTTCTTCTTTAAGCGCCGCCACTTCCTCATAGGGTTTCCTTATAAAGACCGAGGCGATCGCCGCCGCCGCGATGTTAAGCAGAAAGCTTATGCCGGAAATGATGAAAATGCCCCTGTCAACATTGCTAACGGGGCTTTCCGAAAGCGGCGCGACAATCCCAAGGCACCACCCCTCCGCCGAACCTGTGATTGGCCTGTAGGCGCAGATGCGCGGGATTCCGTTCATTGCGTAATAGCCGATTCCCCGCTCGCCGGAGGTAAGCTTCATAAGCATGGACGCAAGCTCCCCGTACTGGGGGTCGCTTTGCGCCGCGTGTATAAAGTTCTGCCGGTTTTGCACCCATTCGGGCCGTATATTGGCGATTATAAAGCCCTCGCTGTCGTCTATGAAGATATGCCCGGTTTCCCATACCTTGTACTCCGACGCCAGATTCGCAAAGTACAGCCCGTCAAGAGTAAGCGCCAGAATATGCTCCTCTGTCCCGGGGATGGGTACGGCGAGATAGAACATCACCCCGTCCCCTGTGGGAACAGTGGAGGTAAAGGCCTTTTCGCCCAAAAAGGCCTTTTGAACCGCGTCGCTGCCGAAGGTGCCGGAGGACATGGGTTTTTCACCCGCGCTTGCGGATACTTCCCCCGCTTGGCTCATAACCGACATTCCGATGAACTTGGGATACCGCCCAAGCTGCCCGGACAGGGTCTCCGGCCAGAATTCCGGTTCGCTGCCCGCAAGGCTTTCGGCGGCTTCGCCCGCGTCATACCGCAGCAATTCCAGTTCAGAGCTGATAAAACGGTCGGCTATGTCGGCAACGACCATCATATCCGTTTCTATGTACGTCTCTATGTTCTTTCTCACATAGCCCGTACCCGCGAAAATGCTTAGAAGAATAATCATGGTATTGGTCAGCACAATGACCAAAATCGCCCTGAGACGAATTTTCATTCCGCCTCACCTCACATTTTCTCTTTCGTGCGTACGCCCGCGCCTGTCCGCCGCACGATTATAACATGAACAATCTGAACAATCTATACCGCCGCAAAATCTTTTGTCAAAGCCGCGACTCGGCTTGGGTTTACGTCCCGCGCGCGGACAATGAAAATTTTTGCTTGCGTTGGTCATAATTGTATGATATTCTTGGCACATTAAAAATAGGAGGTTTCACATGAAAACCAAACTGCTTGTCTGCACACTGGCGTTTCTCCTTCTGCTTGGCCTTGCCGGATGCGCCGGAAAAAGCGCCGCCCCCGACGGCGGCGGAACTCACAACCCGACGGAAACAGCGCCGCCCGCGCAACCCGCCGCGTATGAAAAAGGGATTATTACCGAAACGGGCTTTGAAAGCGAATACTTTGGACTTAGATTCACGCCCCCGGAAGACTTTGCGATGTCAACGGCCGAGGAAATAGACGCGATGATGAATCTCGGCGCGGAAATAACCGGCCTTGACTTTGATTACTCGACATTGACGACCGTTTATGAAATGATGGCGACGTCTTTGTCAAGCGCTACCAACGTCATAATAATGGCAGAAAAGCCCACTCCCGGCGACATTACCGCAGATCAGTACCTCGAACTAATGAAAGTACAGCTTCCGGCTGTTCCCGAGATGAATTACGTTGTCGGCGACGAGATAACCTCGGTTGAGATTGCCGGGGAAACTTACAAAAAACTGACCGCGGAAGGCGTCGCTCTCGGCTTTACGTTGATTCAGGACTATCACGTTCGCAAAGTTGGGGACAGACTGATCTTTATCTCCATCTCTTATTCCCCGGAGACAGAAGGCGAAGTAAAGATCCTTCTGGATGCGTTTTCGGCGTATTAACCGCTTATGAAAGCCCTGTCCGCGTTGCCGGACAGGGCTTTTGTCATATCTGAACGTTTGGCGTTTCCTGCCCCGGCGGATCTTCCGAAGGGATATCCG
>JAISVI010000135.1 GCA_031271665.1 Oscillospiraceae bacterium
CGCGGGCGGGGAAACAAACGGGCGGCAGAACGCCGCCCCTACAGCCACCCCACCCCGCCAGTGCCGCCGCAAGAAATCCTCAGTCACTTCGTGACAGCTCCTTTGGAAAAGGAGCCTTACGGGGGACGCAAAGCCTCCTTTCGCAAAAGGAGGTGGCGCGCGCAGCGTGACGGAGGATTATCCCCTACGGTCAAAACACCCGTCCGCCTTCGGCGGCCACCCTCTTTTCTAAAGAGGGTTAGGGGGATGAAAATTGACGGGGCGGCGTACATGTTGCCAGACTAACGGTTTGGTGGTACAATGCTTCCAGAGGTGAGGCTTATGGACACTACGACCTATAAATGCCCAAGCTGCGGGGCGGCGCTTGAGTTTTCCATCGAGAAGCAGCAATGGGCCTGTGATTTCTGCGGAAACGTCTTTTCCCTTGGCGACCTTGTCGGCGGAGAGGCCGAGCGCAGCGAGCATGTACACGAAGACGCGGGCGTCTTCGGCGGCGAGGTGACGGGTTTCCGCTGTCAAAGCTGCGGGGCGGAGATTATCGCGGAAAAGAACACCGCCGCCACCTTCTGCGCCTATTGCCGCTCGCCGGCAATCATTCCCTCGCAGCTTGGCGAGGTGCGAAAGCCGAACTATATACTGCCCTTCAAAATAAGCAAAGATAACGCGATAGAAATTATGCTTAATAAATGCAAGCGCCGCCCGCTTCTGCCCTTGGCGTTCAGGCGAGATATCAGACAGGGCGTTATTTCGGGACTGTACGTGCCGTTTTGGCTTTTCAGCTGTGACGCGCGCGGCTTTATCGAGGCCGAGGGCGACATCATAACGCGCTGGTCAGACAGTCACTTCCGTTATACAAAGATCGACACCTTTCTTATCGTGCGTGACACGGACATGCACGTAAGCCGCGTTCCGATAGACGCGTCCGACAAGATGGATGACGCGATGATGCACGCCATCGAGCCGTACGACTACGGACACCTGGAGCCATTTGCCATGCAATACCTGTCAGGTCATTATGCCAACAGCTATGACATGACGCCAAACGAAGCCATCCCTATCGGCGACATGCGCATGGACAGGGCCGTTGTAAATGTCGTTGAAGGCATGGCGCGGAAGGGGTACACCGTGTTCCGCCGCAGGCGTTTGGACATATACAAGCGCAATACGGTGATGCATTACGCGATGATGCCCGTGTGGACATTTGTGGGCAAGTTCCGTGAAAAGGACTATGTATTCTCCATTAACGGACAAACCGGGAAAGTAAGCGGAAAGCTGCCCGTAAGTCCGGGGCGCGTGGCCGCGTGGCTTTCGGGGGCTTTTGTTGTATTCACGGGGCTTGCGTTTGCCCTGTCGCTGGTTCTGTAGGAGGGGAGTAAAGCATGAAGAGAAGATTTGCGATTATTGCCGCCTTGATTGCGCTTTTGTTCTGTCTTATGGGCGCGGCTTTGACGTCCGACGCGCTTGTAAGCGGGATATATGACGACGCGGAACTGCTTTCCGAAACCGAGAGAACCTCTCTTGGGGTTTTGGCCGAAGCGGCGGCGCTTGAGGCAAATATGTCCTTTGTCATCCTTACGACAGACGAGCATGTGTCCGGCAGCTATGAAATCTTCTGCGAGGAGTATTTCCGTTCTGTCGTTCCGGGCATATACGGCACGCAGCCCGGCGTTATGCTGTATGTGAACATGAATGACCGTGACGTGAACGTCGCGGCTTTTGACGACGCTCTTGACTATTTCCCCCAATACCGGCTTGACGGTATCCGCGAGGATATCACGCCCTATCTTACCGACGGGGACTACGCGCGCGCAATTGAGCTTTTTATCGAGCAAAGCGCCGAATATCCCGGCGGCACGCACGGCGGCACCGACAGTCCCGGCTATGTGTCCCCAACTTATAGACCCGCACAACCGGAAGACGGCGGTTCACCGTCAATACTTGAAAGGATGAACTTTAGCGTTTTTGCTCTTACGCTTCTTGGCGGAATCCTTTTGGTCGGTGTTTTCCTGTTCGCGTTGTCCAGAGTGGGGCTGCACACGGCGCCTGTGTCTCCCGCCGTCTATGTCAAAAATGAAACTGTCCGCGTTCTGCACAGTCAGGATATTTTCCTGCGCACCCACACCATGAAGACGCCAATCCCGCAGCACAGCGGAAACAGCGGCGGCGGTTCACGCGGCGGCAGTTCACGCGGTGGCGGCGGCGGGGGTTCGCGTCACAGCGGCGGGAAGTTTTAGGGGGTTCGGGCGTTGCAGGGGACGAATGCAATCGTCCCGCCGTTCCCCACGGTAAAACACGCGCACATGGTTTTTTCGGGCGGCCGGGGACGGTCGCCCCTACACAGGCAAGCCGTTTGCCGTGACAAAATCTCAAAAAAGCCTTGCATTCCTGTTTTGGGCGTGCTATAATCCAAAAATGCGCCCGGTACTTGAGTTCCGGCGCGCAATTTTAACAGAAAAGGAGGTGGCTCGTTTGCCGAATATTAAGTCTGCGAAGAAGCGCGTTTCCGTCACGCAAAGCAAGACTCTTCGTAACAAAATGGCCAAGTCGAGTCTGCGAACCAACATCAAGAAGGTGCAAGCCCTTACGGCGGGCGGAGACAAGGCGGGGGCCGACTCCGCGTATATAGACGCGCAACGTGAGATCGACAAAGCCGTCGCGCAGGGTCTTCTGTCTAAAAACACCGCCGCACGGCGCAAATCCCGCTTGCAGGCGGCCATTAAAAAGGCATAAACGCGCTTTCCGCGCAGACAAAAAAGGGGTTGCCGCACAATAAAAATGTGCGCAGCCCTTTTTTTGTTGTGGCGAACTTGACCATTTTAGATGTGGGTCAATTCGATGTTTTATGCTTTACGTTTCACTAATAATATAACGCCGATAGCGAAAATACAAAATTCATCGTGGGTTATTCGAGGCGTCCATCGGTTCCGGCAAAACCGCTTGGGGAAAAACCTCATTTAACCGTTTTGCGGCGGCGCTCTCCATAAGTGATTGCACCTGCTCAATCGCCATCCGATTCAAATATTCCAGACGGTCTTTTTGACTGAGTCCCTGCTTAATCAGTTCCGCGTTCATGCTCTCCAAATTAATGAGGACTATGAGTTGATAAACATCGGCATAATCACGGATATTGCCGACTCGGTTCGGGGTTTGCTCCCGCCACTGCTTTGCTGTAATACCGAACAAAGCCATGTTTAACATGTCCGCTTCGTTGGCATATGCAAATCCGATCTGCTGCGGCGTCAGCGTCGGAGGAATCAAGTGCTCTTTGATTGCATCCGTATGTATACGGTAGTTTACTTTGCTCAGTTCTCGCTTTGCGTTCCATTCAAACTGAAGCCTGTGTCCCTCGTCCGATTTAAGACGTTGGTAGTCCTTGATAATGTACAACTCAAATTCCGCAGAAATCCAAGCGGCGAATTTAAACGCTATGTCTTTATTCGCAAGGGTTGCGGCGTATCGTCCCTGTTTTGTGGTCATTCCGATGGCGTTCACGCTTTCAATCCATCGTTTTGGCGTCAGGACAAACGCGTTGCGTCCAGCCTCACGGTCAATTACCTCGAATTCGAGGTAATTGAAATTTGGATTGTAGATTCTTTCCCACAGACCAAGAAACTCTACCGTGCTGCGATTACGCATCCAGTTCTGAATCACTTCGCTTGGATATGCCGCATTTTTATATCGTGCGATGTCGGTAAGGCTGATAAAGTCATCATCTGTGCCTTTTGAAAAGACCGTGATTTCCGTTCCTTGCGCCGTTATCTTGCCCGTGAATTGTTTATCAGCCACTGTAAGTCCTCCATCAAAGTAACTTTGGTCATACCGCTTTTCTATTATAAGCGATAGCGCGGCGAAAAACAATCGCATCCTACTCTGTTCTCATAGAACGCTTCTTCTATAAGCCAATCAGTCATACCCCGGCGTTGCAAAGCCTTTCAGGGGCGCGAAAAGAGGGAAAAAACAAATAAAAGTACGGTATTTTTGCCAATTTCGGCAATTATACCGTACTTTACGCTGGAGCGGGTGAAGGGAATCGAACCCTCACGGCCAGCTTGGGAAGCTGGAATTCTGCCATTGAACTACACCCGCGCTTTCAACTGCCGACATTATAGCACCTTGACCGAAGAAGTTCAAGCGATATTTTCACAAGTCAATCCACCCTGCGCGAAATCTGTTTGTTGTCACCGCCGCTCGTCTTGAAGCATTCCGACGATAAACTCTATTGCCGAATCGTATTCGAACATATCGACTATCGATTTAAGATGCCTTATCGCTATGTTCGTCTTCTCGTCGTAATCGTACTTGCCAAGCTCTTTAAGCGCGTCTGTCGCGGCTTGGAAATCGTACGCTTTAAGCATTTCGACAAGCTTTTTAAGCCCCTCCATAAGCACCGAGAAGTCGCCGCGCGGGCATTCGCCGGCGTCTTCCACGAATATCTCGCCAAGCGCCGCGCCGAACGCCATGAGCCGCTTTAAAAACTGCGGGAGATTTTTTCGGCAATACTCCAAATCATCGCTGTAGTTTTCTAAGTTAAGCGCAAGCGCCGCAAGCTCTGACGCACCGATGTTTGAAAGGACGCCCTTCATGCCGTGAATTTGTATGTGGAATTGGTGCAATTCCTCGTTATTAAGCATGGCATTTACGGTTTTTACAAAACTTGGTATCTTTCGTTCGGCCAGTATAAGGGACTTTTCGTAAGAATCCTGCTGCATGGCAATTCTTTCAAGACCAAGACGGACATTAAGGCCGTTGATAAGCGCGGCTTTTTTAAGCTTCTCGGTATACTCGAACTGCTCGGACACCGCCTCGCCCAGATAGGGGTATTTCTTGTCGCCCGGTATATAGGCGGAAAGCACCCGGTGAAGGTCGGTCATAATGATCGGTTTTGACAGAAAATCGTTCATTCCCGCAAGGATAAGCGCCTCCTTCACCCCGGTGACAGCGTTGGCGGTAAGCGCGACAATTATAAGGCTTTTATATTTTCCGCCCATCGCGCGAATTGCTCTTGTCGCGTCCGCGCCATCCATCTCCGGCATCATATGATCCATGAAAACGATGTCGTAGTCCGTATTGCGCACCATCTCAATCGCCTCCATGCCGGAAAGCGCGGTGTCGGACGGGATGCCGTAAAGGTTAAGCAGACTTACCGCCACGGTGAGATTGACCTCGCTGTCGTCCACAACAAGCACCTTTGCTTCCGGCGCGGTAAAGCGCTCGATTGGGCCGGACTTGCGCTCTATCTTTTGACTGTCGCCCAATACCTTCGGGATTTTAACGCGGAATGTGCTGCCTTTGCCGTAGACGCTTTCAACGTTAATCGTACCGCCCATCATATCGACAAGGTTCTTCGTTATGGCAAGCCCAAGACCCGTGCCGGTGACAGCCCTGTTCTTTTCTGTGTCAAAGCGTGTAAACACGTTGAACAGCTGGGACAGCGCCTCTTCCTTAATCCCTATGCCGGTGTCGGAAACGGAGAATATAAGCGATTCTTCATTTGCCTCGACGGTAAGTTTTACAACGCCCTCTTTCGTAAATTTCACCGCGTTGCCGACGATGTTCAGAAGCACCTGTCTAAGGCGCGCGTCGTCGCCGTACAGGTGCTGTGGGATAGTCCCGGCGATCTCGCAGGTGTACAAAAGTTCCTTTTGCTCGGCCAGAAACACGCCGATTGAGTTAACATGGTCAAGCAGCACGTTAAGGTCGTAATGAACCGGCTGAAGCACAAGGCTCTCGGAGTCGATTTTCGCAAGGTCAAGAATGTCGTTTATAAGGCTTAAAAGGGACTGGGACGAAGTTTTGATGTTTTGCGCGTATTTAAGCTGCGTGTCGGTAAGCCGCTCGAGCAGAAGCAGTTCCGACATGCCGAGTATGGCGTTCATCGGCGTTCGTATTTCGTGAGACATATTTGCGAAATACCTGTTTTTCGCGGCCGAGGCCTCTGCCGTTTTCTCCATTTCAAAGTGGGCTTCCGCCACGTTCATCTCAAGCTCGTGGCTTTGGTTAAGCTGGGACAGCATTTTACCAAGCGCGGCACGCAGAATCGTCGTTTCATCCTTGGTTTTTTCCGTTACGTCTATTTCTTCAAATGTAACGTCCAGCTGGCCGTTGGCAATACTGTGCGCGCTTTCGGTAAGCTTTTTAATCGGCCTTACAATATTGCGGGTTACGAAAAACAGACTTGCCGCCACAAGGATAAGCCCCATCCCGCCCGCCCAGAGGAATATCTGGACAGAGGCTTCCGCATCGATGATATAATTAAAAGCAGGTGGCATCTCATCGTGGTCATCATCATCGTGCAGTCTTTTGTACCATCTTATAAAAGTGATCACCTGACATACTTGAACATATCAAGTT
>JAISVI010000137.1 GCA_031271665.1 Oscillospiraceae bacterium
TAAAGAACCACGGGGGGAGGAACGGGCGTATATGCTTGTGACCGAAAAAACGATCCTTGGCGCTGACGGGACGCCGCTTTGCCTTACCGTATGGGAGCCGGATACGGACACGCGGGGCGTAATTCAGCTTATTCACGGGTTCGGAGAGTCCGCCGGGAGATATACCCATTGGGCGCGCCGCTTTACCGAGCGGGGGATTGCCGTATACGCAAGCGACCAGCGTGGACACGGCAAAACGCCGGGCAGACGCGGCATCGCGGAATCCTTCGGGCTTTTTTTAAGCGACGCGGACACCGTGCGGGGTATAATCGGCGAAGAACAGCCGGGACTGCCGGTGTCGCTTTACGGCCATTCCATGGGCGGAAACGCCGTGCTTAACCGCCTTCTCAATCCCTGTTCGGGGTACGTCTGCGCCGTGGTCTCCTGCCCGTGGCTGCGCCTTAACGGACATTACCCGCGCAATACCATGGATATTCTCCGCGCGGTTTCGCGGTATATGCCGAACTTTACACTGCATGTCGCCCTGCGCCGCGCGGACATCTCCGGGGATCAGGAACAGCTTCTCCGCACGCTTGACGGGGCAAATATACATAACCGCATTGCCGTCCGGATTCTTCTGCAGACGATAAGGGCCGGGGAAAACGCCATCGCCCGCGCCGCGGATATTGCGATACCGCTTCTTTATCTGCAGGGGGGGCGCGACAGCCTTGCCTCGCCGCGCGACGCGCGCGATTTCCTCAAGGCGGCGGCTGACGGCGGCGTAACGGAGTTTACGCTTTATCCCACCCAATGCCACGAGCTTCACAACGACACAATGCGCGACGCGGTTTTCGCGCGCATTATGGCCTTTTTTGCGCTTCACGGAGCGGCGGGAACATGAGCGCGCCGGCGAACAGAAGAAAAACATTGATCGGCTTCTTCCTGCTTGCCGCCGCCGCTTTGCTAACGGCCGGGCTGATCATCATATACGCGTGCGGGCAGGGGGTCTTCTCGCTTTTCATCCTGCGCCCGCCGCCGCCCAAAGACATCCCCGTAAACGAGCGGCCCTTTTCCGCCGAGCGCGAGGAATGGCGGAAAAAATACGCAAGCGAGGAGTGGACGCTTGTCACCCGGGACGGTCTTACCCTGCGGGCAAGGCACTACTCCCCCGAAGAGAAGGGGACGAACTGGATACTGCTTGCCTCGGGCGTACAGGGTCAGACCTTGTACCTTGAGGATCTTGTAATAGACCTGCACGGACGCGGCTATCACGTGCTTGTGCCGGAGCTTCGCGGCCACGGGGAAAGCGGCGGCGAGCTTCTTGGCTGGGGCGTACCGGACAAACAGGATATGCTTTTGTGGGTGCGTCAAATCGAGGAAACGGACGAAGGGGCGCAAATCGTGCTGTTCGGCTTTTCGGCGGGCGGCGCGGCCGCCCTTCTGGCTTCGCCGGAAACGCCGCGCAGCGTTACCGGGATTATAAGCGACAGCGCCTACAGCGAGCTTGAGAAGGAGTTTTCACATCTCCTGCGCGAGAAATACGCGCTTCCGGCTTTCCCCCTTGTCGCCGCGGGAAGCGTTGTCTGCGGCGGACGCGCGGACTGGTCGTTCGGGGAAGGCGACGTCATAAGCGCCGTTGCCGACTCCCGCGTGCCGCTGCTTTTTATCCACGGCGGAGAGGATGATTTCGCGCCGCCCGAAATGGCGGAAGAACTTTTTAATGCCGCCGCCGGCGAGCCGCCGGAGAAGGACATCCCCGGCACAAAGGAGATTCTTATTGTCCCCGGCGCGGGACACTGCCGCGCGCTGAACGCCGACCCCGCGGGCTATATGAAGGCGGTTGACGGTTTTCTGTCGCGTTTCCTTCCTATTTCGACGCCTGATGAAGCACGGTGAAAAGGCTTTGCGCAAGCTGGGGGTACTCGCGCGCAAGGCTTTCGCCGGAAATCTCCGGCAGAGGACGCGCGGCAAAGCGCTTTTTGTCGCATATAAGGGTTTTTGCCTTTGCCTCGGCAAGCAGAAGCCGCGCGGTGGCGATTTGCGTAAAGGCGGCGTCTGATTCGGGGAAATACGCCTCCATATTTTTTCCCGAGCGCGAATACAGTAAGTAAAACAGCTTATAAAAGGCAGCGCCGAGGTATCCGGTAGAGGCGGTGGTCACGGCGGTGTCGCCCCCGCGCCCCAAGATGTCGTACAAAACGCTTATCGCGTTGACCATAAGACGCTTGCCGAGTTTTGCCGACGGAAGGCCGCTTAGGCGGCTGTCGCGATCCTGCTCGGCGTCGTGCAGGTCGTCCACGCTTATAGAGCTGCCGTCCCGCATGGCCGTGCGCCCCAGAAGGAAATCTACCGACACGCCGTAATAGTCCGCCGCCCGGACAAGGAACGCAAATCCGGGTTCGCGCGCGCCGTTTTCATAATGCGAAAGCAGCGCCTGGCTTATGTTAAGATCCGACGCGGCCGCGCGCTGGGAAATCCCGCGCTCGGCTCTTAATTGCGCGAGTATTCGCGAAAAGACTGTCACCATATAAAATCCCCTTTAAGTACAAGCTGCTGAACAACTCATTTTCGACCCGAAGCGCAGCAGTGCCGCTATTCAGCGGCCATTAAGTAATACTCGCGGTAATATATCACAAACCGACAAAGTTCGCAATAGCATTCCGCGCGGGTGAAGCGGCTGACTGTACAAGCGTCAATGATAGGTAACAGAATACCAGAAAACACCAGAGGGCGAATCTTGTCAAGGGAAGGGTGGAGATTTGCGTCTCACGGAAGCAAATACTACCCGACCTTGACAAAGCGCCAAAAGTACAATGGAGAGCGGCATTGCCCCGCAATGCCCCATTTCACCTTTCCCTTTTTCTTTTCTCTTTCTTTTTCTCTTTACATTACCGCCTGATAGTCAGCGAGGACTTGATTCGGACTTCGGAAGTTTAGGCAGGTCATAATGTAGTCGTTTGATTTGGCTTGGTATACCGCCAGCTGCTTGCGCCCGTCGGCTAGGTCATACATTCTCAGCTTGTCGTAAAACCTAAGCTCGTCAGTGCGATGCTGCCGCTCTACCTTCCCGTTGTGCCGCGGCGTCGCGATGCGAATGCGATGATATACAATGTCCATGTCCGCCAATGCCTGTTCAAACAGCGTCTTGTGCTTGGCCTTGATAACCAGGAGCGCGTTGGTAAACTCCGTACCGTTATCGGTCTGAACCTCCCG
>JAISVI010000077.1 GCA_031271665.1 Oscillospiraceae bacterium
TCAAATCCGCCAGTAGTGGTTACTTTATCTGAACCCAAGAAAGTTGTTAACGGCGTTTCGGTTGTAACTGCTAGCGTTCCCTGAACTGCCCCTGTAAAATCCGCGTGGTAGAAAACTTCGTATCCTGCCGGAGCAACAGGTACAGCCCCTCTCTTGGGTTCAACAAGCACCCCACCCTCGGCAGAAGCGCCGACCGCAACAGTCGGCACAAGCAGAAGCAGAGCTAACAGCAATGCGAGTGTCCTTTTGGTTTTCATGGTTATGTATGCCCCTTTCAATTATTGAATATAGCTAAAATAACACTAGCACACCCGCCAGAGTTTGTCAACCATTTTTTATTGATTTTTCTTTATTCCAGACACATAATCCATAGTGTGGTATATCCCTTGGCATTTACATGGGATTTGAGGTAATGGGAGGGAATACCGCCCGTCAAATCCTCAGTCACTTCGTGACAGCTCCTTTGGAAAAGGAGCCTTTTGCGGGAGCGGGAACGCAAAGCCTCCTTTCGCAAAGGAGGTGGCACGCGCAGCGTGACGGAGGATTGCCCCGACGGGAAATTGACAATGAACAATTGACAATTTGGGGGACGGGTTGTAGGGGCGGTCGCCCTCGACCGCCCGTTTGTTCGGTGTTCGCGGTTGCGGTGGGGTTGGTTGCGGTGGGGTTAGCGGGCGGCAGAACGCCGCCCCTACAAAGGGTGTTTGTTCGGTCGCCCTCCACCACCCCCAACAGCACGCAAAAAAAGCACTTGAAACCGCGATGCAAATCTGTTATAGTATGTCCGTTGCTTACTGGCGTTTACAGCGCGTATCCAGAAGCCGCAGGGCTTTTAATCCGGTCTGCCTACAACCGGGTTCACACAAAATGCGGGTGTAGTTCAATGGTAGAACCCTAGCCTTCCAAGCTAGTCGCGTGGGTCCGATTCCCATCACCCGCTCCAATCCCGAAACCCTGCAACCGTCAAGGTTGCGGGGTTTTTGCTTTGGTTTCACTGCTGTTGCAACGTTTGTAGGACGCGACGCCCCCGGCGCGGCGACATCTGGATGACACAGGCGCGTGATGATGAACAGTGGCCGATGTTGACTGCTATTCTTCCGGTATCCCCGCGCTCAAAGGGTCAATGCGGGATAGCTTGTCTATATTTTTGTGCATTCGGTATGTTTATAAGACTTTGACATCGTATATTTCATTGATAATTACTGGTGTACATCTGTTTACCATTCTGCTATAATCGTGTTATCAAGTCAAGAGGTGGAGTCATGCAGGGTAAAATCGCGCTGTCTAACGCGGAATGGAAAATCATGAGCCTTCTGTGGAAGCGGTCGCCACAGACCATTACGGAAATGGTCAAAACACTGAACGATGAGAAAGAATGGACAAAACACACCCTTATAAGCCAACTTAAGAGAATGGAAGTCAAAGGCGTCGTCAGGTATGAAAACAACGGGCGGGCAAAGAACTATTACCCGATTATTGAACAAGAGGAAGCAATAGCGCAGGAAACCAAGCAGTTTCTTGACAGGGTGTTTGACGGCAGCATAGAGATGATGGTCACATCGCTTGTCAAACAGCAAAAGCTGTCAGAAGACAAAATTATAGAATTGTATCGGATTCTTACTGACGCGGAGGAGAATACGAAATGATTGTTTGGCTTTTTGATGTTTCTGTATTCATGCTGCTGGTGATTGCTTTCCGCGCGGTATTTTACCGGACAATCACCGCGCGGGCGCGTTACTGCGTTTGGATTTTGGTCTTTGTCAGGCTTGCCGTCCCGCTGTCCTCTTTTGAAAACCCGCTAAATATACTCTCCGTGGCAAGCCCCGCCACTGTAAGCGCATCGGAAGATAGCCGACAGGATGTGACGGTATCTTTCTACGTTGACGAACCGAGCGAAGTCACCAAGCCAAACACTCAATCCGCCCCCGCAGCCGCAGAGCAGCCGTCACAGGCACAAACAAACGCGCAGCGCACTTTTCCCCTAAACGCTATACTAATCGCCGTATGGGCCGCGGGGAGCGTCGTGTCGTTCCTTTGGTATTTCGCCGCAAACTGGCGGCTTAGAAAAAAACTCAGGCAGTCTATGACAAGGCATGGCGTAAATCAGTGCCAGTTGCCTGTTTATGTATCTTCCGCGCTGCCGTCGCCTTGCTTGTACGGTTTCTTCAGACCGTCCGTTATCCTCACGCCGGAGGTGGCCGATGACCAACAAAAGAAATATTACGCAATTGAGCACGAGCTTTGCCATTACACGCACAAAGACCATTGGTGGGCTTTAATGCGAATCCTTACTCTTACTGTTTTTTGGTTTCATCCTTTAGTGTGGGTTTGCGCGGTCTTGTCTGTCCGAGATGCCGAAACGGCTTGCGACGAGGGGGTTATCCGCCGAATTGGAGATGAATCACGGTTTGAGTACGGACGCTTTTTGATAGAGCTTTCCACAAATGTTCCAGCAAAACGGTTTGCGCTTTTGCAGTCCCAAAACAGTGGAGGAAATTTGAAAAAGAGGGTTGCCGCGGTGGCGAGGAAACCAAGGAACAGGGTTATTTTTATCGCGGCACTCTCGCTTCTTCTCATAGTCGCGCTGGTCTGCACATTGGGGACGTGGGTCTCTCCACCCGAAGCGCAAGCCCTGATCGAAGGCACTCCCACCGAAGAGGTAACACCAAGCGTGCCGCAACCCCCAGAAAACAGCGCCTTGCCGGATAACAAAGAAGAACCCGATGCGCCGAATGAAACCGACCCCAATTCCAGCTCTGGCGGTATCAGCGTATCCGTCAGGGAATCGGACAATGAAGACAGCAACAGCGAAGAAGAAAGAATCACGACTATTACGGTGACGCTTGAAAATGGAAGCGAAAACCGTTTCGCGTATTCCGGCAATTGGGACGCGCGATTTGTAAGCGAGGATCTTTTCAGGGACGGCAGCACGGCGCTTATTATCCGGCTTAGAAATAAGACAAGCAATTACAATTCGTCCCAGATTCACGTGCTGAAAACAGACGGATTCTCTATTGGCGAGGTTTTCACGGTGCTTGATCATCCGACCGGACGTTACGACGACTCCATATTCTACGTTCCCCAACCTGCGGACAGTTTTGGATATCCGAAACAGGGTTATGACGACGATTATAATTCCTACGGTATGAGCGAGAGGTCATCGCACTGCACCGGGGTGCAGATTGTACAAATAGAGGTTGGCGGCGAAAAGATCAACGCGCTTATGATAGACCACACCACCAAAGTTTTCGCTTACTCCATCGTTTACTTTGACGGTTCTGAATGGAAGGTGTTCAAACAAGGAAGCGACGTATATACGCTTGACTTAATCGCAGACAAGGAAGGCGGCGCTATTGAAAGCTCCATGCCAATCGCTCATTTCCCGGACATTGAAGGAACAAAAGTAACCATTCAGGCGAAAGCGAATCCGGGATTCCGGTTTTCGCATTGGACGTCAAGCGGTGGCGGAACTTTCAGCGACACCGAAGCGCCGACGACTGTATTTATTATGCCGGGAAACAATACGGTCGTCACAGCACATTTCAAACGAGAAGTTTGATGATTTTTAGCTTCTCAAACATGGGGGTTGCGTGACAAAGAATCTTCCGTACACGATTCTTACACGATTTTTTGAAAATTATTGGCTCGACATAGCAGTGAGAAAAAGCGTGAATGTCCGTGTTTTTGCGTCCACGGTTGACGCATGAACATACAAAATGCACAAAAATCGGTATCCTCATGTAGGGGCGACCGTCCTCGGTCGCCCGTGCCTGCGGGATTTTCCGGGGTTAGGGGCGGTCGGGGACGACCGCCCCTACATTTAGTCTGTACAAATTGGACATTCATGCGTCAGCCGTGTTTTTGCGTCAAGATAATATTGTAAACCCCTTGCCTATATGCTATAATGCTTCAAGGCTCGCAAGCGGGCCTTGTCCGTGCCGCACTAGCCGGGGAGCCAGCGGTGCCCTGTCGCCTGCAACCCGCTACAGCAGGGGTGAATCCCGACCCCAGGGACGCTGATGTGCCGCCAGCCCCGGATAAGCAGCGATGAGGAATCGGTCTTTGCGCAACGAGGCCCCGTGAACCATGTCAGGCGGGGAACCGAGCAGCATTAAGCGGGATACCGCGTGTGCCGTGAAGGCGCCGTTTCCGAGCCGGCTGTCCGAACAGCGGGTATATCCGCGCGCTCGAAGGCCGGTGTGCGGTACGGACAAGGCCGGTTGGCAATTGATAATTGACAATTGACAATTGACAATTGTTAACGAGCAAGCAAGTACCGGTTGGGGGGATGGGCGTGAGGATTAAGTCGCTTCTTTGGGTCGCGATTGCGCTTTTGTTTACGGGCATTGACATACCGCTTCTGATTCCTGATTTTCTGCCGGATTTGGTTGGGTATATCATTCTGTTTGTATGCTTTTCAATGCTTGCCTCGTACGAGCGCTATTTTTCTCTCGCGCGGGTGATGACCGTGCCGCTTATGCTTGCCGGAGTCGCGAATTTGCTTAACCTTGTGACAAACGGAAGTCTTTTTATCTTTTTATCGCTTGTATGCACTTTTCTGGATTTACTGATGTACTACTTCACGTTCTCGGCCTTGGCGCGCCTTGCCGACAGCTTCGAGCAAAGCGACCTTCGCCGCCCGATCGACAGTTCGTTCATCTTCTATACGGCGGCGACTGTCCTGCCGCTTATCGGCGAGCTTATGCCGGACATCGTGCCGCTTTTCATTCTGATAATTGTTTTCCTTGTCCTGTATGTGTGCAATATAATAATCCGGTGCTACCGCCAGATACTTTTGCCGGTCGAGGTTCCGCCCGAGCCGGAGGAAGAATCCGCCGAGCCGGAAAGCAGCGAGGAATAGCCGATGAGTATGGCGCTGTACCGCAAATATCGCCCCCTTGTGTTCCGCGACGTGATCGGCCAGCGCTCGGTCACGGATACGTTGCGCCGTCAAGTCGCTTCCGGCAAGACAAGCCACGCCTATTTGTTCACCGGTACGCGCGGCACCGGGAAAACGACCTGCGCCAAGATACTTGCCCGCGCCGTCAACTGCGAAAACCCCAAGGACGGCGACCCGTGCAATGTCTGCCCCGCCTGTAAAAGCATCCTTGGCGGCGGCGCGACCGACGTTTTGGAGATGGACGCGGCCTCGCACTCCGGCGTTGACAATATCCGCGCCCTGCGCGAGGAGTTTGTTTACACCCCCGTTTCGCTGAAAAAGCGGGTGTATATCATTGACGAGGTTCATATGCTTTCAACCGGCGCGTTCAACGCCCTTTTGAAAAGCATGGAGGAACCGCCCGAACACGTCGTTTTTATCCTCGCCACTACGGAAACCCACAAAGTTCCCGCAACTATTCTGTCGCGATGCCAGCGCTATGCCTTCCGGCGGCTTACCGCCGGCGATCTTAAAGCACAGCTTCTGGACGTAGCCGCAAAGGAGAATATTGAACTGGACGCGGACGCCGCCGATTTGCTCGCGCGCATGGCGGACGGCGCTTCGCGCGACGCGCTTTCGCTTCTTGACCAGTGCGCCGCGCTGTCCGACGGCTTCCCCGTAGACGCGCCCTTGGTACACGAGGCGCTTGGGCTTTCCGGCACCCTTGAAATCGCCGAGTGGCTTACGCAGATGGCCGCGCGCGACGTTCCGGCCGCCCTGCGGACGCTTGACGCGCTTTATCAAAACGGTAAAGAGCTTTCTTCCCTGCTTGACGCGTGTTCCTCGCTTCTGCGCGACGTGCTGATGGCTCATATGCTTGCAGACCCCGCCTCGTCGGCGCGCCTTGACGCGGACACCCTTAAATCACTGGCGAACGCGTTAAGCCCCCAGCGGCTTATTTATATGATAACGGCGCTTCAAAACGCCCAGCAGCGGCTTCCCAAAAGCGTTAATAAGCGCATCGAGGCCGAACTTTGCGTTATGCGCCTTTGCGACATGTCCGCGCCGGAGGACGCCGCGCCGCGCCGCGAAGAGCGCCCCGCGCGCCCGCCCGCAGATGAGCAACCGCCTCGCAGGGACGACCGACCCGCCCGTCCGCCGGACGAAGAACCGCCTTCGCCTCGTAGGGACGACCGCCCCGGTCGTCCGCCCGCAGATGAACCTGACGCTTCCCCTGCGCCACAGGCCGGAAGCGCCGAACTTGCCTTTGAGATACGCGAAAAGAGCAAGCCGCTTTACCGCGCGTTCCTTGACGGCGCGACGGCGGAGCTTACACCGGGCGGCGTTGTCCTTAGCGCCCGCGATGAATTTTGCGCGATGAACCTTAAAACCGAGGAGTTTCTGCGTTTCCTTAACGCCGAGTACCCCGGTCAGGCGCGTGTTAAGGTGCGCGAGCCAAGCAGCGGGAGTACCGATAAACTAAAGGGTCTTCTCGCGTCCGCAGGGGCGCTTATAACATTGGACGACGATTAAAGGAGTGTTCTGAATGGCAAAACACGGTATGCCGATGGGCGGCGGTATGAACATGAATATGATGAAGCAGATGCAAAAGCTTCAGCAGGATATGCTGCGCACACAGGAAGAGCTTGAGGCGCGAACCTATGAAACCGCTTCCGGCGGCGGCGCGGTGAAGGCTGTGGTAAGCGGCAAGCGCGAACTTGTGTCCATTGAGATAAAGCCCGAGGCCGTTGACCCGGACGATGTTGAAATGCTTCAGGATCTTATTCTGGCCGCGGTGAACGAGGGGCTTCGCACCGCCGAGGAAACGATGAGCCGTGAAATGCAACGCTTTACCGGCGGTCTTGGCCTTGGGTTTTAACCTATGAGGGACGCGTTTCCGGCGGCTGTGGAACAGCTTATTACCCAGTTTGCGCGGCTTCCCGGCGTGGGGCGCAAGTCCGCCGCGCGGCTTGCCTTCTATGTGCTTGGGCTTCCCGATGAAGAGGCTGTTGCGTTCGGACAGACCGTTATCGACGCAAAAAACCAGACCTCGCTTTGCCCCGTCTGTCAGAACCTTACCGACGGCAAAACCTGTAACATCTGTGGCGACGACGCGCGCGACGCAAAGACCATATGCGTGGTGTCCGAGCCGCGCGACGTTGCGGCAATCGAGCGCGCGCGGGAGTACCGGGGCGTTTACCATGTCCTGCACGGCGTGATTTCCCCGCAAAACAACAAAAGCCCGGACGATATACGCATCCACGAGCTTCTTTCGCGCGTCAACCAAGGCGGCATAAGCGAGGTTATTCTCGCCACCAATCCCGACACCGAGGGGGACACGACCGCGCTTTACATCGCGCGCCTTCTCCAGCCCTTCTCCGTGCGCGTTACGCGTCTTGCCTACGGAATCCCAATCGGCGGCCATGTGGAGTTCGCGGA
>JAISVI010000082.1 GCA_031271665.1 Oscillospiraceae bacterium
ACACGGTAGACTGGAACGCCGAGATTTGCAGCGCTCCCGTGTGGCGGTACATATATCACACGATACACTCGTCGGACAAATGGTTTATCAACCCCGGCAAGCGGAATGACGAGCCTGAACCGTCTTTTCACACACCCGGACTGGACTGGCCGGATACCGAGTCCGACGTGGTGTTAAGCCGTGAAACGCTATACGCCTACTATGAGCAGGTTCGCAAAAAGATTCTTGATTACTGCGACAGCTTGGATGATTCTCTGTTAAAC
Source organism: Oscillospiraceae bacterium (assembly GCA_031271665.1). GTDB lineage: Bacteria > Bacillota > Clostridia > Oscillospirales > UBA929 > WRLJ01. Next base: position 264 of record JAISVI010000082.1, read on the forward strand.
AAGCAGCCTGAGGGATGTACCGGGACGCGGTTAGGCTTGGCGCTCCGCCAGTTTCGGCATATGTACGCGCACATTGGTATTCTAAACGGCGTCACCATTGCAAATACAGGACATTACCCGCTTATCATTAACGAAAGCGCTTGGCGTTCGGGCAAAATCCCCGAAGGTTTATATGATGTGGAGGTGCGGTAATGATAAGCAATTTCACAATCGGCGATCTGACGATTGACTGCGCGAACGCCGGACGCGCCTGCGATTTCTACGCCGACTTGATGGACTGGGAGAAGACCGTCGCGTATGGCTGCCTTGCTCTCAAAACCGATAATGACCTGACGATTCTGTTCGCGGAAACCGACATTCCGTATGCGCCTCCTGTTTGGCCGGAAGAACCGGGAAAACAGCAAAAGCAGATGCACTTGTATTTTACGGTTGACGATGTGCAAGCCGCTGTGGATAAAGCAATACAGCTTGGCGCGACAAAAGCGGCTGCGCAATATGGCGGCAGACGTCTGCCGCCACGACGCCACAGGCGCCTGTTCGCAAGCGCTGCGCTCGTTCGCCCCGCAGGCGAACACGCAATTTTCAACACTTCGATAAGGGGTGCGATGCGGTGAAGCTTAGTATGGTAAGGGATATATTGGGCGCGAGTGTGCTTGCGGGGGAGACAATGCTTGAAAGCGAGATAAAGTCGGCCTGCGGTTCGGATCTTATGAGCGACGTGCTGGCCTTCGTCAAAGAGCAGGGCGTCCTGCTTACGGGGCTTTGCAACCCCCAGGTCGTGCGCACCGCCGAGATGATGGACATTATCTGCGTCGTGTTTGTGCGCGGGAAGACGCCGGACGAGCGCATAATCGCGCTTGCGCGTGAAAGCGGCATTGCGGTTATGGCCTGCCCGCTTACGCTTTACGAGGCGTGCGGCCGGCTTTACTCGGCGGGGCTTGGAAGGGCATAGGGAATGGAACCGATTGTGCTTAGATATACGGTTGACGGCGACAACTTCGTATCTGCCGGAGAGGCTTCCACGGACATGAAGCGCTCGCTTAAACGTCTTGGCGCGGACGCGGAGCTTATCCGCCGCGCGGCGATCTGCATGTACGAGGGCGAGATAAACATGGTCATACACGGCGGCGGGGGAGAGGCTGTCGTCACCTTCGACGGCAGCGCGCTTGACATTTTGCTTGTTGACCACGGCAAGGGCATTCCCAACATTGAAGACGCGATGAGAGAGGGGTTCTCCACCGCCACGCAGGAAGTGCGCGACATCGGCTTCGGCGCGGGGATGGGGCTTCCCAATATGAAAAGGTACGCAGACGAGCTTATTCTGGAAAGCGAGGTCGGCGTCGGGACTACCGTAAAAATGCGGCTTGTGGGGTAATCTTATGATACACAGCGTCACGCTTGATAAAGACAGGTGCAAGGGCTGTACGACCTGTATAAAGCGCTGCCCGACCGAGGCTATACGCGTGCGCCGGGGAAAGGCGACCATTCTAAGCGAGCGGTGCATCGACTGCGGGGAGTGCGTGCGCGCCTGTCCGCACCGCGCGAAAAGGGCCGTCTGCGACCCGTGGAGCCGTCTTTCGGACTTTGAGTACAATATCGCGCTGCCCGCCCCAAGCCTGTACGGCCAGTTCCACAATATGGACGACGCGGGCATTGTGCTTGGCGGGCTTGTCAAGGCCGGGTTTGACGAGGTTTACGAGGTGGCGCGGGCCGCGGAGACAATCTCTGACCGTATGCGCCAAAGCCGGGGCAGCGAAAGCGCCCTTCCGGTGATATCGTCGGCATGCCCGGCGTGTACGCGCCTTATACTGCAACGCTTCCCTAAGCTTATCCGCCATATCGACCCGTGCGTCGCCCCGGCAGAGCTTGCCGCCATACGCGCCCGCGCCTTGGCCGTTAAGAAAACCGGGCTTCCGGGCGGGAAGATCGGCGTGTTCTTTATAACGCCCTGCCCGGCGAAGATGACCGCCGCGCATAACCCCGTGGGGCTTCCCGCGCCCGTTATCGACGGGGCGTTTTCCATGTCGGACGTGTATCTGCGCCTGCTTCCGGCAATGAAGAAGGTAGAGACGCCCCTTCCCGTGACCGCCGGGCTTATGGGCATCGGCTGGTCGGTCAGCGGCGGCGAGGGGAAGGCGCTTTTAAGCGGGCGGTACATATCCGTGGACGGGATACCGAACGTGATAAGCGTGCTTGAAGACATAGAGGACGGCAAACTGGAAGGCATTGAATTTGTGGAGATTGGCGCGTGTACCCAGGGCTGCCTCGGCGGCTGTCTGACCGTGGAAAACCCCTTCGTGGCGAAGGCGCGCATACGAAACCTTCAAAAATACATGCCCGTTTCGCAAAACTCGTACTCTCCCAAAGAGGACGGGGACGATATAACCCGCCCCCTTCCGCTTGAGTTCACCCCCGCGTGGCAGCTTGACTCGTCGCTGGAGGCGGCAATGGCCAAGCACCGCCAGATAGAGGCGCTTACCGAGCGGCTTCCGGGTCTTGACTGCTCTTCCTGCGGAACTCCAAGCTGCCGCGCGCTTGCCGAAGACGTGACCTTGGGCTTTGCCTCGGAAGAGGACTGCATCTTCCACATGCGCGAACACATGGCGCTTTCCGAAGGCCCGCCGGGGGACAATTTCCTCCCGCCCCCGTTCCGGCGGTCGATAGAGGGCTGAAATC
>JAISVI010000128.1 GCA_031271665.1 Oscillospiraceae bacterium
CTGCTTTTGCTTGACGAACCGACAAACGCGCTTGACCCCGGAGGCGTCGTTCTGGCGCACGATATTCTGGCCGCCGAGAAGGCGCGCGGCGCGACAATCGTCCTTGCCAGTCATGTCGAGGACAAGGTGATGTCGCTTTGCGACAAGGTCTGCTCTATGGCCAACGGAAGATTGGAGGAAGCCCGTGAATAAAGTATTATGGACGGCATTTGCCGTACTGGTCGCGGGCGCGCTTGTAACAGGGATCGTCACAAGGCAAAGCTATGCCGAACCCAATCATGGCATCCCGTATGACGATTACGCCGTTTACCCGCAAAATCCGTATTTGCCGGAAAAGGATCTGATTTTTACGGAAATTCAAAATGCTGATTTTATCGCGAAAGTGACGTTTACAGGCGAACGCACACACGCGTATTATTCGGAGAAAAGCGTCGTTAAGGTGGAAGAGGTCTATCTTGGGGATGTTTCTTTTGAAAATACAAACATAGCTGTCTATGAGTATGGCTTCTTCGGAGACGTATACCCCCCGGTATTTAATATGCAGTCAAACTCACCGTTGATGCGAGAAGGCAAGTCCTATTATGTGTTCTTAAAAGCGAAGGAGTATTCGCGGGCGTATCAGGCGACATTGCCTTACCATGAATTTTCCCCTTATCCGTGGGAGTTCGCGGTGCTTTCAACCGAGGACATCCCACGCAAACCCCTTGACCCGGAAAAACAGCTTTATTACAGAGATATTGCCGACTGTGAGTTTGTGGTTTTCAGCGACGAAGAGTATGAACGCTGCATGGAGATTAAAAGGGAACTGATTGAAATGTACTGCACTTCGGCAACCGCCAACACGCCCTAACCTACCCCTTTCGCCGCTTTGGCGCAGTCCTCGGCATATACGTTATCGCCGCCGGAAACACTGCCGTCTTCAAGGCTTATGAAGGGTATAAAGACAGTTTCCACGCCCTTAAAGCGTATCGTTGCCTTGGCGGACGGGGTGATATCGCTTACATTGCATTTAAGCAAGACCGGGTTTTCGGTCGATACAAGCTCGGCCACGGCGTTCCCGTCAGAGTCTAACTCGTGAACTGTGACAGTCGTACCCTTATACTTCGGCAGTATAAGGTAGATTTCCCACGCGGCGGCTTCCGCCGTCTCCACGTTTTCCGGCCATTTGTCTTTAAGCGCGGAAAAATACTTTTCCTTAACATAACTCTCGGCGGCCGAAAACTCATCGCCCGCGCCCATGAAAAGCAGCGCGGCGATATCGCCCTGCCTGTCTGACATTGTATAGAAGTCGTGCTTCACGTCCGTATTCGCGCTTGCGGCGGTTCCGGAAGGGTAGGGGACAGGCGTCGGTGAAAAGCGTTGCCCGGCTGTGGGCGTCGGCGGCGTCAAACACGACGTTAAGGACACGCAAAGCGCCAAAGCGGTTAAAACATGCGCGATTTTTTTCATATAAATCCCCTCCGATGTTATAATACACAATATTGCCCGCAATATTCAATAGTGAATTTCCATTGACGATATGATACAATACACGGACATACAGAAATAGGAGTGAAAGTTTTGAAGAAAAGCAGAATACTTTGGATTGCCCGCACGGCGATTTTCATCGCGCTTTTAATTGCGCTGCAGTTTGCGACCGCGCCTTTGGGTCAGTTAGTGACCGGAAGTTTGGTCAATTTGCTGCTTATCGTTTCGGTGATGACATGCGGTCTTGCGTCCGGTCTTTGCGTTGCGGCGATTTCACCCGTTATGGCGAAACTGATGGGCATCGGCCCCCTTTGGGAGCTGATACCTTTCGTGATTTTAGGTAATGCGGCGCTTGTACTTGTTTGGCACTTTATCGGCAACCGTAATATGGGTCGCAAAATAGTCGCCCATATTGCGGCGCTTGTCTGCGCGGCTGTTACAAAATTTGTGGTGCTGTACCTTGGGATTGTGGTTGTCGCCGTGCCGTTATTTCTAAAACTGCCCCAGCCGCAGGTGGAGAAAATCAGCGGGATGTTTTCGCTGCCGCAGCTTTTTACGGCCACTGTCGGCGGGGCGCTTGCGGTTGTGATTCTGCCGGTGCTGAAGAAAGCCATCCGCAAAGGGCAGGATTAGCGCACCCCCGGCGTCGCGTTTTGTAGGGCGCGACGCCCTCGGCGCGCCATCTGAATACGGCTTTGCCTGCGTTTTGAACAGGCGGGTTTTGCGCCCGCCTGTTTTCCGTTGAAAGAAGGGCATCTCCGATGAACGCGGACACGGGTTTTTAGAGCGCCTTCTTTGTTACCAAACTGTAATCAGTTTGTTTTGCGTATCATGTCACCTTTTGACCCATTGGCGGGCATTTACCAGTCAGAAGGGGATGATAAGATGGACAACATCGCATATACCGAGAGCTTAGTAAACGACGCGCGGGGGAACAGCATAATGGAGAACATACTGCGCGCCTACGGGGACATGGTATACCGCGTGGCTGTCACGCATACCGCCACGCGCGAGGATGCAGAGGACGCCTCGCAGGAGGTGTTCCTTGCCTACGCGCGGAAAAGGCCGGAGTTTAACGGCTCGGAACACGCGAAGGCATGGTTCCTTAAAGTGACCCTTCGCGTCTGCGCCAAAGCCCGCGTTTCGCAGAAGAAACAAAGCGCGCTTGAACTCCACGGCGACATACCCGCCCAAGGTATGCCCGGCGGCGACGTATGGCTTGCCTTTATGTC
>JAISVI010000046.1 GCA_031271665.1 Oscillospiraceae bacterium
TGCCTACAATAAGTTTGGAGAAGCGAAGCGCGAGTTCAAGGAGCGTCATCCCGACTATGGCCGTGACTTCCCGTTCAATCATCTCCAGTTTATTTAGGGACAGACTTTTGTCCACTGCCACGCGCGGCGGGGCGATTGACATATACTTAAAGTCATGCTATAATCCATAACCGTACGGTGCTGGTGTGGCTCAATGGCAGAGCAGTTCACTCGTAATGAACAGGTTGTCAGTTCGATTCTGACCACCAGCTCCACCTTTTCCCTGTGACCGTGGGTTGCAGGGATTTTGCCTTTTGTCAGACTCCCCGGTGCATGTATAACTTGACAATGATTCCGCGGACAGAGTATAATGGGGGCTGTTGAAAAACGCCGTAATCCAGATGGCGCGGGTTTTTAGTGCGCCTTATATGCCGGTGTGATGGAATTGGCAGACGTAGTGGACTCAAAATCCACCGCCCGCAAGGGCGTGCCGGTTCGAGTCCGGCCACCGGCACCACCCATATGTCAAGCCCGCGACGCGAAAACGGAAGGTTTTTGCGTCGCGGGCTTTGTCAATCAGCGCGGGTCGCTCGCTTCGCCGCCTCCCGCTCCGCGACAAGCCGCTCTATCGGCTGCTGACGCGACCCATAGCGCCCGCAGAACGCCTAGGCGCTTAAATAGAACTTCCCGAACTCGACGTCCACGCTTTTGATGTGGCGCACTATCCAGTTGATTATAGAGTTATTCAGGTCAAGCGTGAATTTGGCCGAGACGCCGTTTGCGGCAAACTCCCTTTTAAGCTTGGCGAACTCGCCTATGTAAAGCTGATGCTGACCCCTGTGCCATTCGTACTTGGGATAGCCCGACTGCTTCTGAAGGGTTTCTTCGTCGCCGAAGTGCTTTACGATATACTCGCCAAGCAAGTCGATTGTCTTCTGGGTTTCCTCTTTGGAAACGGATTTCGCGCCCATCGCGGTAACCGCGTTAAGCCTGTCAATCAATTCCCTGTGCTGCGCGTCGATTTTCGCGACCCCGACCTCCATGTCCTTTGTCAGTGTGATCATAATCTGACCCCCTTACTGTTTTACCGGCTCGAAGTCCGCCGCGCCGTGGCGGCACAGCGGGCAGACAAAGTCTTTTGGAAGGCTTACGCCCTCATAGACGTATCCGCAGACTTTGCAGACAAAGCCCTTTTTGCTTTCTTGGGGCGGCTTGGGCTTTATGCTGTCAAAATAGTACTGATAGGTCGCGCTTCTCTCCGCCGACAGAGTAAGCGCCTGTGTGACGTCGGCGAAAAAGACCGTATGCGTGGGAAAACCCGCGGTTTGCGCAACCTTCGCGGCAATAATGGCGTTTGTGTGTTCGGGGATAAAGCGCGCGCCGCTTGCCGTGCGGTCAGAATAGGCAAGCCCCGCGAATTTATCGGTATCCTTCCCGCTTTGAAACCCGAAGCGCCGGAACAGGGAAAACGGCGCGCTTTCGGACAAGACGGAAAGGGCGAACCCGCCCGTGCGCAGAATCATGCCGTGGGTGAAACCGGCCTTGTTGACGGCCACGGATACCATAAGGGGCGAACTTGTAATTTGCGCGGCTGTGTTTATAATACAGCCGTTATCCCTGCCGTCCTCTCTGGCGGTAAGGACGAACAGCCCGTAAGAGAGTTTGAACATGGCCGATGAATCTATTGCCGCCGCTCCGCCTTTTAAAGCGTCCATATGCGCGCCTCCTTAATCCTGTTTGCCAAGTTCCCGTCAAGATGCCCTCTTTCCGCCATGCCCAGAATGACTTCCCAAACCTTTTCCTCGGGCATGGGGGAACGGTAAGGCCGCTCTTCGGTAAGCGCCTGGAAAACGTCGCAGACCGCCATAAGGCGCTCCAGCTCGCCAAGCCTTTCCCCCGGAATGCGGTAGGGATAGCCCGTCCCGTCAAGCTTCTCGTGGTGGTTCGCGGCGTATTCGGTGATGTCCTCAAAGCCCGGAATCTGCTCTAACACCTTCCGGGAATAATAGGTGTGCTTGTTGATTTCAAAGCGCTCTTCCGGGTCAAGCTTGCCGTTTTTGTGAAGGATGTCCGTCGAGACGTGAAGCTTGCCGATGTCGTGCAAAAGCCCGGCTATGTACATCTTGTTCTGCGTCGCGCCGTCATACCCCAAGTACGCGGCGCCCTTCCTTGCAAGGTTTGCTATGCCGTGCGAGTGGGTGTAAGTAAACGGGCTTCGCCGGTCGATGATGTCCGCGAAGCACTCGGCGAAAAGAAGCACCTCGTCATAGCCATAGCGCGTGTCGTCGCCGATCATAAGCTTTTCTGAAAGCGCGTACTTTGTCTCGGTGGCGAAATAGTCAAGCAGGAAAGACTCGCGCTTTAAAAGCCCGCCGAACGCGTCCCGGATATCCTGCGCGAACAGCGGACTGACCTTTTCAAGCCAGTCCTGCACCCGTAAAAACAGCGCCCTGTCAAAATCGTCTGTGTTTTTGCCGAACATGTCGTCGAAGGCGCTTGCGAAGCCGATGATTTGCGACATCCTTGGGATGTCTTCGCCGGACAGCCCGGACGGCCCGCACCCGTTGCAGAACTCGTGGTGGTAAAGCACCGCTTTGGGGATTTTTTCGTCCAGAGGCAGTTTTTTAAGCATCTCCGCGCCGATTTTGCAGTGTTCGTAAAGCACATACTCATTGCTTACGCCAATGTCGTGAAGAAGCGCGGCGTAATAAAGCGAAAGCGTCTCGTCCCCGTCAAGCCCAAGCTCACGGCCAAGCTGTACGGAGACATAGGCGGTGCTTTTCGAGTGGGAGAGGTTATTCTTGCCCGCTATGTCAAGCGCGTATGAAAGGGCGAATATAAGCGAGTGTCTTGTAATGTTCATAATACCTTTCCTTTTTCCCCGCAGTCCGGGCAAATTCCGCTTAATGTGACGCAGATGCTTTTAATCTCAAATCCCTGCCCGTTAAGTTTCTGCGCGTCCGCTTCGGGAAATACGCCCTCGATATCAAAGACGCGCCCGCACCCCTCGCAGATAAAGTGGCAGTGCCGGTGAAGATTGTGGTCATAGCGGGCGGCCCCGGAAAAAGTCATTATATTCGCAAGCTCGCCCGCGTCCGTCAGAAGGCTTAAATTCCTGTATACAGTGGCCTTGCTTATAGAGGGGTACTCCTTCGAAACATACTCATAGACTTGCTCTGCCGTGGCGTGCGCGTCAAGTTTTCTTACCGCGTCAAGGATAAGTTTTCGCTGGATGGTGTTCCTTTTTGCGTCCATGCGTTAAAAATACCGCGCGAGCAGCCCTTGGAAGCCCTTGCCGTGCCGCGCCTCGTCCTTGCACATCTCATGCACGGTGTCGTGTACGGCGTCAAGCCCAAGCTCTTTGGCTCTTACCGCAAGGTCTTTCTTGCCTTGGGTGGCGCCGTGTTCCGCCATAACGCGCATTTCAAGGTTCTTCTTTGTAGAGGAGGAAAGCACCTCGCCCAAAAGTTCGGCGAATTTGGCGGCGTGCTCGGCCTCTTCAAGGGCGTAGCGCTTGAACGCCTCGGCTATTTCGGGGTATCCCTCGCGGTCGGCCTGGCGGCTCATGGCAAGGTACATGCCCACCTCGGTGCATTCCCCGGTAAAGTTCTGGCGAAGCCCCTCGACGATTTCTGGGGCAGCGTCTTTCGCCACGCCGACGGTATGCTCGTCCGCGAATACAAGCCCGGTGCCGGACTGCGCGTTAAACTTAGAGGCGGGCGCTTTGCACTGCGGGCAATTTTCGGGCGGCTCGGTTCCCTCGTGTACATAACCGCAGACGGCGCAGATAAACTTTTTCATTTCATTCTCTCCCCTTGTAATATTTCGCAATTGATAATTATTATTATAAAGGACTTTTTCAGTTTGTCAAGATAAATTTTTCATAAGCGTCCCCACGGCCTTTTCAAGCGCGGCGGGCAGGGGCGAACGCGCCAAGGCTCTTGCCTCCTCGCGGGCAAGCGACACAAGCTCCATATCGGCGGAGAGGTCGGCAAGCTTAAACTCCGGCAGTCCGTGCTGCCGTTCCCCGAAGAAGTCGCCGGGACCGCGCAGGGCGAGATCCGCCTCGGCTATGGCGAAGCCGTCGGCGGCGGATTTCATTATTTCAAGGCGCTTGCGCGCCGTTTCGGATTTGCTTTGAAGGAACATCACGCAGTGGCTTTCAAGATGCCCGCGCCCCACGCGCCCGCGAAGCTGATGAAGCTGGCTAAGGCCGAAGCGCTCGGCGTTCTCTATAACCATAAGCGTGGCGTTGGGGACGTTCACGCCCACCTCTATAACGGTGGTGGCCACAAGCACCTGTATCTCACCGCGCGTGAAGGCGCGCATGGTATCCTCTTTCTTCCTTGCCGCCATCCTGCCGTGCAGAAGCCCGACGGAAAGGTCGGGGAACACCTTTGCGCGAAGGTTTTCCGCGTAGTCCTCGGCGGCGGCGAAGCCAAGCTCGCGCTCGTCCTCTATAATCGGGCAGACGACATATACCTGCTGACCCTGATTTACAAGTTTGCGTATAAAGGCGTGGATGCGCGGGCGCATCTCCTCGGTCACGGGAAAGGTTCTCACCGGGCGGCGGCCAGGCGGCATGCCGCGCATTACCGTAACGTCCATGTCGCCGTACATTATAAGCGCGAGGGTGCGCGGTATGGGCGTTGCGGACATGACGACGCGGTGCGCGGGCAGCGCGTCCCCGGCCTTCGCGGACAGCACGTTTTGGTGGCGAACGCCGAAGCGGTGCTGCTCGTCGGTTATGGTAAGCCCCAGGCGGTGAAACTCGACCCCTTGGGAGATAAGGGCGTGAGTGCCGATAATTAAACCGGCCTGTCCCGAAGATATCTTCTCCCGCGCGGCGCGTTTGCGCGCGGCGGTAAGCCGCCCCGTAAGCAGAACCGTCTCTATCCCAAGTCCCGCGAAAAGGCGCTCAAGCGTTTCAAAATGCTGTTCGGCCAGAATCTCCGTGGGCGCCATAAGCGCCGCCTGCGCCCCGCCGCGCACCGCGCTTACCGCGCAGGCCGCCGCCACAAGCGTCTTGCCGGAACCCACGTCCCCCTGTATAAGCCGGTGCGTCAGCTTCCCCGACGACATATCCCGCAGACAGTCGTCCACGGCCGCAATCTGGTCGTCCGTAAGCCGGAAGGGCAGCGACGCGTAAAAGTCCGACAAATCCGCCGGGGGAAGGGCGTACCCCGGCTGGCGCTGACGCCCGTCTTTAAGCCGCGACAGGGCAAGCTGAAGCACCAAAAGCTCTTCAAACACAAGCCGCCGCCTTGCAAGCGCAAGCGCCTGCGCGCTTTGGGGGAAATGGATATTCTGCACGGCGAACCGATATCTGCAAAGGTTAAGGCGCTTGCGCAGGTCGTCCGGCAGCATGTCGCCGGGGTCTTCGGGCAGTTTCGCGAAAGCCTGTTCCACGGCGCTGCGCATAAGCCCCTGGCTTAAATCCGCCGTCAGACGGTAGCGCGGCAGTATCCGCCCCGTCGAGCGCCCCGCCTTTTCAGAAGGTTCGCACACGGGGTTCGTCATTTCAAGCCGTTCGCTCTCGCCGGTGACTTTCCCGAAAAAAACATACTCCGCGCCCGTACTAAGCGCGGATTTTATATACGGCGCGTTAAAGAATGTCAGATAAAGCGTGCCTGTCTCGTCAAAAACGCGCGTCTTGTAGACTTCAAGCCCCGCGCGGACGCGGTGGTGCGACACCGGCGCGCCGACAATTGCGCGCACGCACACGGACTCGCCCGGCGACACGCGCGCTATGTCCCGTATATCCGTGCGATCCTCGTAACCGCGCGGGTAGAACGCCAGAAGATCCTCCAAGGTAAACAGACCCAGGCGGGCGAACAGTTTCGCCCGCTTCTCGCCTATTCCTTTAAGGTACTGTATATCCACATGCCGTCCTTACCCACCGCGCTGACCGGGCGAAAAATTTACCCTTATTGTAGCCCCGGGCGGCAGATATGTCAAGGCTCGCGCCCCTACGGCGCGGGCGGCGGGGAGGGGGTGACAAGCCAGTCGGCGGGCGGGTTGAAGGGGTTGTAAAAGTACTCTTCACCACCAAAGGTTATCCCGAACTCTTCCATCTTTTCCGGGAAGAGTTCGCCGTCCCTGAACAAAAGGAGACCCAAGTTTTCGACAAATCTTTCGAGATAAATTACATTCCAGTGCGTCCCATAAACGTAGATTTGTCCATCCTCCGCCTGCACCAGTTGAAGATTGGATAAGTCATAATTGTCAAAAACACCGACTAAATCCAAAAATGTTTCGTAAGCAAGATGGATACGCGGGCTGTCTTCGCCCGGCGGAATCCCGTACTTGTACGCCCGCGCTTCCACAATCTCGTCATTGGGGTATCCCTCCGTCATGGTCAAAAACTCATAAATCCCGTCGCCGTCAATATCGGCGTGGAAGGAATTTTCTATCCAGTCATAAATACGCAACGCCGTTCCGTTACTGACAAGGAATAACCCCAAATCACCATAATCGTTGTAGCTACCTCTACCATAGGCTTGAAAAATCTGTATCCCCGCCTTGCCGAATACGCCCGGAATATATGTTTCCAAAAGGACTTCCGCCCTCGGTTCGTCCTTTATTTCACCTGTCCCGATGTAGTACGGTTGCGCGGCAATTGCCGTCTGAATAAGCGGCAACGCTTCCGCGCGTGTGACAGAGCCGTTGGGTGCCTCGTCGCCGGTATGATAATCGATACTATACACGTAGAATGACAGCAACTGATTATCTTTGGCGTACGTAAGTCTTGTTGCGTTGTAGCCATCTTGGCTGCCGGGCGTGACGCGAATCCATCCGTCTTTTTCAAGCGCTGTCTGATAGTAGATGCGGAATTCATTCCATTCCTTCGCGTCACACGAAATCCTTCCGTTTTTCACCCAAAAAGTATCTGCTAGCGGCTTGGGGAAAGGAATATTATAATCCTCCCAAATAAAATGCGGCCCTCCGCTCCCATCGTCATACTTAGACTCCGGCAAGTCTTCGATATTAAACCTCGGCGTCGGGGGATTTGTCTGTCTTGGCACGGGAGTTGGCGGGGATGACGCTGTGGGTGTGAGCGTCTCGCTTGGCACAGGGGTGTCCCTCGGAGTCGGCGCAGGGGTATCCGACGGCTGCGCGCCTGGCGTAGCCGTCGGTTGGGTGCTTTGGCTCTGCGAAGGGGTACACCCTGCCAAGAGGGCGCACACAAGCAAGAGCGTTGGCAGTTTTTTCATGGCGGGGCGTACCTCCTTTGTAGAAGTGGCGCGGCGAGCGACCGGGGATGGTTGCACCTACGCCGCGCCCGGCAGGGAGGGAGAAATCCTCAGTCACTTCGTGACGGAGAAGGGTTTGTAGGGCGCGACGCCCTCGGCGCGCCGTCTGACATTACAGGCACGTCGTAGGGGCGGCGTT
>JAISVI010000053.1 GCA_031271665.1 Oscillospiraceae bacterium
TGCTTTGCACCAACGGCGGCGCGCTTCTTTCCGAGGACAACAAGACATGTCTGCTTGATTCGCCCGAGGCGATTGAAACACTTGAGTTCATTATGGAACTGCATAAGTACGCCGCGCCCGGTTCTGTAAGCCGCCACTGGGACGAATCCGGCGCAATTCTGGGTCAGGGCGTTATCGCCACCGATATTATCATCAACTCCCAAGCGTCAAATCTTTATAACCCCGAAAAGTCAAACTTCGTTGACGAACTGCTTTTCGCCCCCATTCCGTACAAGAAAAACCACGGAAGCATAAGCAATACATGGGGCGGGGCGATCATGTCAAACTCCAAGAACAAAGAAGCGGCTTTTATCGCGCTTCAGTATCTGACCATGCCGGATCTTTCAAAAAGCATGGTTACCGACGTAAGCGGAACCACCCCTGTGCGTATGTCGCTTCTTGAGGATCAGGCGCTTATTGCCGAGATTCCCGCCCTTAAGGTCGAGGCGGAGGTTATTGACGCCTGTGTTTCAAAGCCGAAGGTAGACACGATGGCCGCGATAACCACGATTGTCGCCAGCGAGATACAGAACGCTATAAACGGCGTAAAAACCGCAGAACAGGCAATGAAGGACGCAAAGGCGTTGGTTGAAGCCGAACTGTAGGTACGGGGCGCAGGCAACGCAGCACGACTGTATTATCAGTCAAAGCCGTGGGGGAGCAGTTCTCCCCCACGGCAGGTCATAGTACAGGTGATTGGGAAGGAGCTGTGCCGTGAATAACACCAAATTTCTGGGGATTAAAAGAGATACCTTCTTGCTTTATGCCCTTGTAATACCTTCGGTGCTGATTGTGCTTGCCGTTACGATTTATCCGCTTATCTGCACCTTTGTGTACAGCTTTGAGAACTTTAAGCTGACCGACGCCCAGAACAAGTCGTTCGCGGGTCTTGACAACTATATCAAAATATTCTCCGAGGGCGGAAGCGTCCGGTCAATGCTGACCACGCTGACGTTTACCTTTTTCGGGGTTCTGGCGTCTTTAATTTTCGGGCTTTGCATTGCGCTGTTGGTTAACTCTCTTAAGCGCAGCCGTCCGATATTCCGGGTTGTTTTCTCTATGCCGATGCTGCTTTCCTCGGTGGTTGTCGGCGTGATGTGGAAATTCCTTTTGAATAACGAGCTTGGCATAATAAATTTTTTTACGTCAAGTCTTGGTATGGGCAAACCCGGGTGGCTGGATACGGGCGCTTTTGCCGTTTTTACCGTGATTCTGGTGGACGTGTGGCAGTGGACGCCGTACGTGTTTATCCTTACGCTTGCGGGGCTTGAGTCCCTTCCCCTTGAACCCGTCGAGTCCGCGCGGATAGACGGGGCCAACGCGTTTCAGATTTTTCGATACTTAACTCTGCCCGGCGTAATGCCGGTTCTTAAGGTGGCGGCAATGTTCCGCATTATTTGGACATTCCGAAGCTTTGACCTTATCTTTTCTTTGACCAAAGGGGGACCGGGCAGAGCCACGGAAACGATGGCGCTGTCCATTTGGCGAACCGCCTTCGAAAAGTACCAAATCGGCGAGGCTTCGGCGCAGTCTGTCCTGATGTTTCTGGTTCTGATGCTGATAAGCATATTCCTTATACGCAGCATGAACAGAAAAACAAGCGACATATAGGGGGGCACAGACATGAAAAGAAGCATGGCCTTCAAGGTGTCCGTAACGCTTGGCGCAACGCTGCTTGCGGTGCTGTTCCTGTTCCCGCTTTACTGGACGCTTATAACCTCCTTCAAAACCTATAAAGAAGCGTTCGCGTCGCCGCCGGTTCTGTTTAAGCTTCCCGACCTAAAAAACTACATATCCTATCTGTCGCAAAACAATATCCTAAGCGCGCTTATTAACAGCGTAATAATTACCGGCTCTTCAATGCTGATTTCCATGACTATCGGGACGTTTGCCGCGTATTCACTGGCGCGAGCGCGTATACGGGGCGGCGAGGTTATGGGCCTTTTCCTGCTTGCAAGCCGCTTCATCCCTGCGGTAAGCACCGTTATCCCGACGTATTTCATTTTCCGGTCAACCGGGCTTTACGACACGCATATCGGGCTTATACTGATTAACTCCGCCACAAATATACCGTATGTTGTATGGATGATGCGGAATTTCTTTCACACTGTTCCGGTCGCGATTGAAGAATCTGCGTGGATAGAGGGTTGTTCGAGAATGCGCGGGTTCTTCCGCGTGGTTCTGCCGATGGTCAAAAGCGGGATTACCGCGTCCTGCGTGCTGATTATCATCTTCAGTTGGAACGAATTCCTTAACGCCATGATGCTTACGGGGATTAAGGCCAAAACCATGCCGCTTACGATGTCGATGTATATGGGGGAAATGGGTATCGAATGGCAAATGATGGCAACGGCCGGAATGGTGATTATTCTGCCGTCTCTTATCTTCTCGGCCTTATCCGGTCGAAAGCTTGGCGCCGGAATGTCCGGCGGCGCGGTGAAGGGGTGAAAGCTACTTTCCGAAGCGGTTTTCCACATGTTCGAGAAGCGCCGCGCACGCGTTTGAAAAATAGCGGTTCTTGTTCCATATCAGAAGAACTGTCCAGTCCCGAAGCAAACCTGCGCTTTCGTCAAGTTCCAGACAGGTAATCCCGGGAAGGGGGAATCGTCTTATAATAGGTTCGGGCAGTATTGATATGGCAAGACCTTCGCGCACCAACTCGACAAGAAAATCCCACTGCGAGCTTTGTACGGCGAATTTAGGTGTGAAGCCGGCATTTTTACAGGCTTCGACGGTTATAACATGCAGCACGAAGTTTTCGTTGAAAATTGCGAACGGTTCATCCTTAAGCTCTTCCATGGAGACAATCTGATTCTTTGCAAGGGCGTGGCCGGACGGGACAAGGACGACGTTGCGTTCCGCGACGATGTCCTTTGTGCCGAATTTATACACATGGGGAGTGCCGATGGTACACGCAATATCAATTGTCCCCTCTTCAATCATATCTTCAATTGTAAGCGCACCCTGCTCTACTACCCGTACTTCAAGCTTTGGGTGAAGACGTTTGAAATCCGCGATAATCGCCGTGAAGTAGCACGTACCCACCACGGGCGGCATTCCTATTGTTATGGTTCCGTCAAGTTCCCCGTCCCCGCTCCTGACCGCCTCGTATGTTTCGCGAAAACCGTCCAAAATATCCTGCGCGCGGGTGTAAAGCCGTCTGCCGCTGTCAGTGAGATACTGTTTGCGGCCAAAGGGATAAAACAGCTTCACGCCAAGCTCTTCCTCCAATCCTTTGATTGCAAGACTAAGCGTAGGTTGGGAAACGCCAAGCCTAAGCGCGGCCTCGGAGAAGCTTTCCTCTTGGGCAATTTTTACGAAGTAACCAAGCTGACGCACGTCCATGAAACTCATCTCACATCATAAAATGGGTGGATTCACCACAGCAGAGGCGAGAGCCGCTGGTTTTGGATTGATATTTTTTATCCAAGCACAGCTTTAGTATAAACTAAGTTAATGATATGTCAAGAAAAAGAAGAGCGCCGCGCCCGAGCAGGAAGGGTAAGGCGCGGCAGCGTTGGCCAAACCAAGGCCCGTGCAACGGGACTGCCATGTGATGACAGAGGCGTGATCAAGATGGCGCGCCGAGGGCGTCGCGCCCTACAGATATTGCAACGACTGAGTTTACATGTAGGGGACGGCGTCCTCGACGTCCCGCAGTTTGTCAACAATCCGAAAGAGCGCCCCGCCCGAGCAGGAAGGGTAAGGCGCTTGTCAAAGAAGAAGGGGTGGTCATCTGTGCATTTACAGCTTACCAAACAGCAGGAAATCATACGTCAGATGACGGCGGATTTTTCCGCGCGGGAGGTGCGGCCCATTGCCGCGGAAATCGACAATACGGAAACGTTCCCGATGCAAACCGTCGAAAAGCTTTTTAAGATCGGCGTTATGGGCATGAACCTCCCAAGGGAATACGGCGGCGCGGGCGCGGACGAGATTGCCTATGCCATTGCGGTGGAAGAGCTGTCGCGCGCATGTGCCGCCACAGGCGGGATTGTTGCGGCGCATAATTCCCTTTGCTGCTGGCCGATATGGAAATACGGAACAGAGGAACAGAAGAATAAGTACCTGCCCAAGCTTACAAGCGCGACAATCGGCGCGTTCGGCCTTACCGAACCGAACGCCGGGACCGACGCCTCTGCGCAGCAAACCGTCGCGCGCCGTCAGGGAGACAGCTATGTGCTGAACGGAAGCAAGGTGTTTATTACAAACGCGGGCGTCGCCGGTATCTTCGTGATTTTCGCCATGACGGACAAGTCCCTTGGAACAAAGGGTATCTCCGCCTTTATAGTTGAAAAGGGGATGCCGGGCTTCTCCCTTGGAAAGAAAGAGGAGAAGATGGGAATCCGGGCGTCAAGCACATGCGAGCTGATCTTCCGCGACTGCGCGATACCGCGCGGCAACCTTCTTGGCAAAGAGGGCGAAGGCTTCAAAATCGCGATGAGCGCCCTTGACGGCGGGCGGGTCGGTATCGGCGCGCAGGCGCTTGGTATCGCCCAAGGCGCGTTTGACGAGGCGGTTGCCTATACAAAACAGCGCGTACAGTTTGGAAAGCCAATTTCGTATTTCCAGAACACAAGATTCAAACTTGCCGACATGGAGACGAACATACAGGCGGCGCGGTGGCTTGTATACGGCGCGGCATTCAAAAGGCAAACCGGCAAACCGCACAGTAAAGAGGCCGCGATGGCCAAGCTTTTCGCGTCCGAAACGGCAATGGAGGTCACCACCCGCGCGCTTCAGCTGCATGGCGGCTATGGGTATATCCGCGACTATCCGATGGAACGCATGATGCGCGACGCGAAGATAACCGAAATTTACGAGGGAACATCGGAAGTGCAAAGAATGGTTATCTCCGCGGATATTTTGAAGTAGGGGGCTGGTTATGAGGATTATTGTATGCGTCAAGCAGGTGCCGGATACAAACGAAGTGAAAATCGACCCCGAAACCGGAACCATGATTCGCGCCGGAGTCCCCAGTATCCTTAATCCCGACGACAAAAACGCGCTTGAACAGGCCCTTTTGCTTAAGGACGAAGCGGGCGCGCATGTCACTGTTTTAACGATGGGGCCGCCCCAAGCCGCCGAAACCCTTAAGGAATGCCTTGCGATGGGCGCGGATGACGCGGTGCTTTTAAGCGACCGGGCTTTCGCGGGCAGCGACACATGGGCCACGTCAAACGCCTTGGCCGCGGCGGTACGCAAACTTGGCGGATTTGACCTTATCCTCACGGGGAGACAGGCAATCGACGGGGACACCGCCCAGGTTGGGCCGCAGCTTGCCGAGCGCCTTGATATCGCGCAGATCA
This sequence comes from Oscillospiraceae bacterium, assembly GCA_031271665.1. GTDB lineage: Bacteria > Bacillota > Clostridia > Oscillospirales > UBA929 > WRLJ01. The sequence goes on from JAISVI010000053.1 coordinate 5,349, forward strand.
CCTACGCGCAAAGCCTTGAAATAGACGCGGACACGGTAAGATGCCAACGGCTTCTGGAAGACGGTTACGAAATTGTCGAGACGAAGACGCCCGCGCTTATAACCGCGATAAAGGAACTGAACAGACCGCGGTATATGAGCATTCGCGGCATCTACGACGCTTTTGGGGAAAACGCAAACATAAAGGTGTGGGGCGTTGCCGATTTGGGCATAGACGCAAGTCAGGTCGGGCTTAAGGCGTCCCCCACAAGCGTGAATCGGTCGTTTTCGCCGCCGCCCAAGCCAAAGGGCAAAAAAATGCTTGACGGCACGGTTGATGAAATGGCCGGCGCGCTTGCCGCCGAACTAAAGCGCTTGCATGTGATATAGGGAGGGGTTCTTTTATGACCGGGGACAGCCGCACTTACAAAGATGTCTGGGTGTTTGCCGAGCAGCGCGGCGGAAGACTGATGAGGGTCACTTTCGAGCTTCTGGGCAAAGGCGGGGAACTTGCGAAAAGCAGAGGAAGCCGACTTTGCGCCGTCCTGTTGGGCAAAGATATAGGCGGCCTTTCGCAAGAGCTGTTCGCCTATGGCGCGGACGCGGTGTATCTTGCGGACAACACGCTGCTTGCGCAGTATACGACGGACGCGTACACATCGGTTATAAGCGATCTTATCCTTGCCTATAAACCGGAAATAGTGCTTTATGGGGCCACGCATATCGGTCGGGACTTGGCGGCGCGCGTGGCGGCGCGGATAGACACCGGGCTTACCGCAGACTGCACGGGACTTGAAATCGACACGGACACAGGCTTGCTTATGCAGACAAGGCCTGCCTTCGGCGGAAACCTTATGGCGACAATTGTCTGCCGCAATCACAGACCGCAGATGTCAACCGTGCGTCCCGGCGTTATGGACAAACCCGCCCGTAATGACAGGAAGACAGGCGCGGTCATAATGGCGGAGGTTTGTCTGACCCCGGACAAACTGCGTACACGCGTAGTGGAAACAGTCAAGTCGGACACCCCTCCCGTCGGGCTTGGCGAGGCGAAAGTTATTGTTTCGGGCGGGCGAGGCTTGGACGGTTCTCAAGGCTTTGAGCTGCTTAATCGCCTTGCCGGAAAGTTGGGCGGGGTTGTCGGAGCCTCCCGCGCGGCGGTAGACTCCGGATGGATCGGGAAAGGTCATCAGGTCGGGCAGACCGGCACGACAGTTAGGCCATTGGTTTATATGGCCTGCGGGATTTCGGGCGCGATTCAGCACATAGTCGGAATGCAGTGCGCGGGTACGATTATAGCAATCAACAAGGATCCCGAGGCGCCGATATTCAAAGTTGCCGACTACGGCATCGTGGGCGACCTTTATCAGGTGATACCGGCGCTTATTGATTCCTGCGACAGCGCGGAAACACTTCTAAAGACGCGGAAGTGAAGGAGTAATACATATGATGACGGGCGACCAATACATTGAAAGCATAAGAAAAATGAACACCGAGATTTATATGTTCGGCGAAAGGATAGAAGGCCCGGCAGACCACCCTGTCCTGCGCCCGTCAATGAACTCGGTAAAGGCCACGTACGACCTTGCCGAATCGGCGGAGTACGCGCAGTTGATGACGGTACAGTCACATATAAGCGGGAAGACGATTAATCGCTTTACCCACATACATCAGAACGCGGACGATCTTGTCAAAAAGGTGAAGATGCTGCGGCTTTTGGGGGAAAGAACCGCCTCGTGCTTCCAACGCTGTGTAGGGATGGATGCGCTTAACGCGATATACTCAACGACTTTTGAGACAGACCGCGAGTTCGGGACGGAGTATCACAAAAACTTCCTTAAATTTCTTTTGAAAGTTCAGGAAGAAGACTTGACGGTTGACGGCGCCATGACTGACCCGAAGGGCGACAGGGCGTCGCCGCCGCATCGGCAAAGCGACCCGGATATGTATCTGCGCGTTGTCAGGCGTGTTGAAGGCGGAGTGATAGTGCGCGGGGCAAAAATGCACCAGACCGGGATAACGAACTCGCACGAGGTAATAGTGATGCCCACCCTCTCCATGCGTCCGGCAGACATGGATTACGCCATTTCCTTCGCCGTGCCGGCCGATACGAAGGGTATATTCGTTATAGCGGGCCGCCAAAGCTGCGACACCCGCAAACTGGAAGGTTCACAGATTGACGTGGGCAACAGCGAGTTTGGCGGTATCGAGGCTCTTGTGGTTTTCGACGACGTTTTTGTCCCCAATGACCGCATCTTTTTGAACGGTGAAACAGAATTTGTGGGCATGCTTGTCGAGCGGTTCGCGGGCTATCACCGCCAAAGCTACGGCGGGTGCAAGGTCGGCGTGGGCGATGTGCTTATCGGCGCGGCGGCGCTTGTGTCCGAATACAACGGCACGGAAAAAGCAAGCCATATCAAGGACAAGCTTATCGAAATGACCCATTTGAACGAAACACTCTACTCCTGCGGGCTTGCAAGTTCGTGCGAGGGATGCAGAACTGCGTCCGGCGGATATATGGTTGACCTTCTGCTTGCAAATATCTGCAAGCAAAACGTAACACGCTTCCCGTACGAGATTGCGCGTCTTGCCGAGGACATTGCCGGGGGGCTTATGGTCACGGCGCCTTCCGAAAAGGATCTGCGGCACGAAAAACTTGGCCCGTACATAGAAAAATACCTGCGGGGGGCGCAGGGCGCTTCGGCGGAAAACCGGCTGAAAACGCTTCGGCTTATAGAGAACCTTACCCTTGGCTGTGCGGCTGTGGGCTATCGCACCGAGTCAATGCACGGCGCGGGTTCTCCGCAGGCCCAGCGTATTATGATCGCGCGCCAGGGGAATGTCGCGCGGAAAAAGAACCTCGCGAAACAGATTGCTAAAATAACGGATTAGGGGGCGTTTCAAGATGGGGAAGATTATGTCGCCGGCCGAGGCGGCGTCGCTTATTCAAAGCGGCGACACCGTGGCGATAAGCGGTTTCCTTGGAAATATGCTGCCCGAGGAACTTATTCTTGCGCTGGAAGAGCGGTTTCTTAAGTTCGCAGCCCCGGAAAACCTTACAATACTCCATGTCGCCGGAGTGGGTGAGAAGAACGGGCGCGGCGTAAATCATCTGGCACACGAAAGGCTTGTAAAGCGCGTTATCGGCGGGCATTGGGCACCCGTTCCGAAAATGGCGAAACTGGCGATGGAGAATAAAATCGAGGCGTATAATCTGCCGCAGGGCGTCATTTCACACCTCTTCCGCGACATCGCGGCGAAGAAGCCCGGCACGCTTACGCGCGTCGGGCTGAAGACCTTTGTTGACCCCCGGTTGGAGGGCGGTAAAATCAACGCCATGACAACCGAGGATATGGTACAATTGGTTGTGATAGACGGTAAAGAGTATTTACTCTACAAGTCGTTTCCCATTGACTTTGCCCTTGTGCGCGGCACATACTGCGATGAAAACGGCAACGCCACGTTCGAGCGTGAAAGCGTATACCTTGAAACGCTTGCCATGTGTCAGGCGGCAAAAAACAGCGGCGGCAAGGTAATCCTGCAAGTAGAAAAAGTGGTCAAGCGGGATTCGCTTAACACAAAGCTTATACGGCTTCCCGGAATTTACGTGGACGCAATTGTAGCCGCTTCGCCCGAACACCACATGCAGACGTTTGACCGCGCCTTTGACCCAAGTTTCAGCGGCGACATCAGGACGCCTGCCGGTACGCCGCAAGCAATGGCTCTTGACGAGCGCAAAATTATCGCCCGACGCTGCGCGATGGAACTTAAACCGGATATGATCGTGAATTTGGGCGTTGGGATACCGGAGGGAATCTCCGCCGTTGCGGGTGAAGAGGGTATAGGAGACAGTATATGCCTTACGGTCGAGTCCGGTCCCATTGGCGGCGCGCCCGCCGCGGGACTAAGCTTCGGCGCGTCGGTGAACCCGGACTGTATTCTGGACGAACCCGCCCAATTCGATTTTTATGACGGCGGGGGGCTTGACATCGCCTTTTTGGGTCTTGCGCAGGCAGACGGCGAAGGTAATGTGAACGTAAGCAAATTCGGTCCAAGGTTCGCCGGGTGCGGTGGATTTATCAACATTTCGCAAGCCACGGGGAAGGTGGTGTTCTGCGGAGCGTTTACCGCCGGAGGGATGAAAATCGCGGCGGAAGACGGGCGTCTGCGTATCATAAACGAGGGCGCGGTCAGAAAATTCATATCTGACGTAGAGCAGATTACCTTCAGCGGGAAGCACGCCGCCGCGCAGGGACAGTCCGTCCTTTATGTAACCGAGCGCGCCGTATTCAAGCTTACACCGAACGGTCTTATCCTTACCGAAATTGCTCCGGGCGTCGATTTGGAGAACGACGTTCTGGCGCACATGTCCTTCAGACCGTCTGTTTCAGACAGCCTTAAAGAGATGGACAGCCGAATTTTCCGGGAAGGAAAAATGGGGATAGGGTAAAACCTTATGAAACCTCCCCCGGTGTGCGATGCCCTTGCCCGCACGCTCTTTAGGAGTGCTTTTTCGCGTTCTGTTTTACGATTTCTTATTTACCGTGAACCCTTTGTTTGTGCCCGGTGTCTGCTCACCGGATTTGGCGAATCCTTTAAGCCGGCAAGCCGTCTGCTGCGAGTGGCGAGGGACGAAGTTTTTTGTCATCGCAATGATGAACAGTATGCTTATACCGCACGAACATAGTCAACAAGCGGTTTAATTGTTTCTCTGTCTGTAAAAACACATTTACCGCCATAAGTCTCAAGGAGCAGGAGGTCATCGTTTGTGCGTTCTGACAAAGGCGTTTTCTCGACTTCTTTTTTCTTGAATGCCATCATTGCTTTGTGAATCATGCTTAACTGTCCATAATCCATGCCGCCCTGTAGGTGAAACACTTTAATCTTGTTCCGATATTCAGAAGTAAAACTCTTGGTTATAATATCTGTATAATCTGTAATTTCAGGTGTTGCAAGTCCTACGGTAAACACAACGAGAGATTTGCAGGGGTTTTTCGATACAAGCTTTGCACCGGCAATCCCGCCTGCATACAAACCGCCGCCATAAATAACAACATCATAATCCATTAGCTGAGCGGGTTTTACATTTGACGCTTCAAGAAGTGAAGCGCTAAGCTCCTCGGCTATCCACTCCGCATATTGCTTTGTTGTGCCGTAGATTGACTTGTAAATAACAGCGATATTGGCCATCCCAACCTCCGTTAATATAAATTTGTCACGCTGTACACTGCCGCGCTCATGGACGCAGAAAATGCTTATACTGCACTGGCAGGGGAACACCCATAGGTTTCCTATTTTTGCGCCATAACCATTACACCAGCCGGGATATTTTTACTCGCGTCCAATCCTAACAGTACAGCCACTTCATCCGCTTTTACGTCACCCATAAAGCGCGTTTGTATATTGAGTTCATCCGCCAATAAATACTGATGCTCGCTCATAGCGCCTATCGTATGCCATGCAAAGTCCATGCTGCCATTTGGTACGTTGGCTTTCTCAATGACATATATCCAAACCGCCGATGCGTTTTGACCTCCGTTTACTGTATCACGGATGTCATCTTCAAGTACGCTTTCAAAGCTGTTGCTTTCCCAAGAAAATCTCCGAACGCCGTGTGCATCGGCAAGATAGAGAGACACATAAGGCGTGGTACCCATTGCCAAGGGAACAACAAAACCCGTGCCTTCACGATTTTTCCCTGTTGCCGCCCAACCTAGCAGTTGCAGCGCGTCCTCGCTTATTTCATTGCCGGTGAAACTGCCGCGTGCGGTTGAATTGCGCCGTTCAAGTGCTTGCAGTAATGCCGAATCCGAGATTGCCATCAGTTCGTTGCTGTTGAGGTTTTCCAGTGCCCCCGGATTCAAACGCGGCGTAGTCGTCATGTTAAGTTTTATAACCATACCCCAGCCGCCTGCCGCTGCCAAGATGGCGATTATTAAAGCAATTAGCATGACTCGCTTTCCTCTTTTTGTAGTGCCTCCATTGTTTTTCATAGCTCGGCATCTCCTTTTATTGTTTTTAATAACATGACAAATCCATCCTGCATAAATTGCTCTTTTGAAATGCCCATTGCTTTTCGGATGTAGGCTTCTTTCCTGTTCGCCAATGTGATAATGCCGCTTATGTTTGCCCATAATGTAAAACTTACTTGCAGCGGTGTTGTTTCGAGAGGAATGTTGTACGCCGCAACACATTTTTTGATATATTCCTCAATAATCTCATTGATTTCTTCACCCACATTGTAAATCTGAACCAGTACGGATTCCGATTCGTTTTGCGGCAATTCTATCTCGCCCAGTATGCCGTCAAAAAACAAAGGATTCGTTTCATAAAGCCTTGCCATTGCGTCACATATTGCAAAGTACCCGCCCGGAAAGTCGGGGGATTCCCGCAGCGCTTTAACAATCATCTCCTTGTGAAGTTGCATATGCTCTAAATGAAGATGGTTGCAAATATCGTCTTTGCTCGCAAAGTAGACATAGATTGTAGATTTACTGTAATCCGCTTTTTTTGCAATATCATCCACTGTGGTTTGCGCGATTCCTTTTTCGTGAAACAGCGCTTTAGCCGCAGATAAGATATTACCCCGATTAAATTCTGACAGACGTTCCTTTTTAGCCATAACATCCCTCCTTTGTTCTGTTGATACGAATATCGTACCATGAGTACGATTTACTGTCAAGTAGTTTTATTGTTGCTTTACGCAAACTTTTACCGCAAGCAAGAAGGCCAATTGTTGGGAATAACAATTGGCCTTCTTGCTTGCGGTATATAAATACTCTGCGCCCATCTTATAACATCCTCCAGCCGCCGCACCCCACTGACAAGCACAGACGAACGGAAATACGGTGCGGCTGCGGTGAATCCTTTAAGTCGGCAAGCCGCCTGCTGTGGGGGAAGAGGGAACGAAGTATTTTTGTCACCGCAATGATGAACTGTACGCTTATTTGCTTCAATCTAAACTCTTGTATACCGGATTCTTCAAGCACATGAAGCTTGTCACTGTGCCAATGATGCCGACGACAAAGAAAATGAGCGCGATGCCTGATCCTTTGCCGGTTTCTGTAAGTATTGAGAGCATTTTTGCAAGTGGCGACGAAGCGGCCATAAACGGCTCAAACATATGATCAGCTAAAAAACCGCCAAGAAACAGACCGATCGGAATGGTGCTGTACTGGATAGTGTCACGCGCCGAAAACACACGACCCTGCATTTCAATAGGCACATTGGTACGCATGATCGCGGTCAGATTCGCGTTCAAAAACGCCATAGGTACATTGGAAATAAACGCGGAGACGATCCAAAGCGGTAAAGTGTGCGTCAGACTTATTCCTACGTCGCCAAGGAGAAAAGATATGCCGCAAGCAATAAATATAACCTTTGTTTTTCGTTTTATCGGCTTCATAACCGTGACGAGGACGCTCCCAACGAGTGTACCAATCCCCACTGCGGCTTCCACCATTCCGAGCGATATTTGATCGCCGCCCGTTCGGTTTAGAATGAGAGCCGGCATCATTCCGTATCCGCCCATCTTTGCGATAAAGTTGATAAACGCGAAAAACAGTATGATCCGCAATAGCGCGGAATGCTCCCGCAGAAAGTTTATTCCTGCCATGCAGCTTTTTAAGAACGATGTTCGCACTTCCTCTGCTTTACGCTTCATATCCGGAATTTTAACGAAGAACAGCA
>JAISVI010000068.1 GCA_031271665.1 Oscillospiraceae bacterium
CCCTCTTTAGAAAAGAGGGTGCCGACCGCAGTCGGCGGGTGTTTTGACCAAAACGGCGGCAGCCGCCGGAGAGGGGTTTGAGGGAACGGGCGGCAGAACGCCGCCCCTACAATCCGTCCCCAAAATTGTCAATTGTTCATTGTCAATTGACATCGCGCCGTTACCCTAATCGCAGAGCCGGGTGTTTCCCCTTGCCTCCCCCTTTGGGGGAGGTGGCGGCGTAAGCCGCCGGAGAGGGGTTTGGGGAACGGATTTACTTTCTTTGGTTTCGCCCAAAGAAAGTAACAAAGAAATGCGCCTTAGAAAACCCTTGGTTTTCTAAGAACTTTCCGCTTATACGGGGGTTTAGCCTGCGGCTTTGGCGGCGTGTTACCGTACCAATGGTATTTCTCCGCGCACGGCCAGTCTATGTCCGGCATGGTGCGTATTGACGAACCGTGTACTGCGTCGCCGTAATGTTTGTAGGGCGCGACGCCCTCGGCGCGCCATCTTAATTGCGGGGAGTTTTACGCACGGCAGAACGCCGCCCCTACAATCCGTCCCCCCATAATTGTCAATTGTCAATTGTCAATTGACTTGGCCGCGTGGACTTGGCCGCGTTTCAAAAACGCTTGAAAATTTCTATGCCATAGTATATACTGGTCGGAAAGCTTGGTCAAGGACTCAATTTAATTGGGCAGGGCAAAGGAGTCATGTTATGCGAACCCAACTGGAAACGCTTAAAAATACCGCGCTGGACGCGCTTAAAAAGGCGGCGGATATCCGCGCGCTTGAAGAGCTGCGCGTCCGCTTCCTTGGGAAAAAGGGCGAGCTTACCGCCGTGCTGAAGCAGATGGGGGCGCTTGCGCCCGAAGAGCGTCCGGTTATCGGCGGGCTTGCGAACGATTTGCGCGCGCTTTTAGAGGAAGCGATTGAAAACGCGTCAAAGCGGCTTGAGAAGGCGGCTCTTTCGGCGCGTCTGCGCAATGAGACGGTGGACGTGACAATGCCGGGGCGCGCCGTAAAGCTTGGACGCCGCCACCCTATGAGCATTGTTATCGACGAGGTATACGACATTTTCCTTGGCATGGGCTTTTCCGTCGCGGACGGCCCGGAGGTCGAGACGACATATTACTGCTTTGACGCGCTTAACACCTTCGAGGGGCATCCCGCCCGCGACGAGCGCGACACCTTTTACTTTGACGAGAAGACCATTCTGCGCACCCAGACAAGCTCGGTGCAGATACGCACGATGGAGAAGACAAAGCCGCCCATACGCATTATATCCCCGGGACGCACATACCGCAAGGACGAAATAGACGCCACCCATTCGCCGATGTTCCATCAGATAGAGGGGCTTGTCGTGGACAGTGGCATCACTATGGCCGACCTTAAAGGGTGCTTGGAAACGCTTATGAAGGGGCTTTACGGCGCGGAAACGCGCCTTCGCTTCCGACCGCACCACTTCCCGTATACCGAGCCGTCCGCCGAAGTTGACCTTCAATGCTTTGTCTGCGGGGGCAAGGGCTGCCGCATGTGCAAGGGCGAGGGTTGGATAGAGCTTCTGGGCGCGGGCATGGTTCACCCCCAGGTTCTTCGCAACTGCGACATTGACCCCGAGGTTTACAGCGGCTTCGCGTTCGGTGTCGGCATAGAAAGGCTTGCGCTTATGCGCTTTGACATTACTGACATGCGCCTTTTGTTTGAAAATGACGTAAGATTTCTGCGGCAGTTCGTATAAAAGCACTTCGTAATTAGGAAAGGAATGACCAAGCGGCATGAGACTTTCACTTAACTGGCTTGGCCGGTATATAAAGGTTCCCGAGGACACCGCGGCTCTTGCCGAGCGGCTTACGATGACAGGTTCGAAGGTAGAGCTTACCGAGCGTCTTGGCGGTGACATTGAAAAAGTAGTCGTCGGGCGCGTTTTGGACGTGACGAAGCACCCGGACGCGGACAAGCTTGTCGTCTGTACGGTCGATGTCGGTGCGGGTGAGAACGTAAGCATCGTCACCGGCGCGACAAACGTCACGCCCGGCGCGACAGTACCCGTCGCGCTTGACGGTTCGCGGCTTCCCGGCGGGAAGACCATAAAGGCCGGGAAACTGCGCGGGGTGTTAAGCCAGGGGATGCTTTGCTCTTTCCAGGAACTTGGGCTTACCCAACAGGACGAGCCGTACGCCGACGGCGACGGCATCCTTGTATTCACCGAAAAAGACGGCGCGCCGATACCCGCGCCCGGAACGCCCGTGCAGACCGCGCTTGACCTTACGGACACAGTGCTGGAGTTTGAGATTACGAATAACCGCCCGGACTGCCTTTCAGTAATCGGGCTTGCGCGCGAAACGGCGGCGGCGATGGGACTTGCGCTTAACAAGCCGACTCTAAACGTGCGCGCCGGGCATGGCTCGGTTGGCGATGAGGTTAAGGTTTCCATACAGGACACGGACTTGTGCGCCCGCTACACGGCCCGCATGGTTAAAAACGTGAAGGTCGGCTCGTCGCCCCGGTGGCTGCGGCGGCTTCTCCGCGCGTCCGGTCTGCGACCGATAAACAATATTGTCGATATAACGAACTACGTTCTGCTTGAGTACGGCCAGCCGCTTCACTCCTTTGACTTTTCGTGCGTTAAGGGCGGGGAAATCATCGTGCGCCGCGCCCGCGCGGGCGAGGTTATGGACACCTTGGACGGTCAGGCGCGTACGCTGACGCCGGACATGCTTGTTATCGCGGACGCCGAGCGCCCCGTCGCCGTGGCGGGCGTTATGGGCGGACTTAACAGCGAAATCACCGAAAGCACCCAAACCGTACTTTTCGAGTCCGCGAATTTCAACGGCCTAAGCGTTCGCAGAACCGCGATGGCTCTTAATATGCGCACCGACGCGTCAAGCCGCTTTGAAAAGGGTCTTGACGCGACCGCCACAAAAGAGGCGGCTGACCGCGCCTGTGAGCTTGTCGAACTTCTTGGCTGCGGCGAGGTGCTTGACGGGTATGTCGACGCATACCCCACAGTGCCGCAGGCAAGGGAAATAGCCTTTACCGCAAAGCGGATAAGCGCGCATATAGGCATGGAAATACCCGCCGACGAGCAGATACGCTATCTGGAAGCCGTCGGCTGCCGCGTAGAGGGCGGGGACGCGGGGACGCTTACCGCGAAAATACCCACATGGCGCGCGGATTTGCTTATATGGCAGGATTTGTCCGAAGAAGTCGCCCGTCTGTACGGTTATGACCGCATAGTCTCCACGCAGACAGAAAGCCGCTGCACCGGCGTCCTTACGCCCGCGCAAAAGGCGCGGCTTAAAGCGAAGGCGCTTCTGCGCGGCTTTGGATATGACGAGATGCTGACATACTCGTTTGCCGGGCAAAGCGATTACGACCTTATCGCCATGCCGGAAAACCACGAACTGCGAAGCGGCCTTAGCATTATCAACCCGCTTGGCGAGGAAACATCGTCCATGCGTACAACCGCGCTTCCGGCGCTTGCGCGTTCGCTTGCCCGCAATGTTTCGGCTCGCAATCCCGAAGCCCTTCTTTTCGAGGTTGCAACAACCTATCACCCCGTTGAGGGGGCGCTGCCGGAAGAGCGGGAAAACCTTGTATTCGGCGGCTTTTGCAAAGGGCTTGACTTTTTCGCGCTTAAAGGACATATCGAGACACTGCTTGTCGAGTTCCGCGTTAAGGACGCGGTATTTACGCCCCAGACCGGGCATTTCGCGTTCCATCCGGGACGCTGTGCCGAGGTAAGCGTGAACGGCGTTTACATTGGCGTGTTCGGACAGCTTCACCCGACAGTGTGCGAGGCCGTTTCCGCGACGGCGTTCGCCGCCGAACTGCGCTTCGGCGCGATGCTCTCCTGCGCGTCGCCGGAGGGGAAGTATATCCCGCTTCCGCGTTTTCCCGCCGTAACGCGTGACCTTGCGCTTCTGTCCGACGAAAGCGTTCCGCAGGCCGATATTCAAAGCGCCGTGCGCATGTACGGCGGCAAGCTTTTGACTGACTGCCGACTTTTTGACGTATACCGCGGCGCGAATATCCCCGAGGGACGCAAGTCCGTCGCCTATTCGCTTACCTTCCGCGCCGACGACAGAACACTTACGGACGAAGAGGTTGATAAAAACGTCGCGCGGCTTCTTAAACAGCTTGAACAGCGCCTTGGCCTTACGCTTAGGTAAAACTTTGGGTTGACAGCCGCCGTGACATATACGGCTGAGTTTTGCAAGCCCCCCGGCTCGACGAGCGGGGGGCTTCAGACTGAAGACAAATTGCAGGAAGGGACGTCTAGGACGCCGCACTTATGAGGGGACGGCAGGAAAAGGCGAAAAATGTCAAAAGACGCTTCCAAAACTGCAAGCGCCATGCTATAATTGACATTGCAGGCAATAGGGCGGCGGGGTTGCTTCTCTGAAAGGAGAAGACATGACGCTTACGGAAACGTTGGCATTACTTATGCTAATAGCAACCGTTATCCGTTTAGTGGCGGACTTCTTTGATAAAAAGAAGAAGTAAGCGCCACACCCAGCTGAGCTAAGGCGCGGCGCTTCCTTCAATCACTAAGTTACACGAGGAGCGACCGCCCCCAACAAGGTAGCCGTCCTATTGTCTACACTTTACCGCAGCTTCGCCGCTTTGTCAAGCGGTTTTTTGCGCGGGGGTCAACACAGGAGGGTCAACACATCTCTGCGCGTTATTTCCGCGCCGTAAGATTCGCGATCATCATCATCGTGCGGTCGCTGTATTTCTTTATCGTGTCCAGTATACACCCGCACGCGAAGGATAAAAGCGAAAGTACGCCAAAACCGACGGATACGATAAGAGTTGGGAACTTCGCCACAAGCCCCGTTTCTATATAGTCGATAAGCACCGGGATAAACATTGCCGCCGCGATTAGAAGCGCGATAACCGAGATCGTCCCGAAGAAAGCAAGCGGCTTATAGTCCTTAAAAAGCGTAAAAATGGTTTTCAGTACGCGCATACCGTCGGAAAAGGTGTTAAGTTTTGATACGCTGCCCGCGGGTCGGTCGGAATAGCCGACCGACTGTTCCGCTATCATCATCTTTTTATCCAAGGCGTGAATAGTCATCTCTGTCTCTATCTCAAACCCGCTTGACATCACCGGAAAGCCTTGAACAAAGCGGCGGCTGAACGCCCGCGCCCCCGTCATAATGTCGCGGATACGGCTTTTGAACAGGAAGTTTACAAGGAAGCGCACAAATCGGTTGCCGGAATTGTGGAAACGCCGCTTGTTCTCGGTGAAATAGGTGCTTGAAAGCCTGTCCCCGATAACCATATCCGCGCGCCCCTCCAGAACGGGGGTTACTAAAGCGGCGGTGTCGGAAGCGTTGTAGGTGTCGTCCCCGTCCACCATAAGATAGACGTCGGCGTCCACGTCGCGGAACATCTCGACGATGACAAAGCCCTTGCCCTGCCTGTAGACAGGCACTACCTCCGCACCCGCCGCCCGCGCCAATGCGCCGCTTCCGTCCGTGGAGTTGTTGTCAAACACCATAATGCGCGCCTCGGGCAGAAGGTTTTTGTAGTCGGAAACCACCTTGCCGATGGTCGGCGCTTCGTTAAAGCAGGGGATAAGCACAACCGTACCGGGCATTTAATATCCTCCTTCGTCAATAAACCGCAATGCAAACGGTGTCGCCGTGAAAAACTATTTGCTCTTGGGAAAGCGCGTCCCAGTTCTTGCCGCCGAAACTGACGGCTTCGGGCATTGCGACTTCGGCAAGGTCTTTTCCCGTGACAAAGCTTAAAAAAGGCTTTCGCGCCCAAGAGCGGTAAAACGCCCGCATGTTCATGTCGTGCGAGTGAATTACCCCGTCGTGATAGGCTTTCGGGTACGAGTCATAGGCAAACGCGGCCTTTGTAACCTGAATGCCGGCGCTTTGCTCGTACTCGCGTATCTTTTCCGCGTAAAACTCGACTTCCTCGCGGTCTTTTTTGTTTGTGTACAGCAAGTCGCCGGCTATGTTGACGGAAGAAACAAGATAGAAGCAAAGCAAAACCGCAAGCCCGGCGCTTGCAAGAAGCCGCGCCGCCTTAAAAACCGCCCGTTCCGGTCTGCCGGAGGACAACGCGCCGCCAAGAAGCGCGACTGCGCCGGGCAGTCCCATGAAAGAAGTAAGCGTACGGGGCGAAGGCCAAAACTGACCCTTTGACGTGGGCAGGAACAAGGTAAAGTTTACAAGATAGACGCCAAGCACGGCGAGGCAAAGGCAGATTACGGCGGAAGGGGAAGCCTTTTTGCCCGCAGATACCGCGCAGTATATAAGGGCGGCCAAAAGCGCCGCAAGAAAGACAAAGCCGGGGATAAGCCCGTAGCTTTCCAACAGAAGCGGCTTTTGCAAATTCGCGATTTGCTTTATATTGTCCGCCAGGTCAAGGTTCTGCATAACCCTGTTCGCGCCCGGATTCATGATTCTAAGCATTACGAACCCGGACAGCGCCCCGACCGCGTAGACGCATACGCCCCCGGCAAGTTCGCGAACAAATCGGAAACGCGGGGCGTTTTTCGAAAAGCCGCCCATAAAAAGCACAAGATACGCGATCATAAAGTAGTTGAGATATGGCTGATAGCACCCGGCGACCACAACAATCAAAATGGCCGAGGTGTAAAGCCGTTTCAAAAAAGGCGCTTCGTAATCGGACATTGTCCCCGCCGCCTTTACCGCAAGAGGAAGCCCGAGCATAAATCCAAAGATACACTCGGTAAACTGGAACATATCACAGAAAAACGGGTTGCAGAATATCACGGCGCAGGCCAGAACCGCGGTAATTTTCTTTACCGCCGAGAACGGCCCGAACCGCTTTTCAAGCAATCGGAACAAAAGAAAGCAAGCCGCCGCCGCGCAGCAGATGGCAAGGAAATTAACGCAGACCTGCGCGGCGGGCGAGGCCACGTAGTTAATGCCCAAAAGCCGCATAAGAAGCACGAAGGCAAGGTTGACAAACCGCCCGTTGTTAAGCGCGCCGCGAGTAACGTCCTCTAAGTTCGGAAGGTCGGTATAGGTATCCGTCGCGAAGTGCGGGTTAAGGTAAAGGCCGTAACATATAAAGGCCAGCGCCGCAAGCGCGGCATAGGGCAGGTACTTCCTCGCTGACGCAAAGTTTTTAGCCATCAGCCCACCTCCGCAGGGTACATCACCGAGTAGTTTTCAAAGCGTTCAGTACCGAACACTTCCGGGTCAAAAAGACCAATTTCGGAATTGTGGACGATATAAACGCCCGTTGGGTACGCCTGAAGCGGCGCGAAGTAGCCGCCGTAGAACACGAACCGCCCAAAACTTTCGGCCCAGCGCCACTCGCCGTTTGGGTTATAATACTTCACGGTTTCGTAAAATTCCGCCGGCGGGGTTTCGGTGAAGAAAAGCACGGAGACATGCGGTATATTATGGCTTGTGTTGGAAACATAAATCGTACCGTCCGTCTTTTCGGCGGCGTACTCCACCGCGTCGCCAAACGAAACAAAGAACTCGTTGCCCATATCCTTTTTGTATCCGTCCCCGAAATAATAGGCCGAAAACCCGGCGAACGAAACGGCGGCGCACAGGCAAAGGGCAAGCGCGAGCAAGCGGCTTCGCTTGGCAATCTCGTAAGCGGCAAGCGCGATTAGGATAATGACGGCGGGGAAAACGATGCTTATGCGGTTTACGTTCTGCTCGATAATACCGCACAGAAACACGGCGGAAACGCAGTATGCCGCGATAAAGATATAATGGCTGTATTCTTTGATTTTTGTCTTTACGATAAGCACGGCCGCGCCGCAAATAATTACCGGGGCAGTGAAGAGATACGTCGTCCCGAATCCGGGCGCGGTGTTATAGATAAAGTCGTTTGGCTGGAAGATCATTTTCGTAATACCCGACCAGAACGAGCCAAGGCTTATTGTGTCCCGCAGTACGCCGGAAGCGCGCGACACCGTGAATCGCGGGAACGAGATAAACGCATTTATAGCGGGCAAGCCAAGCGCCTCGCGGTGCATAAACAGGGCAAGCGGCGCGATTATGGCGAGAAACGCCGCGCCGCTTATCAAAAGCTGCAAAACCTTAATCTTCTTATGACAAAGCAGATAAACGCATGTAAGAACAAGAAACGGCGCGACCACAAAAGCCGCCGGGCCGTATGAATAGCAGATAAGCGCGAAAAACGCCGCCGTAAGCCCGTAGGAAAGCGTTTTCTGCGATTCGGCGGCGCGGATAAACAGATAAATCCCGATTACGAACAAAGACGGCCCGGGCGTGCTGTCGTGCGCCCAGCGGGCGGACATAATAAGCACGGGCGCAGTGGCCGCGACGGCAAAGCCGATAAGCGCCGCCGGGCGGCTTTGGGTAAGGCGTTTCAGCAGAAGGTACATAAAAACGCTTGCCGCGACGGATAAAAGCGCGTTTGTAAGCCGCGCGGAGAATACGGAAAGCCCCAAAAGCCGTATTATCGGTATTGACATATAGGTGTAAAGCGGGCCGTGACCGTCGCCGTGGGCGATAGGATAAACGGGCAGGTGGTATCCGTTGCGATCGTAACCATAGTTCCCGATTGCGAAAGAGTCGTACGCGATTGACGCCTCGTCCTGATTAAGCCCGTAGGGGATATCGCCAAGCAGCCAAAGCCGCGTAAGCGCCGCGACTAAAAGAATAACCGCGAAAGCCGCCTTATAAACCGTGCCGCTGTGCGCGGAAAACCACGCGTCAAAGCCGCTTTCGGCCAAAACAGTCTGCGCGGCGGTTTTCTTGCCGCGTATGCGTGCGACAACCCAAAGCGCAAGCGCGGCGGCGCACACTAAATATGATATAATCTGTAACACAGGCGTGATTTTCTCCAACCTTAACACCTCTACTGTAGCATACCATAGCTTGTCCGGTATGGCAAGAATGGCGCGTGCCTGTCGCCAAACAAAACCCCTCCCCGCAGTCGAAATGTGCAGGGAGGGGGGACTAGTGACAAATTATCAATTCAGATGGCGCGCAGAACCCTCTCCGTCACGCGTTGCGCCCTGCAAACGTTGCGGAGTCCGCGTTTTTCTGTAGGGGGACGGCGTCATCGACGTCCCGCTTGTAAGCTTTGTATGCAACCTAAACGGCGTTATGGTTCGTTTCTTCGCCGCTGTTTTTCTTTTTGGATAACGCAAATGCTCTCCCAAACAATCCCGGCGCAGATAACCGCAATCATTGAAATTGTCCATATCTGCCAACCTTTGTTTGCCATCGCGCTTCCCACATCTTTACTATCCGTATTGAAAAGCGCGGCCAAGATAAAGCCCGCTATATAGCCGACAGGAACGCAGGCTACTACCCTTTTTGAGAGAAAGGTGGAGAACAGTATGACAACCAGTCCGAATATCCACAAGTAGACCGGCCATTGGAACATATTGTGCCATGCCCCTAAGACATCATGCCTGCTTATTACGTAGAACACAGATAAAGCCGCGCTTGCGCCAAGAGCCCAAAAAACTCTTGACATAATCCTTGATTTTATCATGCTGACACCTCCAAGAAATGGGTAGCGCCGGATTTTCGTTGTTTAAGAAAACGCCATTCAATCCATGTCTTATATGATACATTATTACATGATTTAGATTGAAATGCAATCATTATCTGTCGCCAAACGCTAGTCAGCAGCGTTATTATAACAGGGCGGTAAAACCGCATGTTTGCCGGAGGTGGCGTATGACAAAGGCAAGAACATACAGCGCCGAAACCGAAGAAAGCCGAAGCCTTGCCGGGCTTTACGAGCGGGCGAAGCAACGCTGTTACCGCGCGGCGCTTGCCGTAACGCGCAGTCCGCAGCTTGCGGAAAACGCGGTGCAGGAGGCATTTGTGGCGGTTATTCGCCATAGGGAGAAAATCCTTTGCCTGCCCGGGAACAAACAGCTTTCACTGGCCGCGGTTATCGCGAAAAACAAGGCCGTTGACATTATGCGAAGCGAGGGCAGGCACAAGGCCGAGGACTTAGACGCGCTTGAGAACATATCCGCGCCCGACGGGGACGACCCCGCGCGTAAAGCCGAAAGCCGCGAGGCGGGCGAGCGCCTTGCGCGAATGATAAAAGCCCTTCCCGAAATATACGCCGGGCCGTTTGAAATGCGGTATATGTACGATATGTCCGACGCGGAAATTGCGTCCTTGCTTGGGATTACGCGGAAACTGGCGGTCAAGCGCATAAGCCGCGCCCGGGCGATGCTGTGGGAAAGTCTTGACAAGGAGGGGGAGTTAGTATGAACGGCGAAGATAAAAACCTTAACCAAACGACCGAGGAAGAGTTTGAAAGGCTTCTGCGCCAAGCCGTGATTGAGAATCACCGCCGCGAGACGGAAGAAGCGCAGCCGATGGAAGAGTACGTCTTTTCCGAAAGGCACGAGAAGCGCATGGCGAAGCTTTTCGCAAGCATAGGACGCGCGCCAAGGCGTGAACGGACGCTGAAAGCGGTGCGGTTCGCCGTAATAGCGCTTTGCGTGACGGCGACGGTAACGTTTTCAGTCCTTCTGACAAATCCCGGCGTACGAAACGCCGTGTGGAGCGCGCTTGGCTTGCCCTCCGAGACCCCGGCGGAAACCGCGCCTCCCCAGCCCACCCCGGCAACGTCCGAACCGACGCCCACGCCGCCGCCGGAAACTCCGGCGCCTGCGGCAGACGCGCAGCAGACCGAAACGGTGCGGGCGTTCTTGGCGGAATGGGACAGCGCGGGCGAAAACGAGGAAGAGGAATTTGCCGCGCGGGCCGTCGCTTTGTTTTTGGAAGATCCGCGAACATATATCATCGAGCTTTCGGAAACGGACATATCATGGCTGTTTCTGCACACGTCCATGTTCCAATATCTGTCAGAAAGAAACGCGGAAGAAAAGGAAGCGTTCCTTGCCGCCATACAGTCTTTACGCGGAAACTATCACTACTACCCTTGGAACCGCACAGCGGAAACCTTTTACTTTGAAATGCGTATGTTCGCCATTCCGTGGGACACCTCCGAGCCGTGGACAGAGGAACGGATACGCGAATTAATCCGCGATTTTGAAACCTCTGACGGAGCGTATTCTGAAGCGATTGGCTATTGGCAGTACAATGCGTTCCAAAGCGCGCCGGAACTGTACCTGCAAATCCTTGAAACGCAGGACAAAGAAACGCAGGAGCGTGAGATTTTCTATCTGACGAGCGAGATGAATTTATACGAACAAAGCGAGATTGACGCGTTCCGCGAGCTTCTGTGGACACAGGAGGGCGACATTGCGCACAGGATGCGCGTGCAGTTAAGGAAGCGGCTTTATGAAACAGAGCAGGATTCCGCGCACAAGGTGTTCGAGGTTTTTCTTGGCGACCTTGACGGCGACGGCGTTAAGGAAGAGGGGGCGCTTGTAAGCGAAGGGGAGTTTATTTACCTTAACGTCACAGTCGGCAGGAAAGAGTATTATGAGGGGATAGAGCCGTTCGAGGGATTCCTCGGCACGGATCGCTGCCTTGCGCTTGACCTTGACGGCGACGGAAGCGACGAGGTAGCCGTCTGGCAGTCCATGGGTGCGCAGCATGAGGAAAACTTTTACCTTACGGTTTTAAAACTGACCGGAGACGGGTTTACACGTCTGTCCGTGCCGGGATCGGGCGAAATGTACGAACCGGAAATCGGCGGGGCAAGCGGCCTTGGCTTTGAAGCGCAGGGAATCCTTCTTGAAGGCGGTCAAATAGAGGTAACGGTGACGGAAACCGGGTTCACCCGGCGCATAGAGCTGACAGGAGATGCCCTTGCGTCCGTTCAGGGCTGCTATGACAAAGACGGGCGCGTTATCTCACAGCCGGAGTATGTAAGCGGTCATATATACGCCATCTCGCCCGGCGGCGACGGCGCGTCCTTGCAAATCTCACAGCTTCTTATGGTTGATTACGGATACAGATGGCGTATCGGTGTTTTAGTTTCAGAACTGCGCTGGAACGGCACGCAGTATAATGCTACACATCAGATTGTCCCGCCGTACTTATTCCAACCCTGATTCATGTAGGGAATGCCCAATCGGCGTCCCCTGCGGTCAAAACACCCGTCCGCCTTCGGCGGCCACCCTCTTTTCTAAAGAGGGTAAGGGTTGACAATTGACAATGGATAACTGACAATTATGGGACGGCGGGGCGTATTGTAGGGCGCGACGCCCCCGGCGCGCCACCCCTAACGTACATATCACCGCGCGGTGGTGCGGCGCGGACGCACGTAGGGGCGCGCATTGCGCGCCCGCGTCCCTTCGGCGTCCCCTGCGGTCAAAACACCCGTCCGCCTTCGGCGGCCACCCTCTTTTCTAAAGAGGGTTTTGTAGGGGCGGTCGTCCTCGACCGCCCGTCATTCCCCCGACCAATGGCATAGATATGTTTAAGAGTGGAGTTTGCGTCACAAAATAAAAAGGAGCGAGAAAAATGAAAAAGCGTATATTCCCACTCCTAAGCCTTCTTTTTCTCTTTGGCGGCTGTGTGTTTTCACCGCCGACTCCGCCGGAGACGCTTGGCGACATTGCGTAT
>JAISVI010000101.1 GCA_031271665.1 Oscillospiraceae bacterium
TCCAGCTTCTGGTCTGCCTTGGGGCGCTGTTTGCCGCGTTCTGCTTTAAACTGGCCTTTCCCCGGCAAACCCAGGCGTTTATAAGCAGCTTTATAGATTCCGGCATGGGCATCGAACAGGTGCTTTCCGACATAGGGGCGGGACTGCGCGATGTGTTCAGCCCCGTAGGCACGCCCAAAACTCCCGGCGGCGGCGAAGCCGTATCTCCGACGCCTGCTCCGGCGGATACTCCCGGCGAGAGTCCGTCAACCGCGCCTTCGCCCGCGCCAAGCGCAAGCGCCGCGCCGATAGCCTCCCCGCCCCCGGCGCAGCCCCAGACGATGAAAACGCCGCTTCAAACGGAAAGCCCGCCGGCCGCACAGGCGGCAACCCTTGAACAGGCGGAAAACACCCTGCCCTTCGAGTGCGCCCTTCCGGTGGAGGGCGTGCTTTCCTCCCGCTTCGGAAGCAGGCGTCACCCCGTGGACGGCGAGGTAAAGTTCCACTACGGCCTTGATTTCGAGGCCGACAAGGGTTCAAGCGTCAAAAGCTTCGCGGCGGGGAAGGTCTTTTCCGCCGGGAAAAACGACACCTACGGCAACTATCTGCTTGTAGAGCATTCGCACGGGTATATTTCGCTTTACGCGCATCTAAGCGCGACGACGGTAAAGAAGAACCAAAGCGTTAAAATGGGGCAGGAGATCGGCAGGGTCGGCGACACGGGCATAGGCACGGGGCCGCACCTGCATTTCGAGCTGCGGCTTGACGGCGAGATGGCAGACCCGCTTCCCTATCTCACGCAATGAGGCTTGGGCGCTTCACGGTAACGGGCGGGTTTGTGCTGCTGTGGGGCTTTATGGTGTTCCTTGGCGAGGGGCGGCTGCTTGCGCTTTGCCTTGCCACCGCGCTTACCCATGAGCTTGGGCATTTGGCGGCGGTATGGCTTTGCGGCGGACAGGTGGAAACGATAGAGCTTAACGCCGCCGGGGCGGTAATACGCCTTGGGCGGAAGAAGCCGCTTTCTTACCCGCGCGAAATCGCCTGCGTCCTTGCCGGTCCTTTTGCAAGTCTTGCCTGCGCCTTGATTTTCTGTTTTATAAATGTTACAATTGCGTCTGCCGCGGCGGGTATGTGCCTTGTCCAAGGGGCGTTCAACCTTCTGCCCGCCCAAGGGCTTGACGGCGGCCGGGCGCTTTTGCTTTACCTTGAGTCGCGCGAACACCCCCGCGCGTCCGTCATCGTCCGTGTGACCACGGTTTGCGCGGCCCTTGCGCTTACCGCGTTTTGCGCCGCCGCTTTCGTATACGGCGGCGGCTTTATGACGCTTTGCGTGGCCGCGTTCGCTTTGACCGCCATGCTTGGCGGAATTGAAACTAGGTACCTCTAAAAACCCCCGCTCCGGCTTGCGATGCTCGATGGCGGCAGACGTCTGCCGCCACGACAGCATAGCTGCCTGTTCGCAAGCGCTGCGCTCGTTTTTGTTTGGCGAAGCCAAACAAAAACATGGGTTTTTAGAGCGTCTGACCATCAAGGAGAACTGACAATGCGCGGCGATATCGAAAAACTTTTGCCCCGCGTGCAGAAACCCGCCCGCTATGCCGGGGGCGAGGTGAACGCGGTTATAAAGGACAAGTCCGGCGTTGACTTGCGGGTCGCGTTCTGCTTCCCGGATACCTATGAAATCGGCATGTCGCATCTGGGGCTTCAGATACTTTACGGGCTTATGAACGAAAGCGAGTATATTTGGTGCGAGCGCGCCTTCGCGCCGTGGGTCGATATGGAGGCGCTGCTGCGCGAAAAAAACGCGCCCCTGACGGCGCTTGAAAGCGGCGGCGCGCTTTGCGAGTTTGACGTTATCGCCTTTACCCTTCAGTACGAGCTTTGCTATACGAACGTGCTTAATATGCTTGACCTTGGCGGAGTCCCGGTTAAAAGCGCGCGGAGGGAAAGCGCCTTCCCGCTTGTAATCGCGGGCGGGCCGTGCGCCTTCAACCCCGAACCCTTGGCGGATTTTATCGACCTTTTCGTCATAGGCGACGGCGAGGAAGTCACAATAGAGCTTATGGAGCTTCTGCGCGAGATGAAGAAAGCCGGGGCGGACAAGCCGTCGGTTCTGCGCGCCGCCGCGCAAATACCGGGCGTATATGCCCCGGCGCTTTATAAAGCAAATTACAATGCCGACGGGACGTTCGCCGCGCTTATGCCAATCGGCGGCGCGCCGGAAACCGTCACGCGGCGGGTCGTCAAAGACCTTGACGGGGCGTACTTCCCCGCGTCCCCCGTGGTGCCGAACACCCAAGCCGTACACGAGCGCGTTATGCTTGAACTTATGCGCGGCTGTATACGCGGCTGCCGCTTCTGCCAGGCGGGCTGGGCAACGCGCCCCGTCCGCGGCCGTAAGCCGGAGACGCTCGCGCGGCAGGCCATCGAAAACTGCGTAAGCACTGGGTATGAGGAAATCTCGCTTACAAGCCTTTCCTCAAGCGACTACGCCCCGCTCGGAGAGCTGTGCGACGCGCTTCTTGAATACGGCGCGCCGCGCCGCATCGGACTTTCTTTGCCGTCGCTGCGCGCGGACAGTTTTTCGCGCGAGCTGATGGAGCGGGTGCAGCGGGTGCGCAAGTCCGGCCTTACCTTCGCGCCGGAGGCCGGAACCGCCCGGCTTAGGGACGTTATCAACAAAAACCTTACCGAGCAGGATCTTATGAACGCCTGCGCAAGCGCGTTCGAGGGCGGCTGGACGGGCGTAAAACTGTACTTTATGCTTGGGCTGCCCACAGAAACGGACGAGGACGCGGCGGCGATACCGGCCCTTGCGCACCGCGTGTTCCTGCTTTGGCGGCGCATGACGCCCGACCGCTCGCGCGGGGTGCGCGTAAGCGCCTCGGCCTCGCTGTTCGTACCCAAGCCGCACACGCCGTTCCAGTGGGCGGGCATGGCGCAGCGCGGCGAGTTTAAGCGCCGCATTGGCATTATGAAAGAAAACTGCAAAAAGCAGGTGACGCTTAACTGGCACGACCCGGAGACAAGCTTTTGGGAAGCGGTTCTGGCGCGCGGCGACCGCCGCGTCGGCGAAGCCATATACCGCGCGTGGAGTCTTGGCGCGCGCCTTGACGGCTGGAGCGAGCATTTCCGCGCGGATATTTGGGCGCAGGCTTTCGCCGGCACGGGGCTTGACCCGGACTTCTACGCCCTGCGCGAACGCCCGGAGGACGAGCGCCTGCCCTGGGATCATATCGACACGGGCGTGTCGCGCAAACATCTCTGGCGCGAATACCAAAACGCCCTGCTCGGCGTCCCCGCCCCCGACTGCCGCACCGCCTGCTCGGGCTGCGGCGCGGCCAGATTCGGCGGGGAGTGCGCGGCGTCAATTGACAATGAACAATTGACAATTGACAATTGACAATTTGGGGGACGATTTGTAGGGGCGGCGTTCTGCCGCCCGTCCTCCCGTGTAGGGCGCGACGCCCTCGGCGCGCCACCCCCAACGTCGCCGCACCGCGCCCTTACCCTCTTTAGAAAAGAGGGTGGCCGCCGAAGGCGGACGGGTGTTTTGACCGGGCGACCGCAGCGCCCTCTCCGTCACGCTGCGCGTGCCACCTCCCCCAATGGGGGAGGCAAGGGGCGCGTTGACGCGGCGGAACTTCCGCTTGACATCCCAACCGATTGTGCTAAAATAAGGAAGAAGTACAAATTTTTCAGCAAATCTATGGTGGATGGGTGGATATTATGAAACGTACAATCGCCCTCGCGCTTGCCGCGCTGCTTATCTTCGCCGCTCTCGCCTCCTGCGCGAAATCCGGTCCCACACTCACCGCCGCCGAGATGCTTGCCCTTGGCGAAAAGTACCTGCTTGACATGGACTACGAGCAGGCGGCGGTTTACTTTGAGATGCTTATCGAGGTCGAGCCGAAGAACCCGCGCGGCTACACGGGTCTTGTGGAAGCCTACATAGGACTGGGCGATATCGCAAGCGCGGAAGCGGCGCTTCGGCAGGGCGCGGACGCGCTGCCGGATAACGCGGAAATCGCGGAGAGGTTGGGGGGCTTTGCCGGGTCTGCGTCGACGCAGACGCCCGAACCGACACCCGCTCCCACATCTGCGCCGTCACCGACACCCACGCCCGAATCTACGCAAACAACAACCCCAACACAAGACACCCCCACAAACACGCCTCCGTCTGCCACCCCCGCGCCGGAAGCCACCCCGTCACCAGTTCCAACACCCACGCCAACACCGCAACCGACAATACCACCCACACAAGCGCCAACACCCACACCTCCGCCCACGTCAACTGTGTCCTCAATTACGATTGAAGGCGTTGAGTATTCGACGTCTTTGACGGGGTGGTTGTATTTGTCCGAAATGGGACTGACTAACGCCGATATTGAACCGCTTAAACACATGACAAATTTGACGGAGTTAGACTTGGGTGGCAACGAGATGATAAGCGACATAGGCTCATTGGCCGGGCTTACAAATTTGACGGAGTTATACTTGTGGGGCAACGAGATGATAAGCGACATAGGCCCATTGGCTCGGTTGACAAATTTGACGAGTTTAATCTTGGAACGTAACCAGATAAGCGACATCAGCGCATTGGCGGGGCTTACAAATTTGACGAGTTTATCTTTGAGCGGCAGCCAGATAAGCGACATCAGCGCATTGGCCGGGCTGACAGATTTGACGGAGTTAGACTTGCAGCTCAACCAGATAAGCGACATCAGGGTATTGGCCGGGCTGACAAATTTGACGGAGTTACGCTTGGATAACACCCAGATAAGCGACATCAGGGTATTGGCCGGGCTGACAGATTTGACGGATTTAGGCTTGTCTGGCAACGAGATAAGCCAAACGCAAGTTGACGAGTTGCGCCGCGCATTGATGAACTGCGAGATTGAATATTGATGGGATATTCACGACGAAACGTACACCCGCCCTCGCAGCGCCGCGCCTTACGTTAGTTGGGGGTGGCGCTTCCTTCTTTTTACGGAAGAATCCTGCCACTACTTGCCTCCCCCTCTGGGGGAGGTGGCGGCGAAGTTGCCGGAGAGGGCGTAGGGGAGCGATCCCGCGTGGTCGCCTGTCCAGTAGGGGCGCACTCGCCTTAGAATCTTTATTTTGGGAGGAAGAAACGTGAACATTACAGAAATTCAAAAAAAGCTTGCCGCCGCGTTCGGGCCGTCCGGACAGGAAAGCGCAGTGGCCGACGTTATAGAAAAAATCGCCGCGCCCTTTGCCGACGAGGTGCGGCGCGATGTGCTTGGAAGCCTTATCGTGCGCAAAAAGGGGACAGGCAAAAAAGTTATGTTTTCGGCGCATATGGATACAATTGGGCTTATTGTCACGCATATTGACAAAAAAGGATTCGCGAGATTCGCTAAAATCGGCGGCGTTCCGAACGGCGTTTCCGGCGCGAAGGTCGTGTTCGCGAACGGTACGCGCGGCATAGTTTTTGCCGATCGCCATTTCACGGAAAGCAAGTCTACGGACGATATGTATATCGACGTCGGCGCGGAAAACGCCGACGCGGCGCGCGGCGTTATCTCGGTTGGCGACATCGCGGTATATGACGGTGACGTCCGCGTTCAGGGGGACAGACTGCTTTCGCCGTATCTGGATAACCGCATTTCCTGTGCCGTTCTGCTTAGGGCGCTTGAGGAAATCAAAAATCCTAAGAACGACTTATATTTCGTGTTCAGCGCGCAGAAGGAAATCGGACTGCGCGGGGCGAAAACCGCCGCGTTTGGCATAGACCCGGATTACGGCTTTGCCGTGGACGTCACCGACGCGGGCGATACCCCGGAGCGCAAGCCCGTTAACGAGTGCTTCCTTGGCGGCGGCGCGGCGATAAAGCATATGGACTCCTTCGTACTCTGCCACCCCAAAGTTATTGAGTATCTTCACAATGCGGCGGAGAAAAATAACGTAAAAGTCCAGCGCGAGGTGCTACGCGCAGGCGGAACTGACGCCGGAGCGATTCACAGCACGCGCGCGGGCGTTTACACGGGCGCGATTTCGGTTCCAACGCGATATATCCATAACAGCACGGAAATGTGCGACCTAAGGGACGTTGAGGAATGCGTGAAACTGGCTGTTTTAGCGGCCGATATTGAATTGTAGGGGACGATGGCAGTCGCCCCGCAACCCCGAAAATTCCGTACTCTGCGGGCGGTTATGCGTCCCATACCCGCGTCAGATGCCGTCCACGGACGGCGGGTGTTTTTTACCGCAGGGGCGAACAGCGACGACGTTTGAAAAATTGGTATTGAAATTTTCAAATTATGGGTATATACTATATGAAGAAACACAAAAAGGGAAAGGAAGACTCTTATGAAACAAAGTCTTAAGGCGCTGATTTGGATCACCTCTATTCTTGCTGTCGCGGCAACGGCCACACTTCTGATTATCAAGTATTTTGATATTCTTGTAAGTCTTGCCCTTGACATTAAAGAGAAAATAAGCGCGAAGAAAACCGCGCTGTTTTCCACCACCTGCTGCGCCGACGACGATGACGAGGATCTTGATCTTAGTTTTGAAGACCTTGACTTTGAAACGGCGAAAGAAGACGTTTAACCCGTAGGGGACGCCCCGCGCTGCGTCCCACACGTCAATTACAAAAAACTCCGTGTGCGCCTTCGGAGAGCACGGAGTTTTTGTGGTGTGATTAATGCGCCCCTCACACGTCCGGCGCTTCCGCAAGGGTTGTCATTACCGTGTCCTTATAGTACCAAAGCAGTATCTCGCGGAAATCCGCGCCGTCAATAGCCATCGCGCGCGCGCCGTATTGGCTCATGCCAACGCCGTGACCATAGCCCTTTGTTTCAAAAGTCACGCTGTTTTTACTTGCGCTTATCGTAAAGCATGACGAGTTAAGGCCGAAAAGCTTGCGCATCTGCCCGCCGGTAAGCGTGACGCCCCCGGCTTTAAGCGAAAGGACGCCCCCTGCCTTTGAACGCTTAATACTTTTAAACCAGTTTTTTGCCGAGCCGGACAGCTTCATTTTCGGATAAGCCTCAAGCAGACGCTGTTTGCACTCTGCGGCGTCAATCTTCACCTTCGCGCTGTAGCGCGGCGAAGCTTCCTCACCCTCGCTGGACACGCTTTGCAGATAAGGCAGATCACCGCCCCAGACGTCGGCGCTGCGTTCGGTCATGCCAGAAGATGTCGAGTGGAACACGGCAAGAATCGGGGCTTCTTCATATGTCAGCGCAAGCGAATCCGTGTCGTCTACCGCCGCGCGGATTATGGCGGCGTTTTTTTCATAATCCTCACCCCACCGCTCCTTCAAAACCTCCGGCGAGGCATAGGCCTTGCAACAGGCGGAGTTGCCGCAGACTTCGGCGTTCGGGTGCGCCCTTGTGGTGTGCGACTGTTTATAAAGGGTATATGTGCGCGCCGCCACGGCTTGGGCTTTAAGCGCCTCCTCCGGGAAGGACGCGGGCATCTCGCCCGCCACAACGCCGTACAGGTAATAGTTCATGCGCATCCAGTGCAAACCGTCGTCCAAAAGTACAGTTACCCAGCGGTTAATATCCCCGGTCGCCTCTTCCATATCGCCGTCCCAGCCCCATGAAATCGGCACGGCTGTCGCGGTGGGCGCGGGCGTGACGGGGGTCGGGGACGCCATTAGTTCGGGCGTTTGCGTCGGCGCGTCTGCCGCTTTTGGCGCGGTAAGACCGCCGATTAGCAAAGTAACCGCCAATGCCGCGATAAGCACGCAAGAGCAGATTAAAGCCGACCATTTCATGGGAAGACCCCCCTTGGATATTCATATGCGTTTTTTACCAAGGCTAGTCTTGTATTTATTGTCTTTTATGCTATAATCGAAGTGTGAAAATTGCGTGTTCGCCTGCAAGGCGAACGAGCGCAGCGCTTGCGAACAGGCGGCTATGCCGCGGCATCGCAAGCCGGAGCGGGCAATTTTCAACATGCCCATAATAGCCGCATGCTGAAAAGAAAGGCGGTTCATCTATTGAAACTGTCAAAACTTCACATTCCCGTGGCGATTTGCGCCGGTGTGATTGCTTTTATACTGCGCGCGCTGTCCCTTACCGGCGAGTATGACGCGCAGACCGGACTTGTTGGACGCGGCGCGCCGTTTGACACGGCGCTTGCCATACTGTGCGCGGCCGTGTTCGCGGCGCTTATGCTGTTCGTTCCGAAAGAACGGAAAAAGCGCCCCAAATCGACAATGCCCCTTGCGTTTGCCGCGTTAGAGATTCTTGCGGCGGGGGCGCTCGCGGCGTCGGGCGTCGTTTCATTAGTGCGGTTCTTCGGCAGCGGCACGCCGGACTCGGGACGCGTCGCAACTTTAGTGCTGGGGGTTCTGTCAATTCTGGCGGCGGCGGCTATTGACCTGCTCGCGCAGATGATGATCAAAAAACCGCTTGCCTCCAATTACGGCATATACCTTACAGTGCCGGTATTTTGGGCGTGCTATAACCTTATACTTGATTTTTGGAAGCATTCCGGAAGTCCCGTCCTGTCCGATTACGCATATATGCTCTTTGCGTTTGTGGCGGTGACGCTTGCGGTTTTCGGTGCGTCGGCACGGTTTTACCAGGGCAGCGGCGTGAACCGACTGATGCCCGTGTTCGCCGCGTCCGGCGTTGTATTCTCGCTTGTGGCGCTTTGCGGCCCGGCTATGAAGCTTATCGCGCCAAACAGTCTGTCTGCCCCGAAGGTGGCGCAAATGAGCGCGGATTACGCGCTTATAATGGTGTTTATACTGCTTCACTGCCTTGCCTTGCTTTGGGTCGGTGAACGCAACGCGCTTGACGGCAACTTTGTACCCAAACCCAAGGACGGCGCTGTTTCTGCGCAGGAGTCAGGTTTTGGCGAAGGCTTTGAAGAACTTGACGACTTTTCGGAAATGGAATACCTCGACGGCTTCGCGGATGACAACGAAGAGGTGTCCGCGATTCCCGACGAGGCATTGCCCGAAGACGAAGAAAGCTTGTAGGGACGCACCTTGGCCGCAACGCCCCAATGGCAGGCGTGTCGTAGGGGCTAGTTCAGCGGAATGTCAAGGTTCGCATAGCTGTCCGGCACACTTCCGACGATAACCGTTTCCGCGACGCTTACCTGCACTGAAACCCTTGTTTCCTCGGAGTCTCCAAGGGTAAGGATGCTTAAATCGGCGTTGACCGTCATCATAATTTGGTGGCGCGTCTGATTGATACCCGCCGAGCTGAAGACATTGCTGAATTCCGCGTTTACCGAGCCGACAGGTACGATCCTTACAGGGATATGCGGCCCGCGCCCCGAAAAAAGCTCACCCCCTATAAGATTGCCAAAGGGGATTCCAAGTTCGGATGTGCCAATGTTTTTTATGGCTTCAAGAACATTGCCCGTTATGTACGACTTCATCCGGTTGACGGCAAGCATATCGGTTTTAAGCGCGGTAATGCGCCCGGCGGAGTCCTTTTCAAAGGCGATAAGGCTGTCATAGCCGTATACCCCTTCGCCAAGCCCCTTGCCGATTGCGTCATGAATGGCTGTCGAGGCAAGGTAGTTTACGCGCGCGGAGGCCATCTGAAGCACTATTGGGCGCGCGTGTGACTGTATAACGGCAACCGCGACCCAAAGCACGGAAATAATCAGCGTGCCCCATAAAGCAACGCGGCTGAATCTCGGGCGCGGCCTCCTTGGTTTCCCAAGCAGTCCGTGTCCGATACGCCGCACTCGCGGCTTTTTTACTCTCATGCGGCGCACATGCCATTTTTGCGGAAGCAGGATGCGAATACGCCCTATTCTCATGCGCTATCCCTCCCGCTGTAAATGTATTCATCAGCGGGGGGCAATATACGGCTTGGGCAAAAGTGCGCATATAGGATGAAGCTTAATTCCTGAAAGAGTGAATCGGCGGGGGAATCCTGCCGCCCCGGCGGATAAAGTCGCCGCAGGGGAAGGGGTTCACCGCCATAACGGGCGCCGAGCCGAACAGACCGCCGTACTCGATCATGTCCCCGGCCTTTTTGCCAATCGCGGGGATAATACGCACGGCGGTTGTTTTGTTGTTTATCATGCCGATAGCCATCTCGTCGGCGATAATGCCCGAAAGCGTTTCGGCGCTTGTGTCGCCCGGCACGGCGATCATGTCAAGACCCACCGAGCATACGCAGGTCATGGCCTCAAGCTTTTCAAGGCTTAACGCGCCGGCGGTAACGGCGTCAATCATGCCCGCGTCCTCGCTTACCGGGATAAACGCGCCGCTTAGACCGCCGACATAGCTTGACGCCATAACGCCGCCCTTTTTAACATTGTCGTTAAGGATGGCGACGGCCGCGGTCGTCCCCGGCGCGCCGGGCTTGGAAAGACCCATTTCCGTAAGAATCTCCGCTATGCTGTCGCCCACGGCGGGGGTGGGTGCAAGGGAAAGGTCGATAATCCCGAAGGGGACGCCAAGACGGCGCGAAGCCTCCTGCGCGACAAGCTGTCCGACGCGGGTGATTTTGAAGGCCGTGCGCTTCACCGTTTCGCAAAGCGTCTCGAAGTCCGCGCCGCGCACGTCGCGCAGGGCGCGCGACACCACGCCCGGCCCGCTTATGCCGACGTTTATAACGGCGTCGCGCTCGCCCACGCCGTGGAACGCGCCCGCCATAAAGGGGTTATCTTCCACGGCGTTGCAAAACACGACAAATTTGGCGCACGCGAAGGAGTTTTCCTTCTCCGTGCGCTTTGCCATATCAAGAAGCACGCCGCCAAGGCGGCGCACCGCGTTCATGTTAATCCCGGCCCGCGTCGAGCCGACGTTTACGCTTGAGCATACGCGCGTCGTTGTGCTTAACGCTTCGGGCAGACTGCTTACAAGCGCGCGGTCAGAGGGTGTGCTTCCCTTGTGGACAAGCGCGCTGTAGCCGCCGATAAGGTTAACGCCCGTCTCCGCCGCCGCGCGGTCAAGCGTTTCTGCGACTGGAGTGTACGAGCTTGCGCCTGTCCCCGCCGCCGCGATGGCTATCGGCGTGACGGCAATGCGCTTATTGACGATGGGGATGCCGTACTCGCGTCCAATCGCCTCGCCCACAGAGCAAAGGTTTTGCGCCGTCCGGGTGATTTTGTCGTACACATTGTCACAGAAACGCGACATATCCCCGGCGGCGCAGTCCAAAAGGCTTATGCCCATTGTAATGGTGCGCACGTCAAGAAGCTGTTCCTCGATCATTCGGTTGGTTTCCTGTATTTCATGCGTGGAAAGCATGGCAAGACCTCCGGTCAAATCCTGTGCATGGAGTTAAAAATCTCTTCCCGCTGAAGCTTTATCTGTACGCCAAGCTCGTCTCCGGCGGCGTTAAGACCGCCAACTATATCCTCGAAGGTAAGCGACGCGCCGGAGAGGTCAACGACCATGACCATATTGAAGAAGCCTTGGACAATAGTCTGCGAGATGTCAAGGATGTTGATATTCGCGCCGGAGAGAAAAACGCAGACGCGGGCGATGATGCCCACGCGGTCATGCCCAAGCACGGTGATTATACCTTTCATAGTCTGCTCCTATCCGAGTAAATCCTTCATGTTATAAAGGCCGGGCGGTCTTCCCGCTATAAAGCGGATTGCGCGAATCGCGCCGGTGACAAAAATCTCGCGGCTTAACGCGCTGTGCGACAGCGTGATAACCTCGTCCCGACCCGCGAACACAACCTCGTGTTCGCCGATAATGGTACCGCCGCGCACGGAGTGTATCCCTATCTCGCGCGAAGGACGCGCAAGCGTACGCTCGTGGCGGTCATAGACGGGTACGGGGTCATATTCAAGCGCCTCGGAGGCGGCGCTGCAAAGCATTTGTGCCGTGCCGCTTGGGGCGTCAAGCTTTTGGTTGTGGTGGCGCTCGATTATCTCTATATTATAGTCTTCGCCAAGCACGGTCGCGGCGCGGGTCACAAGGTCGGCAAGAAGGCTTATGCCAAGCGACAGATTGCCGGAACTGAATACCGCGACGCTTTCGGCGGCTTTTTCCATGCGCGCGCGCGCTTCGCCGTCAAGCCCGGTTGTGGCAAGGACAAGCGGCGTTTTTGTACGCACACAGTAGTCGAACAGCCCGTCAAGCCGATCCGGGCGCGAGAAATCAACGACCACATCGGCCTTTCCGGAAAATTCGATGAGATCCGAGAACACGGGGTACGCAAAACGCCTTTCCGTGATAATGTCAACGCCCGCCGTGACGGACATGTCGGCGCGGTTTTTGCATATCTCGGAAACGGCGCGCCCCATGCGTCCGTTGCATCCGCGCAGTAGAATCTTAAGCATAGTCCGTGCCTCTCTCTTTGGCGAATTTGCAATATAAACGCGTCAATCAGGTTGACATAACACCTAAACCATCAATCCGACAGACTTCATCGCGGAAATAAGTTTTTCGCGGTTTTCCGGCGCAAGCTCGACAAGCGGCATACGCAGCGGTCCGACGTCAAGACCCAAAATGTTCATCGCGGCCTTCACCGGGACGGGATTGACCTCGATAAACAGCTTATCAAAAAGGTCGTTGTACTTTATCTGAAGGTCGGCGGCTTCTTTGGTTTTGCCGGAAAGGTAAAACGCGGTTATTTCCGCCATTTCGCGCGGGATGATGTTGGACGCGACCGAGATGACGCCAAGCGCGCCAAGCGACATCATCGGAACGGTCTTGGCGTCGTCGCCGGACCATATGTAAAAGTCCGGCGGGCATACCGCGCGGGTCTTCGCGACAAGCGTTATATCGTCAGAGGCCTCTTTTACGCCGACTATGTTCTTGTGCGCGGACAGTTCGCGGTAAGTACCCGCGACAAAACTCATGTTCGTGCGGGAGGGGACGTTGTAAAGTATTATCGGGACGTTCACGCTGTCCGCGATGGCGGTATAGTGCGCGACAAGCCCGCGCTGGGTGGTTTTGTTGTAATAGGGGTTTACGATAAGAAGCGCGTCCGCGCCGGATTCCTCTGCGCTGCGGCTCATGGTAATGGCGTCCGCCGTGTCGTTCGAACCGGTTCCGGCTATAACGGGGATACGCCCGTTTACGCGGCGCACGGCGTATTCGATAACGGCAAGGTGTTCGGGAATGCTTTGGGTCGAAGCCTCGCCGGTTGTGCCGTTTATGACAAGCGCCGAGGTGCCGTTCTCGATTTGGTATTCGATAAGCTCGCCAAGCTTGTCAAAGTTTACGCCCGAAGCCTTGAACGGGGTAACAAGCGCGGTGGCCGAGCCTGTAAAAACGGGTGACTTCATTAAAACCAGTCCTTTCTTAGATGGTGGCTGCTGAACAACTCTTTTTCGACCCGAAGCACCAAGGGTGCGAGTTGTCAAATTCAGAATTTTGGAACTTTGTTTCGCAGAAACCAAAGCGAAAAATTCCGAATTTGCCGGTCGGAAAAAGTTGTGAAGCGTAACAGAGCGGTTATTCAGTAAGCCCTAGATATAGTTGCCCTGTGCCGAACTAAACATGGGCTTTTAGAGCGTCTGGATATAGTTCTCGGCGCACAAAAGCTCTGCGAGCAATATCGCGCCGCCAGCCGCGCCGCGTATGGTATTATGCGAAAGGCAGACAAACTTAATGTCGTACTGGGTGTCGGGGCGCAGACGCCCGACAGAAACGGCCATGCCGTTTTCAAGGTCGCGGTCAAGCGCGGTCTGCGGGCGGTCGTTCTGCTCGAAATAATGAAGGAATTTTTTTGGCGCGGAGGGGAGGGCAAGCTTCTGCGGAAGCCCGGTGAAATCCCGGATAAGCGCCTTGGCCTCTTCAATCTCCGGCGGCTTGCGGAAAGAGGCGAACACGGCGGCCATATGCCCGTCCGTGACCGGGACGCGGATGCACTGGGCGGTAAAAGAGGGGGACTTCGCCGGGACAATAACGCCGTTTTCAATCTTCCCCCAAAGTTTAAGCGGCTCTTGCTCGGATTTTTCTTCCTCGCCGCCGATAAAGGGGATAACGTTGTCAATCATCTCCGGCCAAGTTTCAAAGATTTTGCTGGCGCCGGAGATGGCCTGATAGGTGCAGACAAGCACCTTTTCCAAACCAAACCCCAAAAGCGGGTGCAAAGCGGGTACATAGCTTTGAAGCGAGCAGTTCGACTTGACCGCGATAAGCCCGCGTTTAAGCCCCAACCGTTTTCGGAAGCTTTCTATAACCTCTATATGCTCCGGGTTGACCTCGGGTACGACCATAGGCACGTCGGGCGTGTGGCGGTGCGCGGAGTTGTTTGACACCACGGGGCATTCCCGCCGCGCGTAGTCCTCTTCAAGTTTGTAAATTTCGTCCTTCTTCATGTCCACGGCGGAAAAGACGAAATCGACATTGCCCGCAATTTTGTCAATATCGGCAACGGCGTCAAGAACCGTAAGGTTTTTAACGCCGCTTGGAATGGGCGCGGACATCATCCAGCGCCCCGCCACGGCCTCTTCATACGTTTTGCCCGCGCTGCGTCCGCTTGCCGCCACGGCTGTAACATTGAACCAGGGGTGGCCGTCAAGCAGCGTAATAAACCGCTGGCCGACCATCCCCGTTGCGCCAAGAATCCCGATATTGTATGCGCGCATACCAAAAAACCTCCAAAATAACCTGATTTGCATTGAAGCCGAAAGAAAATTGCTTTAAGCTGTTGAAAAATGTCCGGGCTTGTACTATAATGATTACGTAAACCAAAACTAGGCGCGTAAATCATTATTTATTCTACCATACAGGCAATGCCGTGTCAATCAGGGGGTTACATAGTATGAATGGGCTTAGACGCGCGCTGGCGCTTTTTCTCTCCGTATCGCTGCTTACAATAGTACCGCCGCAGGCCGCCGCCGCGATAGAGGCAAACCCCATTGTAAGGGTCGGGCTTTTATACGGCAACGACGCAAAGCCGGGCGTGAACCTGCAAAACGAAATCGGGTCGGGATATCGCTTCGGGTATATGGAAGGCGGTGTTTTTGTCGAGGTTGGCCGCACGGACGCGACAAAAATCTCGATGGTGAAAAACCAAAATGTCTACGTCACGGGTCAAAACGGCCCGCTTAATAGCTATACCGATTCGTACGAAACCGACGTTCTTATCGGCGCGTTCCACACCGAGGACGGCGTTAAAGAAAGCCGCGAGGCCGCCGAACTCCGCGCCGCCGCGCTTCGCGCCGAAGGCAGGAAGGCGTTTGTGTACTACGACAGGGGACATTGGGGCGTCCGTATTGACAGCTTTGCTGCGTCGTCAAGCGACGGGGGCGGCAAGACGTCCGGAAGCGGGTACTGCGTCACGGTTGTTGTTGCCGGGACAAATGACATCATTTTCCAATACGACTCCCACGCGTTGGCAAAGCCGTTGGTGGTCGCCCCGGACGTTACGGGCGTCGGGGTACCGTCCACGCATTTCAACGGGCGGCGCTACACCGGATATTTTGAGTATACGCGCAGAGATAAGAATTTCATAACCGTTATAAATGTTGTCAATATGCAGGACTATGTTAAAGGCGTTGTGCCTTATGAAGTAAACCCCAACTGGCCTATAGAGGCGCTTAAGGCCCAGGCGGTAACCGCGCGCAGTTACGCGGTACGCTCGATGGGAAAGCACGCCAGTCAGGGATTTGACCTTTGCAATACGACGCACTGCCAGGTGTATCGCGGTATGGGGGGCGCGGGCCCGAATTCGGACAGAGCCGTTGACGAAACCTATGGCCAGTACCTGACCTATAACGGCGAGATTTGCCAGACTTATTATTCCGCGTCTAACGGCGGCGCCTCCGAGGACTCAGAGAACGTTTGGAATGAGAAAATCGACTATCTGCGCGGTGTTCAGGATATTTACGAAGATCTTTCACGTACCAGCGACGGGGTGTGGACGCATACGCTTACAAACGCGGATCTTACGACTTTGCTTAACAGATCCGGGGACAGCAATTCCGGTATTGTGGACTTTTATGTTTCACAGCGTACCAAAATGGGCAATGTATATGAAGTGACATTCGTTGACTCAAGCGGCAAGAAAATCACAAGAAGAAAGAACGCCACAAGAATGACCTCTTTGGGAATAAACAGTATGCGCTACAGCATAAACGGCGAAATTACCGGACTTGCGGCAATAGACGCGTCGGGGCAGACTTCCGCCAAGCAGGGCGAGTCTGTGTGGGTCGTCGGCGCGGACGGGGAAGTCACCGAAAAAAGCCTTCAGGGCGACATCTATATGATGACAGCCAATGGGCTTGCGGTAGTGCCGAAGGTGCAAGACCCGGACGTTAAGCCGGGGGTTTATATCGTAAGCGGACGGGGCAACGGACACGGCGTGGGCATGAGCCAAATCGGCGCGCTTTGCATGGCCGACCTTGGCTTCACATTTGACGAGATTTTGAAATTTTACTACACAGGCGTGGAAGTCACGTCGGGGGTATAACGCAGTTACAATGAAAACAGAAGAATTCAGCTATAACCTGCCAAAAGAGCTTATCGCGCAGACGCCGCTTGAAAAGCGCGACGACAGCCGTCTTCTGGTTCTTTCACGGGACTCTTCCGGGAGTCCCGCTTTTGCGCACCGCCGTTTTCACGAACTGCCGGAGATGATTAGGCCGGGGGACTGCCTTGTGCTTAACAATTCGCGCGTTCTTCCCGCGCGCCTTATCGGAACGCGCGAAAAAAGCGGCGGAACGGCGGAACTTTTACTGCTTAGAGAGCATGGTAACGACTGTTGGCAGGCATTGGCGAAGCCCGGAAAAAGGATAGGGCGCGGCGACACGCTTTCATTTGGGGACGGCGCTTTGCGCGCGGAGGTTCTGGAAGTCCGCGGGGGCGGTATCCGCCTTGTGCGGTTTTTGTATGACGGCGTGTTTTTACAATGCCTGTCCCGGCTTGGGCAAATGCCGCTTCCGCCGTATATTACAAAGCGTCTGGACGACCCGGAACGCTATCAGACGGTGTATTCCTCGCAAAACGGCTCAGCCGCCGCGCCGACGGCGGGACTGCATTTCACTCCGCAGCTTCTGGATACGATAAGAAGTGGCGGCGCGCGCGTGTGCGAGCTTACCCTTCACGTCGGACTTGGGACGTTCCGCCCGGTGCAGACCGAGAACGTCGAAGACCATGTTATGCACGACGAGGTGTATGTCATCCCCGAAGAAACGGCGCGCGCCGTCCGTGAAACAAAAAGCGCCGGAGGGCGCGTTGTTGCCGTCGGCACTACGGCCTGCCGCGCGCTTGAGTCCGCGGCGGACGAAACGGGAACGCTGTCGCGGCTTGCCGGAAGCACAAAGCTGTTTATCACCCCCGGCTATCGCTTCCGCGTGACTGACGCGCTTATAACAAACTTCCACCTTCCGGAAAGTACGCTGCTTATGCTCGTTTCGGCTCTGGCCGGGCGCGACGCCATCCTCGCCGCCTATGCCGAGGCCGTGCGCGAAAGGTATAGGTTCTTTTCCTTCGGCGACGCGATGCTGATAGTGTAAATACAGCCGCGTTTGCGGTCGGGACGACCGCCCCCTACGTCCCGTCCTACCGCCTGTTTACAGTCTGAACCCCGGAGAAAAATCTCCGGGGTTTCTTTTGAAAAACACTTGACATATCCTATTAAATAGGATAGAATGTGTATAGAACCAAAAGGGGATGATAGAGATAGACAGGATGTTCGTATCGACACATGAGTTTGATAAAGAATGGGAACGCATGGGTCTGAACGACGAGGATCGGCGGAGACTCGAAAACGAAATAACAGAAAACCCTAAAATCGGAGCCGTTATACGCGGAACAAGCGGATTGAAGAAAATGCGATTCTCATTCGAGGGAAAAGGAAAGAGCGGTAGCTC
>JAISVI010000100.1 GCA_031271665.1 Oscillospiraceae bacterium
CCGCCTGCTTGCGGCGGCAGAGGCCGCGCTTTGCTGCGGGTACGCCTTCTTTTGGACGCCGGCGCTGCTTGGGCTTATGCTGCCGGTGCTTGGGATACTTGAAAACCGCTGGGCGGCGCTTGAGCGCGAGATGTTCCGAAAGGAATACGAGGACAGGTCGCAGCGCCTTAAACTGGAGGATATGCGCGGGGTTCAGTCGCTTGAGATACGTCACGCGGCAAACCTTGCCGAGATTGCCGAGCGCTCGCGCATAGCGCAGGAAATACACGACAACGTGGGACACGAAATATCCGGCGCGTCGCTTGCGCTTCAAACGGCCATAAAACTTTACGAAAAAGGGGACGCGCGGGCGGGCGAACTGCTTTTGCAGACCGCCGCGCGGCTTGAGTCCGCGAACACGCATCTGCGCGAAACGGTACACAACCTTAAACCCGCGCGTACGCTTGGATCGGAAGAGCTCGCCCGGCTTTGCGAGGAGTTTTCTTTCTGCCCGGTAAGCTTCACGGGCGGCGGGGACTTAGCCGGAACGGCGCATTGGGAGCTTTTGTACATAAGTCTTAAAGAGGCGCTTACAAACATTGCCCGCCACTCGAACGCCACAAGCGCCGCCGTGCGGCTTGACGGGAACGCGCGGTATATACGTATGCGAATTTCCGATAACGGAAGGCTTAAAAGCAAGCCCAAGCTTGGCCTTGGCCTTACCGGCATGGACGAGCGCGTCCGCGCCGCTGGCGGAACGCTTACGATCAGCGCTGAAAGCGGGTTTCAGATAGTGTGCGTTCTGCCTAAAACCACAGGAGGTGCGCCGTGAAGCTTATAATAGCCGACGACGACGGGCTTATCCGGGACAGCCTTAAAATGATGCTGGAGCTTCAGGACGGGTGGACGGCCAGAACCGCCGCCAACGGCGACGAGGCGTTCAGCCTGTGCGCCGAAGAACAGCCGGACATAGTCCTTATGGATATAAGAATGCCCGTCTGCGACGGTGTGAGGGCAACGGAAAAAATAAAAAGCGCGTTCCCCGAGGTAAAGGTCGTTATGCTTACCACCTTCACCGACGACGGTTATATCGCCGCGGCAATCGGGGCGGGCGCGGAGGGGTATCTGCTTAAAAGCACCCCCGCCGACGGAATCATAGAGCGTATACGCGCCGTCGGCAAGGGCGCGCAGGTATTTGACAAGGGCGTAAAACTTGCCGTGCGCAAAGCCGCGCCGGAAGCGTTCGGTGAACTTACCGAGCGGGAAAACGAGGTGCTTGCGCTTGTGGCGACCGGGCTTTCAAACGGCGAAATAGCGGCGAAGCTTTACCTGTCGCAGGGGACGGTGCGCAACACGGTGTCCTCCGTTCTTGAAAAACTCGGCCTGCGCGACCGCACCCAGCTTGCGGTGCATTACTGGAAAAACGCGCGGTAAGCGGGAAAACCC
Source organism: Oscillospiraceae bacterium (assembly GCA_031271665.1). GTDB lineage: Bacteria > Bacillota > Clostridia > Oscillospirales > UBA929 > WRLJ01. The sequence continues at coordinate 1,426 of JAISVI010000100.1, forward strand.
GTCTGCTGTGCGCTTTGATATGCTTTAAATTATTGACGTGCAATAACTTATCGGTTATAATATGAACAGAGAGGGATAATGACAATGTTCAAAGTTATAATATACAAGAACGCCCAAGGCAATCAGCCAATTAAAGAGTATCTAACAGATTTGGCGCAAAAAACAGATAAAGACAGCCGCATTAAACTGGCGAAGATAGACTATTACCTGCAGGCGCTGAGGGAATATGGCACAAGGACAGGCGAACCGTTCGTAAAACATGTTGACGGTGATATATGGGAACTCCGGCCGTTGAACGACAGATTCTTTTTCTTCCATTGGAATGGCAGACAATTTGTTCTGTTACACCATTACGTGAAGAAGGCTAAGAAAGCTCCCCAACGGGAAATTACACAGGCAAAGCGAAATATGAAAGATTTTATTGACAGGAGCGAGAATAATGCGGAATAAGTCCATCTCTCCCGTTGGCGATGATTGGGATTGCTTGCGGGAAGCACTTCTCACACCGGAAGAAAGAGCCGAAACAGATATTAAAGTTGCACTGTTAGGAGAGATTGTCAATGCACGTCAGTCAAGCGGCATGACACAAAAAGAATTGGAAGAAGTAAGCGGTGTCCGGCAACCCGTTATAGCCCGCTTGGAGCGCGGGAGCACCGACCCTCAGCTTTCAACAATTATTAAAGTCCTGACGCCATTGGGTAAGACACTTGCCATTGTCCCGCTTGACAATAAGCCCTTATAGATTCGCAAAGGAGGCCGCCGGATGTTTTTGAAGCAGGCGTATAAAGCCGTCGCGATAGTGCTTAAATTCGCGCCGGCAGAGGCAAGCCTTAAAATCGCGCAAAGGGTTCTAATGGCGACGCTGACCCCGCTTGCCATATATTTTACACAGCGGCTTATCGACGCCTCGGTTTTGTACATAGGCGGCAATGCGGGCGGCCAAGCGGTGGTTCTGTGGTGCGGGCTTTTGTTGTTTACGATGTTTTTCCGTACCACTGACAGCTTTTTTGACGGGATAACCGGTATCTCGGTAAGCAGGAAGTTGAACGCAAAGTTCACGCCGGTCATAGTCGAGAAGTTTAGGAAACTTGATTACGCCAATTTCGAGGATAAGGACACGCAGGACACAATCAAACGCATGAGCAACGAGCCGCAGCGTTTCCTGCAAGGCACGTATACAAGCGCGCTTGCGTGTACAAGCCTTTTTGTCGTCATTGTCATATCCTCGCTTATCTTCGCGCAGGTAAGCGTGTGGTTTATGCTTGGGTTTATCCTTTTGATATTCCCAATGGTCTGGTTTGATTTCAAATCGCAAAGCATCTCGCATAAGCTTTGGTACGAGCAGTCCTCCGAAGAGCGGCGGCTTGACTATCTTGGCGGGTTGCTTTCCGGCAAAGAACCCGCATTGGAACTGAAAATATTCGGTGCGTCCGGGTACATTTCAGATAAGTGGCGGAAAAAATCGGAAACCGTTCTGAACGAGCGGTTGAAAACGGCGATATACGCGCAGAGATTCGCCTTTGCAAGCACGCTTCTGTTCAAGGCGTGGACGGTATTCCTTGTGATTTATCTTGTAAACGCGGTTATTGCGCAAAACATCTCAATCGGGCTGTTTACGGCGCTGATAACCTCTATCGCCACGGTCATACACGCCACCGAGAACCTTTCGCGCCTTCTTCAGTATGCCAAGCGCGCCACCCTTTTGATTGACCACTATGATATTTTTCTCAAGATGGGCGAGATGCCGGAAAACAGTGGCGGAGAAAACCTTGCAAGTCCCCGGATTGCCTTTGAAAACGTGACTTTCAGATATCCGAAAACCGACAGGACTATTTTGAACGGCATTTCTTTTGAAATAGGCGCGGGCGAGCGCGTATCCCTTGTCGGTGAGAACGGGGCGGGCAAATCCACGGTTATAAAACTGCTTTGCCGCCTGTACAGGCCGGACAGCGGGCGTATCCTTATAAACGGCATCGACATTAACGACCTAAGCAACAAACAGCTTTGCGGCGTGTTCAGCGTCGTGTTTCAGGATTTCTGCAACTACTCGCTTACCCTGCGCGAAAACGTCGCTTTCGGGGATTTGTCAAAAATGGACTGCAACGAGGAACTTGAGTCCGCCTTGAAACAGGGGCTGTGGGTCAATGACGACATCGGGCTTGACACCCCGCTTGGCAAGTTGGAGGAAGGCGGCGTTGACTTGTCCGGCGGCCAATGGCAGCGCGTTGCGATTGCGCGGGCCTGTCTTGCCCCAAGCGCCTTTGTGATTCTGGACGAGCCAGCCGCGTCGCTTGACCCCGTTGCCGAAAGCGAGATGTACAAATCGTTCTCCGAGGTTTTGCGCTCCAGGGGCTGCATAATGATTTCCCACCGCCTTGCAAGCGCGAAGATGGCGGATAAGATCATCGTCATCGGCGAGGGCGTGGTTAAGGAACAGGGTTCACATACTCAGCTTATGGAAAACGGCGGGTTGTACGCGGAGATGTTCAGCGCCCAAAGCGCTTGGTACGTGTGACATGAAAAACAACAAAGCACCCAAAATCATCGCGGGCATATTCTCCGGCCTTTTCAGGTATGCCCCGTTTTCAAGTGCGCTTTCCGCCCTGCACAGTATTCTGGGGCAGGCAATGCCGGCGATTGAAACGGTCGTAACCGTCGGCTTGTTCGACGGCGCGCTTAAGGCGCTGAACGGCGAGGATACGGGCGGCAGTCTTGTTTTCTACGCCGCCGTTTATTTGGTCGCGTATTTCATTAACGACGTGCTTGCTTTTGTCGGCGACACGGCGACGAACACCGGGGTCTTCGAGAAAGGAAGCCATTTATTCCGCATAAAGCTTTATGAAAAAATGGCGAAAATGCCGCTTATCGCATTCGAGGACGCCGGGCTGCTTAATAACAAAGAACGTGCCGAGAAAGCGGTAAACGATAACGTTATGGCCGAAGTCTTTAAGCAGTGTCTTATATTCGCGGGTTCTGCGGTTTCAATTGTTGGCGTGGTCGCAGTTCTGGCGTCTTTCAGCCTGTGGCTTGTGCCGGTTTCGCTTTTATCCGTCGCGCCGCATTTTATTTCGCGGCTTCTGCGCGGAAGGGAGTTTTACCGCGTTAAGTACGCCCAGGCAAAAAAGACGCGGCTTCTTACCTATTTGTGGAATTTGTTCAACGGCCGGCGTACCGCGAAGGAAATGCGCGTCATGGGCTTTGACGGCTACATAACGGGCAAATGGGCGCGCCTGCGCGACGAAGTGAACGAGGAGACATGGAAGGTCAACCTTAAAGACGTAAAATCCATGCTGTTCTGTGACGCGATATGTATTGTCGGCTACGGTCTTTCGGTTATTATCGTGCTGCTTCTCGCGATAAACGGCGACGTAAGCGTCGGCGTTCTGGGGGCGTCGCTGAACGCCTTCGCGAAGGTGCAGGCAAACATGCGGGAATTTCTTATAAGCTTTGGCAAGCTGCCCGAGAACCTTTCTTACGCGCGCGACTACTTTGGCTTCCTTGACCTGCCGGAGGAGCAAAACGGACACATGCAATATGGCGGGCTGAAATCGGGGATAAAGGCCAGAAATGTAAGCTTCAAATACCCCAACGCCGCCGGGTACGCCGTGCGGAACGTCAGCCTTGATATTCAAAGGGGCGAGAAGATCGCGGTTTTGGGCGAGAACGGAAGCGGCAAAACCACGCTGTCCAAGCTTCTTCTGGGGCTGTACCCGCAGGAGAGCGGCGAAGTGCTGTACGACGGCGCGGACGTGCGGGGCTTCAGCAAAGAGTCGTTTTTCAAAAATGTTTCCGTAATCTCGCAGAATTTTGTTTCCTATAACCTTACCCTGCGCGAAAACGTCGCCATATCGGACACGCGCCGCATGGGCAGCGACGATGAAATTACCGCCGCGCTGCGCGGGGTCGGGCTTGCGTACATAACGGACGAGGTCGGCGGGCTCGACGGCGTTTTGGGCCGCGAATTCGGCGGAAGCGAGCTGTCCGGCGGCGAGTGGCAGAAGCTTGCGATAGCGCGCGGACTGTTCCGCGCAAGCGAGCTTATAATCCTTGACGAGCCGACAAGCGCGCTTGACCCGCTTATAGAAACGGAAATACTTACAAAGTTTCTTGAAATCGCGAAGGACAAAACCGCCGTCATCATCTCGCACAGGGTCGGGTTAAGCAAGCTTGTTGACAAGATTGTCGTTATGAAAGACGGGGAAGTCGCAGAAACGGGAACCCACGCGGATCTAATGCGCCGTGACGGCGAATACGCAAGGCTTTACCTGTCCCAAGAGCAGTGGTACAGCCAATGACTAGCGTATCCCGATTGCCTCTACGGTAGAAGAGACGCGCTTCCAACTTTCGATGTTCCGCCGCAGCACCTCGCGCCCGCTTTCCGTGATTTTGTAATACTTGCGGGTCGGGCCGTTAGATTCAAGCCCAAGGCTTATCTCGGCGCTTTTGTCGGCGTGCAGACGGCGCAGTATGGCGTAAAACGTGCTTTCATTGACCTCGGGGAAGTGATGCCTCATGGTTTTCATCACGTCGTAGCCATAGGTTTCCTTATCGCTTATTATATAAAGTACGCACATCTCCAAGACGCCTTTTTTAATCTGTGCCTCCATCACTTCGCCCTCCTTTTGGACAGGGCGTGTATGAACAGCCCGGACAGAACCGTAAGCAAAACCCCGGCGCCGTATACGACCGGCGTCTTGTAAAAACCCTCTAACATGTATATAGGATCATCTAATAAACGAAACACGTCGCCCGTGCATAACATAAAGAAAGACGACCCAAAAGCATGTATTATAACGGTGAAATACTGGGGCATTGAACGATAAAACGCGTACACCGGAACTGTAGCGCCTATAATCGACAGGTACATTAACGCATCAGTAATGTCGAAAAAAGCAGACACCCAAGCCGGATACCAAGCCGGATATATGGGAACTTCTATCAAGTGCCTCAGCAATGCAAGCTCGGAAAAGAAAACGCCCGCAGAGAGAGCGGCAAGAAATGCGTGACAGAGGATAATCACACGTTTTGATGCCTTTACGGACGAGCGGACTGTCGGGGGCAGTCTGAAACGCAAGCCCGTAAGTATAAGCCACTGCGCAGCAGCGACAATGGTGAAAAAAGCGCCAACGTGGACGTAGTCGTGCGGAACGAGAGAGGACTTCATTAGCATAATTGCTGCGAAGCCGAGTACGGCGGTAAGGAACATACAGAAGATTATCCTTATTGACAGGGGCGCGGCGCGCTTTTTTTCAAGCGTTCGGACAAGCCCGTTCGCAATCTCCGCCGGGTCGCCAAGCTCGGCGGAGATTTCATGTTCGGGTTTTCCTTCCGCCTCTCCCGAATCGAAGAACCCGGAATAGTCCGCCAGAATGTCCGCGATTTCGCTTTCGTCAAAGTTCCAGCGAAGGGCTTTGCGCAGCCGTTTGATAAAGTCGCTCTTGGTCATGGAGATTCCTCCTTTTATTGTTTTATAATCAGTAGTATAACACGCTACTGAGCATAAGTCAATAGACGTGTCAAAAAATTTTCTGTCGTAAAAACCGCCTTCCTGCTTTTTCCTTCGCACCACCCTCCTTTATTTGGCATACCATGAGAATGAAGGCGGCAAATGCTGTCAATTCATTAAATTAGGAGGTACCCACCATGCCTGAAAAATGTCTGACGGGCCCGGTCGCTGGGAAAGATACCCACGCTAAGGAAGCCGTCTGCATCCACACCAAGAAAATATACGACGCCTGCCGGGACAAAGACTGTCTTGAAGATTTGCGCGTATATATGCCACGCTATGCCCAAGACGTTGTTGACAAGGCCGTCAACGTCAAAGCCCGCCGCGCGGAGCTTATCTGGGTCTACATCGACGTAGAAAGCGTTTCGTTCAACCGCGGGTTCTACACAGTGGATGTTAAATACTTCTACAAGGTCATCCTTGACGTGTTTACGGGAGTCCGCACACCCGTCGAGGTATCGGGGCTTGCCACGTTCGACAAGCGCGTTATCCTTTTCGGAAGCGAAGGCAACGCGAAAATCTTTACATCGCAGGCCAGTCTGGAAGGCCTTGACAACCAGCTTATCAGAATGGCTAATATGCCCGCCGCGATCGTCGAGGTCGTCGACCCCATCTGCCTTAACGTAAAGCTTGCCGATGTCTGCGAGTGCAACCCCTGCGGCGGTTGTGACTGCATCGACGTACCCGAAAGCATCGCCGCGGTTTTCGATGACGAGCTTGTTATGGGCGGCGAGGAAAAACGCGTTTACTGCACACTCGGCCAGTTCTCCATCATTCGTCTGGAGCGCGACACCCAGCTTGTTGTCCCCGTGATAGACGTCTGCCTGCCCGATAAGGAGTGCATCAGTTCCAGCGACGATAACCCCTGCGATCTGTTCAGACGCATCAAGTTCCCCGTTGACGAGTTCTTCCCCCCCAACGCGATTGAGTGCAACGACTTCCGCGACCTTAAAAACCGCTGCGTCTGACAATCCGTTAACCGAAGGGCGCGCCTCTTGTTCCAGAAGGAACGGGGGCGCGATTTCTTCGCCGTAATCGGAATGGCGCGCCACATCCCCCCGCACTCCGCCGCCCTATTGCCTATAGTTTTTCACAAGCCAAAAAGGTGGCTGTATCAGCCCGATACAGCCACCTTGCGGTATTTTCGTCACACCCTGCCAAATACAAGCGTTTTCAAAAGCCGCCCCAGCACCATCCCAAACGAAAGCCTTTTTACGTCCTCGGCCGCCACCAAAGGCACTGTGATAAGCGGTTTTCCGTCAAGCGAAAGCGTAAGTTCGCCAAGCCTTTGACCCTTGATAATCGGCGCCGTAACCTTTTGGGAAAGCGTGATGTCGCGCGTTATAGCGCCGGCCTTGGACTTTTCCACAACGATGCCGCGCTCGTTCTCTATCACCGGCTGGATTTCTTTCACTTCGCCAAGCCGTACGGGGACGGGGACGGGTACCTGATCCGGATAGGCCTTTATCGCGGTGAAGGTGGCGAACCCGAAGTCAAGAAGCGCGCGCGCGCCGTTGAAACGGTCGTCGGTATTGTCCGCGTTCATAATAACGGCGATAAGCTCCATGCCGTCCCTTTCGGCGGATGCGGAGATACAGCACCCCGCCTTGGAGGTCGAGCCGGTTTTAAGCCCCGTCGCGCCCGGATAAAAGCGCACAAGACGGTTTGTGTTGGCAAGTTGGAACGTGCCGTCCCGCAGGGAATCCATCCATATGGTCGTATAGTTCCGGATATCGGGATGCAAAAGCAGTTCCCGGCTCATAAGCGCGATATCGCGCGACGAGGTGTAATGCCCGTCGGCGTCCAATCCGTGGCAGTTCTTAAACTGTGTGTTGGTCATCCCAAGCTCCCGCGCCCTTATGTTCATGCGATCCACAAACGCGCTTTCGCTGCCGGACAGAAACTCCGCCAAAGCAATCGCGGCGTCGTTGGCGCTTTGAATGGCCACCGCCTTCAGCATATCGTGTACGCTGTATTTTTCCCCCGCGCCCAGATAGGCCGTGCTTCCGCCCATATCCATCGCGTTTTGGGAGACGGTAAGAACGCTGTCCTTTGTTATCTGACCGGAGTCAATGGCCTCCATGGTAAGCAGAAGCGTCATAACCTTTGTGACACTGGCGGGCGCAAGCCGCGCGTCGGCGTTCTTCTCGGTAAGCACCGTGCCGCTGTCACGCTCGATAAGTATCGCCGACGGCGCGGCAAGGCTCGGCCCGGCGGGGAAGGCGGCCTTCGCAGGCGGCGGCGTATCCGCGGTTTCCACAGCCACGCAGGGCGCGGCAATTGCCGCGACAAAGGCCGCAGTACATAAAAGTGCGGCGATTCGTTTCATAGACATACCCCCTCTTCAGCATGGATATGTCCGAGCTTGCCAAGTTATGCGAAAATCGCGTGGTGTGGTGTAGAGCGGTAAGTGAAAGCTCCCTCTATCCGTTCAGCGTCTCCACCGTATACCCGTCTTTTTTCAGAAGGCTTACAATGCCGTCCTCGCCAAGCATATGACCAAGCCCCACCACAAAAAAGACGTTCTTACCCTCGGACATATAGCGTTTCGCCGCGTCCGCCATTTTGATATTGCGCTGGGTCATCATTGCGCTTTCGTATTCGGCGGAAAGCCCATCCGGCATATCTTCGGTGTCCCCCTCGATAGAGGCGGCAAGCAAGTCTTCGTTCCCCATTTTCCAAAGGAGATACAGCGCCTTCAACCCATTGACGTTCGCGTCTACTTCCAAAGCGGACTCCAGCAGCATTGCCTGCAGCGGCGCGGAGAAGCCGACAAGCATGGCGGTCTGTTCGGCGACGGATTCCACCTCCAGAATTTCCATGTTCCGCGCCTTAGCTTCTGTAAGGAAATGCCTGTCCAGGCCGAACTCCATCTGAAGCCCCGAACGCTTCGCCGCGACATTCTCCAAAGCTGAAACCCACATCGCCGGGCGGAACATGTCAAGCATGGACAGCGGAACGCCCAACGCCAGTTCTTCCTCAAGGTCAGCCATAACGGCTTTCGCTTTCTCATGAAGTTCCGCGCCGATTTCGCCGGCAATCGTCTGCCCATCGGCATACATCATTTGAACGGACATCTCCGCCATAGCCGTATAATCGGACTCAATGGCGACAATGTCGGCCTCTACCGCAAGCGCGCCGCTGCTGTCAAACGCGCCATTAATATAGTCGGGAAGGGGATACAAATCCTCCTCGGCGGCGTGGATTGAGCCGAAGAGGTGCAGAACTTGTCCTTCCGGGGATGTCACCTTCCATAAAAGCGGGTTGACGTTCTGCTGTTGCTCCGCGCACCCGCCGAACAGGGAAAGGATAAGCAGCAGCGCCGCAAACAGGGAAAAAGTCCGCTGCCTAGCGTTAAAGGCTAGTTTCATGTGGTTTCTCCTTTACAACGTATGTAGGGCGCGACGCCCTAAACGGGCAGCGTGCAACCTGCGGGACGATTGCCATCGTCCCCTACACAGCCGCGTACGCCGCGCGTACGTTTTCAAGCGCCTTTTCGGCGTTATCGGGGGTCGTGTTTTCAAGCGTGGCGTGAATATACGGTTTTTCGCGCTTGGCGAAGCGCATAATGCTTGTGTAATCCATCTGCCCGAACCCGGCGGCGACGCTTCTGACGGCGTTGCCCTCGCGAATATAATCCTTGATGTGCAAGACCGCGACATCCTCGCCAAGAAGCTCTATCGCTTCGTCTATAACGCTTTGCGCGCTGTCGGCGTTTATCGCGCACAGAAGGTTCACCGGGTCAAGGATGATCTTCACGTTTGGCGAGGCCAGTATGGAAAGAAGCCTTCTCGCGTGCGCCGCGTCGTAGACAGAGTGATTCCAGACAGGTTCTATTCCAAGGATTACGCCGAAGCGCTCGGCGTCCTCGACAACGGGGGCAAGGTTGCGCGCGAACGCGTCGAAGCACTTGTCCGAATGGCACTCCGGCACATAGCGGTACTCGGGATTGGGACATCCCGTTTCCGTACCTACTACGCCGCAGCCAAGCACGGACGCGAAGCGTATATGCGCCCGGTAAGTCTCCTGAATGCTTTTAAGCTTTTCCGGGTCGGGATGCAGAAGATTTAAGTAACATCCCAAAACGGCAATGTCAATTTCGTTGCGCGCAAAGACCTTCTTAAGATACATGGCGAACCCCGGCGTCATTGCGGTGTCTCCGGCAAACCCCGCGAAGGATTTGTTAAGCGCGACATGGGCGCAGCCAAAGCCCTGTTCTTTAATATTGGCAACGCGCTCTTCAAATGATATGTCCTCTGTGTCATGGAAACGGATACCTATGTTCATTTTTTTCACCTCGCAGTAATTTTACAGACATCTCCGGAAAAAGGCAAGCCTTTTTTTACCTTTTCCCGGAGATGGGTCGGGTTGCGGTAATTATGGGAATCGTACGACACCTCGCGCCGCCGGGCGCGGTCAGAGCGTCAAAAAACAAGTTTTAAGTCAGAAAACGCCGCGTCGCGTTCAAATACCTTTCCCCGCAGATAGTCAAGCTCGCCGGCCGGGGTTTGAAAGGCGAACTCAAGCCTAAAGGCGCAAAGCGCCTGGCGCTTGGGGCTGTATGGCCTGTCAAGCGCCGACTGGCCGTACTTGCCGTCGCCAAGAAGGGGATACCCGCGCGAGGCGAACTGTACGCGTATCTGGTGTGTGCGCCCGGTCATAAGCTCAACATCCATAAGGGAAAGCGCGCCGGAAGAGCGTATTGTTTCATAACGCAAAGCGGCGGATTTCGCGCCCGGCACGTTCCGGGGACGCACGTATACGCGGCCTTTTTTCGCGTCCTTGAAAAGGAAGTCCTCCCAAATGCCTTGGGCGGGGAGGGGGCGTCCGTGTACGACACAGCGGTAGAACTTGCGGATTTCGCGCGCGCGCAGTTTCTCCGTCAATATCCTAAGCGCTTGGGCGTTTTTTGCCGCCATAACAAGCCCCTCGGTGCCGCGGTCAAGGCGGTGGCAAAGGGCGGGGGAAAAGGTGTTCTCTGTCTCGGGAGTCCACGCGCCGGTTTCTAACAGATACCTCTTGACGCGCGCAAGCAGCGAGTCCTCCGCGCCCGCGCTTACGCTGTCGGGCTGGGACAGAAGGCCGGGCGGTTTCCATAAAAGCAAAAGGTTTTCGTCTTCATATGTTATGTCAAGCGCTTTTTTCGAGACGGCACAATGCGGGCGAACGCAGTTCGCCCCTACAAACGGCGGATTCTCCGAACCCCCCGTAGGGGCGAACTGCGTTCGCCCGTCCTGCGCCGCTCGCTTGTCGAGATCGTCCCGCCCGCCGTATACCGTAAGCACCCCGCCCTCGGGAAGCCTTGTGTCGGGTTTTATAGGTCTGCCGTCAAGCTTAACGTCTTTTTTCCTGAAAAGCCGCTGGATTTGTCCGGCTGTAAGCCCCTTTTCAATCCGGGAAACGAAGCGGTCGGCGCGTTGGTTTGCGTCGTTTTTGCCCACGGTATATTTTGTCATAAAAATTTCTCCATAAATCTGCAAGAAATCGTTGACAAGCCTTACAAGTCTGTGATACAATCCCGAATTGCGCCCCTGTTTTTTAAGACGCAAGAAAAGGAGCCATAAAGACTCCCGTGCGCATTCTAGCACAGGCCGCGCCGAAATGCAACACCAAAGCGAAACTTTAAGTGAATCCCCTACATCACGGCCAAGCGTGTCGAAGGATATTATGATGGAGTGATCGCCTAATGCGCAAGGACATGCAGTACGGAACCACAATGCGAAAAAGCTATTCGCGTCTGGACGACGTGTTGGACATGCCGAATCTTATCGAGGTGCAGAAGGATTCCTACCGCTGGTTTCTTGAAACCGGGCTTAAACAGGTTTTCCGGGATGTCGCCACCATAAACGACTACACCGGGAATCTGGAACTAAGCTTTACGGACTATCACCTTGAAAGCACCCCCAAATACCCGGTGGAGGAGTGCAAGGAGCGGGACGCGACGTTCGCCGCGCCGCTTAAGGTGCGCGTCCGTCTGCGCAACCGCGAGACCGAGGAAATCAAAGAGCAGGAAATCTTTATGGGCGATTTCCCGCTTATGACCGAGGGCGGCACGTTTGTAATCAACGGCGCCGAACGCGTTATTATATCCCAGATAGTGCGCTCGCCGGGCATCTATTACGATGAGAATCAGGATGCGGTCGGGGCGCTTCACAGTTGCACGGTCATACCGTACCGCGGCGCGTGGCTTGAGTATGAAACGGATGTCAACGACATTTTCTCGGTACGTATTGACAAGAACCGCAAACTTTATGTGACAAGCCTTATCCGCGCAGTGGGCGTGAAGACGGACACGGAAATACGCGAGATGTTCGGCGATGACGAGCGCATTGTCGCAACCCTTGAAAAGGACGGCGCAAAGACCCGCGAGGAAGCGCTTATTGAGATATACAAGCGCCTGCGCCCCGGCGAGCCGCCGACGGTGGACAGCGCCGAAGGCCTTCTTAACAGCCTTTTCTTCGACATGCGCCGCTATGATTTAAGCAATGTCGGGCGCTATAAGTTCAACAAGAAGCTGGCTCTCGCGCCGCGTATGACCGGGCGCAAGCTTACAAGACCCGTCGCCGACCCGCGCACGGGTGAGATTCTGGCCGAGGCCGGCACGGTGCTTGGCCGCGAGCAGGCCCGCGATATCGAGGGGCGCGGCGTTTATGAAATGTGGGTCGATGTTGACGGCAAGGAAATAAAGGTCTTTTCCAACAACATGGTTGACTTGCGCACTTTCGTGGACATCGACGCCGAGGCGCTTGGCTTTACCGAAAAGGTGCGCTTCTCCGTTCTGTGCGAAATCCTTGACAGCGAGCCGGAAAACCTTGCCGAGGCGCTTACCGACCGTCGGGACGACCTTATCCCCAAACACATAACCGCGGACGATATACTTTCGTCCATTAACTACATGTGCGCGCTTGCACACGGCATCGGTACGGTGGATGACATTGACCATCTTGGCAACCGCCGCCTTCGCAGCGTGGGCGAGCTTCTTCAGAACCAGTTCCGCATCGGGTTCAGCCGTATGGAGCGCGTTATACGCGAGCGCATGACCATTCAGGATCTTGACATAGTAACGCCGCAAAGCCTTATCAATATCCGCCCCGTCACGGCGGCAATTAAAGAGTTTTTCGGTTCAAGCCCGCTGTCGCAGTTTATGGATCAGACAAACCCGCTTGCCGAGCTTACGCACAAGCGCCGCATGTCGGCCCTTGGCCCCGGCGGCCTTTCCCGCGAACGCGCCAACTTCGAGGTGCGCGACGTCCACTACAGCCACTATGGCCGCATGTGTCCCATCGAGACGCCGGAAGGCCCGAACATCGGCCTTATATCCTATCTTTCCACCTATGCCCGTATCAACGAATACGGCTTTATAGAGGCGCCCTTCCAGAAGATTGACCCCGAGACGCGCCGGGTCACGGACGAGGTCAACTATATGACAGCGGATGTGGAGGACGAATATGTCGTCGCCCAGGCCACCGAGCCGGTGGACGGGAACGGCTGCCTGGCGAACGAACGGATTACCTGCCGCCACCGCAACGAGGTGATTGAGGTGGACCGGGACCAGGTGGACTACATC
>JAISVI010000165.1 GCA_031271665.1 Oscillospiraceae bacterium
CTTTTCCTCAAAGAAGAGCGCAACGCAATGCCGCAGTTTTCAATATCCGAAATTGACGCAATGCTGAAGGGTTCTTATACAGAATCGCTTATCGGCATTTTACCGCACTCGGAAGCAAGCGCCGAGGAGTACCGAACGGAGAGACTTAAAATCAAAGAGCCTTTTGATTACACAGAGTGGCAGCGGCAGTTATATGATGGCGTTCCGTTAAAAAGCTTTCCAAGGGACGCTATGGAATTGCGGACGAAAGAAACCCCATAATGTCGGCACGACAAAGGAGCGCGAGGAGATGTTTTTCGATTCCCGCGATTTGCGGCATAAATCCCCGTTCGGCGCGGTGCCTGCGGGAACGCCGGTTTCATTCCGGCTTACGCCGCCGCGCGCGTGGCAGGTCGGCGCGGTGCGTCTTCACGTTATAGACGAGTTCGGCGGGCGTAAATTTGTGGTTGAGGCGGAGCGCGACGGCATAGAGGCCGACTGCGACGCCTTTTCCTGTGTTTTGGATACTAAGGGTCTTCTGGGGCCGGTATGGTACTATTTTTCCTATGAGATGGGCGGGGGACAGCCCGGCGGGTTTATCGGCCCCGCGTCCGGGCTTTCCGGCGGCGTGGGGACGCGCTATGAAAGCGAGCCGCCAAGCTATCAGCTTACGGTGTATAAGCAAAGCAGCGTTCCGGACTGGTACGGGCGCGGCATAACCTATCATATATTCCCCGATCGCTTTTGCCGAAGCGTCATTCCGAATCCGGCGGGCATGGTCGGTTCGCGCCGCGTACATAGAAGGTGGGGCGACTGCCCGGACTATCTCCCGGACTCCGGCGGCGAGATTAAGAATCGCGACTTCTTCGGCGGGAATCTGCTTGGCGTAATTGAAAAGCTTGATTATCTGGATAAGCTTGGCGTGAAGACGATTTATTTCAGCCCTGTGTTCGAGGCCGCGAGCAACCACCGATACGACACCGCCGATTATATGTCCGTTGACCCGATGCTTGGCACCGAGGGGGATTTCACCGCCCTTTGCAAGGCGGCGGCGGAGCGGGGGATTCGCGTGCTTCTGGACGGGGTGTTCAACCACACCGGCTTTGACAGCGTGTACTTTAACGGGCGCGGCACTTACCCGGAACTTGGCGCGTACCAGTCGAAAGAGTCAAAATACTTTGACTGGTTTGACTTTCAGGAATGGCCGGAGAGATATTCCTCTTGGTGGGGCGTGTACACCCTGCCGCAGATAAACGAGAATAACCCGGATTACCTTGATTACATAATACGCTCGGACAAAAGCGTGATACGCAAGTGGATACGCCTTGGGGCGTCGGGCTGGCGGCTTGACGTGGCGGACGAACTGCCCGACTCGTTTATTGAAGAGCTTCGCGCCGCCGTTAGGGAAGAACTTGCCGACGGCATGGTCATCGGCGAGGTTTGGGAGGACGCGTCCAACAAGATATCCTACGGTGTGCGAAGGCGCTATTTCCTTGGCGGCGAGCTTGACGGCGTGATGAACTACCCGTTCCGCGACGCGGCCATATCCTTTGTGCTTGGCGGAAGCTCGGCCCAGTTTGCCGAACGGATGGAGGCGCTTCGCGAACACTATCCCAGAGAAAACTATTACTCGCTTATGAACTCGCTTGGGACGCACGACACACCGCGCATACTTACCGTGCTTGGGGCGTCGCCCGGCGACTGGAATATGACCAAGACGATGAAGAGCATAAGCGTTTTAACGCCCGAACAGCGCCGCCTTGCGGTGTCGCGGCTTAAAGTCGCGGCGGCGATAATGTTCGCGTTCCCCGGTTCGCCCACGGTTTACTACGGCGACGAGGCGGGGCTGGAGGGTTACGAAGATCCCTTCAACCGGCGCGGATACCCGTGGGGACGCGAAGACAAAGAGCTTCTTGGGTGGTACGCCGCGCTTGCGCGCATACGCAATGAAAGCGAGGCGCTTCAGTCCGGGGATATCCTTTATATCCCCACCGAGCATGAAATCCTTTGCTTCAAACGCGTGTCGGAAGGCGAGGAGATGCTTTGCCTGTTTAACCGCGGCGGGGAAGCCCGCGAGGTTAATCTGCAAAGCGCCTTCCCCCTGCGCGACATGCTTGCGGGCGGAAGCTATGGCGTACGTGACGGGGTGTGCCGTATTACCTTGCCGCCGTACGGGGTTTTATACGCCGCCCGCGCGGCGGAAAGCGAATGACGGCGGATATGGAAATCCGGCTTGACGCGCTTGACGCACAGGATTTCGCGATGTTCCGCCGGCAATGCGGACTGCCGCCGCTTGAACCCATTCTGCTGCGCCGGGCGATAGACGGAAGTCTGTTTACCCTGCTTGCCCTGTGCGCCGAACCCGGGGGGGATTTTGAACCCGCCGGGATGCTTCGCGTGGTTGGCGACGGCGCGTTTGTCTTTATCATCTATGACGTTATGGTCGTACCCGCGCACAGAAACGCGGGCATTGGAAGCGAACTTATACGAACCGCTATAAGCCGCGTGCGCGCGTTCTTCCCGCCGGGGCGCTGGCTTACCGTCAATCTTTTCGCCGGGCCGGGGCGCGACGAGTTCTACACAAGGCTTGGATTCTACACCCTGCCGAACAGCGGCTTCGGCCCGGGTATGCAGGTTATTGTGAAGTCGTGAAGGGG
>JAISVI010000028.1 GCA_031271665.1 Oscillospiraceae bacterium
TCCCTTATTGCCGTTTCTATATCAATGCCTATGCCAAAGCGTTCGAGCATTGCCATAACCGTTTCGCCTATGGATTCGCGGGCGGTTGTCTCAAGTTCGCTGTCGTTTTCGTAAAACTCGTCCTGAAGGCCGTTGATCGCCTTTATATGTGCGTCAAACTCGCGCTGGATTTCCTTATAGGTATGTACGCCGGACATAATAAAGTCCGTCATGGCGGACAGCTCGGCTTTGACCTTGTCCACCAGAAAAGCCGGGTAGTATTCGTCGCGGTACATATCGGCAAGGTACTCGATTTCCGGTATCTCTGGGGGCGGGGTCACAGTCTGAAGCCACCACTCCTGCGGATATGACGGCGTTATGTTCTCTGAAGCCTGTTTTGCCCGGTTAATCATATTGATAAACAACTCCGCGTCCGGGTCGCTTGGGTTCAGCGCCCTGCACTTTTCAAAAAGCGCCAGGGCTTTCTCGTCCTCGTCCTTATAGTAATAGGCATAGGCAAGCCGGAACAGCCACAGCGGATCTGTCTCTCCCCGCTCTTTAAACACCAAAAGCTGCTCTATCGCTTTATCGCATTCGGCGCTGTTGTTATACGCCCTTGCCAAAAGGCCGGACAGTTCGTAGTCCCGCTTTTCCTGCGGGACTTTCAAAATCTCTTTGATTATTTTGTCGTGCTTATTCTGATCATGCCATTTTTGAAGCCGCGCCAAGAGCTTTTTATCCATATGCACCGCCCCGTTACGCACACGCGCCCCGGTCTTCGCCGGGGCACCATAGCCTATGCGAGCCTTACAAGCGGGGCGCAGAGGACTGCGCCCCCTACAAAGAAACAGTCCTTGGAAGGATTGTAGGGGACGCTGTCCTCAGCGTCCCGTGAATCTTGCGGATTTGTCACCAGTCTGACGCCCCGGTCTTCGCCGGGGCGCGCGCTTATTCATGGCTAAACTCCCCACTCTTTGGGAAGGTATTTCGCGGTGTTGGCCATCATGGTTTTAAGAAGCGTTTCGCCGTCTGTTTCCGAAACGCCGCACATCAGCGGGTCGTTAAGGAAGGTTGTCAGCGCGAGACGGAAGTCAAAGCTAAGCGCCGCCTTCAGCGTGTTTTCCTGGTTATCGGCGTGTCTGGCGATAAGCGGGCGGATATTGCCGGGCAGACTGCCCGCGATAAGCGGCTTTATCTGGTCAAGGCGGAAAAGCGCGTTAGTCTCCACAACCGCGCCCAAGGGCAGGTTCGGGATTTGCCCGGCGTTGGGGATGTTGACGTTGCTTACAAACTCGCGTACGCCCAGAAGCGCCTTCATAAGAAGGATACCCTCCTCGCCCGAGGGGACAAGCGGGAACTCTTCCGCGCCGCTCGCGAGGCGCTGCGAGCGGGCAAGCCGACGCTCTAGATCCGCGAAGCGCCAGCTTACGGGGGTAAGCATAAACTTCCACTTGGCGGCGGTTTCGGGGTTTTTCAGATACCACGGCGGCATGAACTCGGCCAAATGCCTGTCGCCCGCCGCCCCCGCCACGCCGAAGCGCCTGAACAAGTCGAACTTAACGCGGTTCGCGCTTACGAAGACGGGGTCTTTGGTCTTGTCCGGATCCTCCAGAAAACCGTCCGCCCAATACTTATCCGCGAAATCCGCGTACAGCGGCATAAGGTCAAGCCCCTTAAAGCTTGCGCTGTCCACCCATGTGAAGTGGTTGACGCCGTACACGTTTATATGGACGTCCTGACGGTTCTCAACGGTAATGCCGTGTTCTTTTTTAAGCATCGCCATAAGCAGCGTTTGGGTGTGGAACACCTCGTGGCAGCAGCCGAACGCCCGCGCCTTGGGGAAGGCGCTGTAAATCGCCGCCACGCTTAGGCTCATGGGGTTTGTGTAGTTGATAATCCAGGCTTTGGGGCAGTATTCCTTAACCGCGTTCGCGATTTCCGTGATCATCGGGATGGTGCGCAGTGCGCGCACGAAGCCGCCCGGGCCGACCGTGTCGCCGACGGACTGATAAACGCCGTACTTTTCCGGCTCGTGTACGTCCGAGCGCATTTCCTCGAACGTGCCGGGCAGTATGGATATAACCACGAAGTCCGCCCCGGAAAGCGCGGACTGAAGCGACGGGACGCTTTCATACACCCAGCGCGACTTCGCGCCGGGGTTTGCCGAGATGCGCCCGCCGATTACGGCGTTCGCGTCGGCGGCCTTTTGGTCAATGTCGTAAAGCCGCACAGTGCCGCATATGTCCCCGTCAAGGGCAAGGTCGGCCATAAACCGCCACGCCCACCCGCGCGACCCACCGCCGATATAGGCGATTGTTATGTTTTTAAGGTTTTTTTCCATAAACGCGCCAACTCCCCAATATCTTTTCTTCGCTTAAAACCCGAAGTAATTTTTCGTGTTATTATAACTTATGTCCCTTACTATGCCGCCAAGGGTTTCCATGTCCGCCGGATACTCGCCGTTTTCTACCCACGCGCCGATGACGTTGCACAGGATGCGCCGGAAATACTCGTGCCGCGTGTAGCAAAGGAACGAGCGCGAGTCGGTAAGCATCCCGATAAAGCCGGACAGAAGCCCCCGGCTTGCAAGCGCGGCAAGCTGGTTCTCCATGCCCGCCTTTGTGTCGTTGAACCACCACGCGCTTCCGTGCTGAACCTTGCAAAGCGTCCCGCCGCGCATAAAGCACCCGCAGATTGACACAAGCATCACGTCGTCGTTCGGGTTAAGCGAGTAAAGCACCGTTTTCGGCAGTTCGTCCTTTGACTCAAGCGCGTCCAGAAGCCTTGCGATGTTCCGGCTGCAGTCGCGGGCGCTTATCGCGTCGTACCCGGTGTCCGGGCCAAGGCGCGCGAACATCGCGGAGTTCACGTTCCTTTGCGCCCCGTAATGAAGCTGCATGACCCAGCCGCGCTTTGCGTACTCGCGCCCGAAGAAAAGCAGCAGCGCGGTCTTGTATGCGTCCGTTTCGGACGCCGTAAGGCTTCCGCCGCCCATGGCGCGCGCGAAAAGCTTCGGGGCGTCCTCTTGGGCGTCTTGCGCGAAGGGAACATAGTCAAGCCCGTGGTCCGAGGCGCGGCAGCCCATCTTGTCAAAGAAGTCAAGCCTGTTGACAAGCGCGGCGTAAAGGTCGTCAAGCGTCCTTATCGCAACGCCCGCCGACCGGCCAAGCTTTTCTATATATTCCTTAAATTCCGGCTTTTCGATGTTTACCGCCTTGTCCGGGCGGAACGCGGGTACGACTTTCGTTTCAAACGCCGAATCCTCCGCGATGGCCTTATGCCACTCAAGGGTGTCCGTGGGGTCGTCGGTGGTGGCAATGGCCTCTACGCGCGAGCGGCGTATGATATCCCGGACGTTAAAGCCGCCGCCCTTCAGCCTGTCGTTGCAGTGTTTCCAGATTTCATCCGCCGTGGCGGGGGAAATTATCAGGTCGCAGTCGAAATACCGCCTAAGCTCCAGATGCGTCCACTGGTAGACGGGGTTGCCGACGGCCTTTGGCAGCGCGCGGGCGAACGCGAGGAATTTTTCGTAATCCGTGCTGTCCCCGGTGATAAGCCGCTCGTCCTCGCCGGACGCGCGTACAATGCGCCACTTGTAATGGTCGCCGCCAAGCCATATCTGCGCAAGGTTTTCAAAGCCCCTGTTCTGCGCGATCTCCGCCGGGCTTACATGGCAGTGATAATCAATTACGGGCATATCGCCCGCGTACGAATGGTAAAGCGTTTTCGCGGTATCGCTTTGCAAAAGGAAATCCCTGTCCATAAACGCCTTCAAAAAAGCCGCCTCCTTCATTGTAGGGGCGGCGTTCTGCCGCCCGCAAACTGACGATAAACTATAGGACGGGACGTCGTCCGCGCCGTCCTTTACATGAAAACCAAGCCGTTGCAATATTTGTAGGGCGCGACGCCCTCGGCGCGCCATCTGAATTGCGCCTTTGTCTGCACCATGCGTACGCACAGTGCGCGCCCCTGCGTTTCGCGCAATTAAACCCTTACAAACCCTCGGGCGGTTCTGACGATTTCAACGGCCTGTTTGCAAAGGCGCGTGATCTCGGGAAATTTCCCCGCGTCGATAAGCTCTTTGGCCACCATCCAGCTTCCGCCGCAGGCAAGAACCTTGTTAAACTCCATGTACTTGCCAAGGTTTTGGGCGCTTATGCCGCCGGTGGGCATAAAGCGCAGCTTTGTATAGGGCGCTGCGCAGGCCTTTATGTACGCAAGCCCGCCCGCCTGCTCGGCGGGGAAGAATTTCACCGCGTCAAGCCCGAATTCCATCGCCGCCTCCATATCCGAGGGGGTGGAGCATCCGGGTACGACCGGTATGCCTTTGTCAACGCAGTACCCGACGACATTCGGGTTGAAGCCCGGGCTTACTATAAACTTCGCCCCGGCGTCAATCGCCCGGTCAACCTGTTCTTTTGTAAGCACCGTACCCGCGCCCACAAGGATGTCGGGAAGCTCTTTCGCGATGCGGCGTATGCACTCCTCGCCCTCCTTTGTGCGGAAGGTCACTTCGGCGCACGGTATCCCGCCCTCTTTAAGCGCCTTGGCGAGAGGCACGGCCTTCTCCGCGTCTGAAATGGCGATTACCGGCACAACGCCGATTGCGCCGATTTGCTCTAAAATATTCATCTCTGCACCCGCGCTCCCGCGCCTTTCAAAAGATTTTCGACTTCCTTCAGCGATGCCATAGAGGTGTCGCCGGGCGTCGTCATGGCAAGCGCGCCGTGGCACACGCCATAGTTAAGCGCCGTCTGCGCGTCCTTCCCGCAAAGGCATCCGTAGATAAGCCCCGAGGCGAAGCTGTCGCCGCCGCCGACGCGGTCAAGTATCTCAAGGCCTTTAAGCTCCATGCCCTGGTACACCTGCCCGTCCGCCCAGGCGATCGCCGACCAGTCGTTTACAGTCGCCGTCTTTACCTCGCGCAGGGTAGAGGCGATGACTTTGAAATTCGGATACGCCGCCTGCGCGGCGGCAATCATGCGCTTATAGCCGTCAATGTTAAGCTCGCTTAGGTTGCCGCTGTTGCCCTCGACCTCGAAGCCGAGGCAGGCGGTGAAATCCTCTTCGTTGCCGATCATCACGTCAACGTATTTCGCGATTTCCCTGTTGACCTCGCGCGCCTTTTCCTGACCGCCGATATCCTTCCAAAGCGAGGGGCGGTAGTTAAGGTCATAGCTTACGACAGTGCCGTATTTTTTGGCGCACTTCGCGGCCTCCAGCGCCACTTGGGCGGCGGATTCCGAAAGCGCGGCGAAAATGCCGCCGGTGTGCAGCCAGCGTACGCCGCGTTTGCCGAAGATGTCCTCCCAGTCGATGTCGCCGGGTTTAAGCTTGGACACGGCGGTGTTCGCCCTGTCGCTTACGCCCACGGCACCGCGCACGCCGAAGCCGCGCTCGGTGAAGTTAAGGCCGTTGCGCGCGGCGCGCCCGATGCCGTCATAGGGAAGCCATTTTATAAACGAGGTGTCAACGCCGCCCTGCATAATAAAATCCTCGATAAGCCGTCCAACGTCGTTATCCGCGAACGCCGTTACAACCGCCGTTTTAAGGCCGAAGCAGCGCCTTAGCCCGCGCGCGACGTTATACTCGCCCCCGCCCTCCCACGCGGTGAAGGCGCGCGCCGTGCGTATGCGCCCCTCGCCGGGGTCAAGCCGGAGCATGATTTCCCCAAGTGAAATCTGGTCAAAGGCGCAGTCCTCTTTTTTTCTGATCGTCAGCATAAAATTCCCCCGTTACGGCTGTTTGCCGATATAGGCAAGGATGCCGCCGTCCACGTAAAGGATATGCCCGTTCACGAAGTCGGACGCGCCCGACGCGAGAAACACCGCCGGACCCGCGAGGTCCTGGGTGCGGCCCCAGCGCGCCATCGGCGTTTTGGCCACGATGAACTGGTCGAACGGGTGGCGCGAGCCGTCGGCCTGACGCTCGCGCAGCGGCGCCGTCTGCGGCGTTTCGATATAGCCCGGGCCGATGCCGTTGCACTGGATATTAAACTCGCCGTATTCGCTCGCGATGTTCTTGGTAAGCATTTTAAGCCCGCCCTTCGCGGCGGCGTAGGCGGAGACGGTTTCGCGCCCAAGCTCGCTCATCATAGAGCATATGTTGATTATTTTCCCGCCGCCCTTTTTAATCATGGAGGGCAGGACGGCCTTCGCCACGATAAACGGCGCGTTCAAATCAACGTCTATCACTTGGCGGAAGTCGGCCGCGCTCATTTCGGTCATGGGGATACGCTTGATAATCCCGGCGTTGTTGACAAGGATATCTATAACGCCGACCTCTTTTTCCACTTGCGCGACAAGCGCGTTTACCGCGCTTTCGTCGGTGACGTCGCAGACATAACCGCTGGCGTCTATCCCGGCGTCTTTGTACGCGGCAAGCCCCTTGTCAACAAACTCCTGTTTAAGGTCGTTGAATACGATTTTCGCGCCCGCCCCGCTTAACGCTTGGGCGATGGCGAAGCCGATGCCATAGCTGGCGCCGGTGACAAGGGCAACCTTGCCCTTTAGGGAAAACATGCCTTCCATAATACATTTCCTTCCTATCTCAAATCTGTGGCTGCTATAACGTCCATATCGTCGAACGCCTGGTTCTCGCCGCCCATCGCCCAGATGAACGAATAGCTTGCCGTGCCGCAGCCGGAGTGTATGGACCAGCTTGGGCTTATCACCGCGTCGAAGTTTTGAACGACGATGTGGCGCGTCTCGCCGCCCTCGCCCATCATGTGGAAGACGACGTTGCCTTCGGGAATGTCAAAATAGGTGTATACCTCCATCCGGCGCTCGTGGGTGTGGGCGGGCATGGTGTTCCACACGCTTCCCGGTTCGAGTATTGTAAGTCCCATGCTTAACTGGCAGGTTTTAAGTACGTCCGGGTGGATAAACTGGTTGATAACGCGCTTGTTAGCGGTTTCCGCCGCCCCAAGCGGCTTCTTCGCCGCGTCCGCCAAGGTAAGCAGCTTTGTCTCGTAAGAGCAGTGCGCCGGGGCGGACACGCCGTAAAAGCGCGCGGGGGCGGACTTGTCCGCGCTTGCGAACATGACATCTTTTGCCCCGCGCGTTATGTACAGACAGTCTTTAAAGCCAAGCGGATAGCGTGTGCCGTCCACCGTAATAACGCCCGCTCCGCCAAGGTTAAAAAACCCCGCCTCGCGCCGTTCAAGGAAGAAGGCCGTGCCGAAATTCTTCCATATGTCAACGCCCTTGTCAATGGAAACGCTTTCGTTGACAGGCATTATGCCAAGCGTGACCATGCGGTCAACATGGCTGTAAACCGCGCGTACCTCGTCACTTTTGTAAAGACCCGTGATAAGAAACTCGTCCCTGAGTTCGCTTGTTGTCCAGCGTTTGACGTCTTTTTGATTTGCGCTGTAACGGATATCCAAATAAAATCCCCCTTTTGCACATATATTCAAGCAGGAGTATATTCCTTTTTGGCAATAATGTCAACAGCGCGGCGCAAAAGCGCGGCGTGTTCGTTTTCCAATGTCCCGCAAAGCACCTCTTCCCGCACAGCCGCCAATATTTCGCCGATTCGCGGCCCCGGTGAAAGCCCGCAGGCAAGCAAATCGGCGCCGCCCAGCGCAAGCCCGGCCTCTTTCAGCGTACGCGCGCGCGCAATACGCGCCGCCGCGCTTTCGGGCGTTTTTTCTTGAAACGCGCAGCTTATAAACTCTTTGACAGCGCGCACGGTTTGACGTGAAAAGCGCAGACGAACAAGCGCCTCCGCCGCAGCGTCCGCCCCAAGGGGAAGCGTAAGCGCCGCGAGACGCGTATCAAGTTCCGGCGGCGTGCGCCGCAGAACCCGAACGCCGAACTCCCAGTCCCGCACGTTTTTATACTCAGTCAAAAATACGGCGAAAACCTCTGCGTACTCACAAAGGATTTTCGCCGCGTCTTTACCGGTAAGCAGTCCGGCAAACTCGTTTGATATACGCTCTGCCGCCACCCGAGCCAGAAGCGCTTTAGATTCCCTAAGCGCGCGGTCTGTGTCCGGTTGGATGGCAAAGCCCAGTACGGACGCGAAGCGAAGGCATCGCAGTACGCGAAGCGCGTCCTCCCCGAACCGCGCGCGCGCGTCGCCCACACAGCGCAAAATCCCGGCGGCAAGGTCTTTTTGTCCGCCGAAGGGGTCGCAAAGCCCCGTTTCGGGATGCCACGCCATCGCGTTTACGGTGAAGTCGCGCCGCGCGAGGTCGTCTGTAAGGCTTCCCCCGAAACTCACGCTGTCCGGCCTTCGCGCGTCGCCGTACAAACCGTCCGCCCGCAGCGTGGTCACTTCAACCGGCCCGTCCGGCATAACAAGGGTAACCGTCCCGTATTCACGCCCCGTGTCCAGCACCCGGAAATCTTCAAATACCTCATGCACCTGTTCGGGAACGGCCGAACTGCATACGTCCCAATCCTTTGGCGCAAGGCCAAGCAGACTGTCGCGTACGCATCCGCCCACGGCGTACGCCTTAAATCCCCGCGCGTTAAGCCGCGAGAGGATAAGCGCCGCGCTTGCGGGCAAACCGACCGTCACCGGGAACATGCTCATCACGCGGTGGCTATATCGTCAAATACCACGGGCATAAGTGTTTTAAGCTCTTCAAGCAGCGCTGCTGCGACCTCGCGCATCTGCGGGTGCGCGGCGCTTGCCGCGCGCAGTTTGAAGAAGTGCCGCCACTCGCGCAGATTTGCCGTCATGACAAGCTCGGTTTTAAGGCTTGACGGAAGCGCGGCGCGCGCCTCCTGCGCCGTCGCCCCCGCCGCGAGAAGCGCGAAATACGCGCGCTCCGCGCTTTCCATGCCCTCGCGCCAGCGCAGGAACTGTTCGGATTCGTCCGGCCAGAAAAACGGCGCGATTACCGTTATCTCGCCGCCGTATTTGTCCTTTGAATAGTTACAGTAGCGCGTGGATTCCTGGGCGAAGCTCGCGATTCTGTGGCGGACTATTTCGTGCGACACGCCCCTGTCGCAGATGAATTTTACCGAAAAGGAATAATGCTCTATCATCGCCTCGTGTCCGCGCGCGATAAGCATTTTGACAAAGGCCGGCGCGCTTTCGGGGGTGATTTTATCCTCGCTTTTATAACAGACGCGGCCGATGCGTTCTATATGCCGCAAAACCTGCGCCCCGTCGATCGGCGTAAGTATCTCATACCCGGCGCTTACAATCCTCATAGAAAAGATCCCTCCCGTGGTGCATTATAGCACAGCGGGACAACCCGCGTCAAACGCGAAGGAAGGCCATCATCCAAGACGGCAAAAAACGCTGTAACCGTTGCGGTCACAGCGTTTGAATGTGGTGGAGACGAGGGGGCTCGAACCCCTGACCTCACGGATGCGAACCGTGCGCACTCCCAGACTGTGCTACGCCCCCGCAGTGTAAAGAACTTTCACCCTTAACAAACTAAAAGGTACTATAGCATACAGACTATATGATGTCAATCCCATTTTTTTGAGTTTCCCCGACAGTCTTGGAGCCACGATAGTCAAAAAAAGAATTACGATAGACCGGCGCATAATCATCACTTCCCCTTACTCATTACTCGTATTGCGTACCGCACGAACTTTTAGCCGTCCGCATCAAGTGCAGTCACACCCCCTTCGACAGGCACGGCAAATTCCATCAGTTTGTCGAAGTAATACCTGTCTTTATCCTCATTCACCGTCACAATGCCTTTGACAAATCCTTCTGCTACAACCATATAGGAATACGCCCGTCTTCCATTAAGCAGGTACATTACCATTGTTCCTATTGATTCTTTGTAAAAACGGCGAATATATATATCCGTGACGTCTCCTTCTGCGTTCAATGTTGAATTGAAATGGCTAAGGTCAATGTTTTCCGCCTGCGCGTCGCTCGCATCGTATTCGGGCTTGCGCGCGCCGTCTATTTGTATGCGTATCTCCGTCATAGGCTCTGGCAAAACATGGTCTTTATACACTTTGATATTATCTGACATAACCGCCCACTCAGCTGAACTGTCCATATTCTGCCCGTAAAAGAAACGTTTTTCGCTAACAGAATATTGGTTAAAACTATAATCCAAGGAAAGCCGGATATCCGGGAAATTGCCGCAAACCTGAAGCTGCAGAAGGTAGTAGTTATCTATGCTGCCTTCAAGTATGAACACGGGTTCAGAGAACAGAACCTTGAAGGTATTGGTTTTTTTATCATAGGCGTATTCGCATTTAAGTTCTTTGCCTATATGTGGGTGAAACTGTGAGTATTCACCCCAAAACCACAGATTCTCCTCTATCGCGGCCTTAAGCGCAGCCGCAAACGCGTTTTCCTCATCCTTGCTTAATGAATCCGCCGTGGGACGCGGAGTCGGTTCTGGCGTAATCACAGTCCCTTCGACAGGCACGGCAAGTTCCATCATTTTGTTAAAGTAACGCTCGTCCTCGTAGGTAAGGACTTGGCCTCTTTCTAAAAAATAATCGCCCGTGAAAGCTAAGCGATTGTATTCCCGCAGCACCCCGTCTTTGTACATGATCATCGTGGCTTTTGAGTCTTTGTAAAACCGGCGAATATATATATCCGTGAAGTCTCCTTCTGCGTTCAATGTTGAATTGAAATAGCTAAGGTCAATGTTTTCCGCCTGCGCGTCGCTCGCATCGTATTCGGGCTTGCGCGCGCCGTCTATATGTATGCTCATCTCCGCAGCAGACCCCGGCAGCAGATTGTCCTTGAGAAAGCAATAATCCCGCGACTCTGTGTTCCATTCAGAAAGATATAAAGAGGGCTTCAAATCCTCCTTCCGAGAAGCCTCTCCTCGCAGCATAAGGTTGTCAAGAGACAGTCTTATGCGCGGAAAATTGCCGCAAACCTGAAGTTTCAGAAAGAAATATTTGGGATTGTCGTCCTCGGATTTAACAATCGGCTCGGAGAACAGAACCCTAAACATCCCCGTGTCTTTACCGTAGATGTACGTATACTTGAGTTCTTTGCCGATAAAGGGATGAAACAGCGAATGTTCCTCCCGAAACCAAAGGTCTTCCTCTATCGCCGTTTTAAGCGCGCCCGCAAGCGCGTTTTTTGTGACTTCCTCCGGGGGCATGGCGCGGTCGCCATATAATAACGCCGCAATAAGCGCGCAGAGAATCAGTATCTTCCTTGCCATGCCCCTCGCCTCCGTCTTACGTCATCGCGTTATGTATGTATAGCAGAAAAAAACGTTCCCGTTGAGTCATTCATGCAGAAAATACTCCATGCTCAAAGCCGGATTAGATTTAACTCTCTCCAAGTACTTAACGAAAGCCTCTGATGTGGGCGATGGGACAAGCGCCACTTTATCAAAGCTTATAAGCTCCGGCGCTAAAGTATGAACAAGGTAGTATAGTCCAGAGTATACAAGACCGCTTTCATGCTCAAATATGATAACGCTGTCTTCATCGTTTTCGTTAACACCCTTGACATAAATTCGGTAATTGCCGGGTTTAAACGCATCGTCTTGCATGTACACTTCACGGGATACCTCTACATACATCTCTATCGCATTCTTTGCGTTATCAATCCATTCGTTGCTCATTTTTTTATGCGTGGGTTTATTTATTTTATCAATTCGCAAGGTAAAGTTCCCGTTATAAAGCAGTTCCACACCATAAAAAATATATGTCTTTTCTTTCGGGCCGTACCCCTTATATGTAAAGCCAGATCCCGCCCCTTTTTCCGAAACCTTGATTCCGAATTGATATAAAACGGGGTTCTCTTTTGTTGAAAGTGGGTGCAGTCGGTTAGTTATTACAATATATACGGACTCCATCTCGGGGTAAGAATACAATTCGTATTCTATATCCTGATTAAGTACTAAGTTTTTATTATACTCAAGATAATCGCTTTCGTTGTCCTCGCCATGATAATACAAAAAATCATTAAACGCTTCTGATATACCCTTGTGGATATCTCCAGCGGCATACTCCTTTTCATTTACTGTAATAAATCTAGCGTTAACCGCATCATTATGTTCGCCGCAAATTATTATTAACGGTTGGCACGAGCCAATAACCAGAACAGTGAATAAAAGAACTGTCATAGATCGGCGCACGATCAACACTCTCCTTATTGTTTTGCATCTCTCTGCAGGCAGGCGGGACACAGCAGGATTGCCGAGTTTATTAAACTAGCGTCCATGAAGTATTAATGGAAAAAATACTCCATGCTCAAAGCCGGATTAGATTTAACTCTCTCCAAGTACTTAACGAAATATCTTGATGTAAGGTCTTTGACTAACTCCACCTTGTTAAGGCTTATAAGTCCCGGCTCTGAATTATGAACAAAATAGCAAAACCCAGAGTATACAAGACCGCTTTCATGCTCAAATATGACTACACTGTCAATATCGCTTTCATTGAAGCCCGCGACATAAATCTGATAGTTTCCGGGTTTAAACGCGTAGTCTTGCATATTTGCTTCACGGGTTTCCTCCATATATAAACCAAGCGCGGCCTTTCTGCTTTCAATCCATTCATCGCTCATTTTTTCATGGACGGGTTTGTTTGTTTCATCAATGCGCAAGACATAGCTTCCGTGATAAACAGCGTCCCTCTCGTAAAACATGTACCCTTTCTCCCTTGGGCCATGCGCTATTGTGGAAAAGACAGAACGCAGCCCTTTTTCCGTTATTTCTACTCCAAAATGATAGAAAAGAGGATTGTCTTCCGTTGAAAGCGGATGCAATTGATTGGTAATTATAAAACAAACCATATTTTCTTTTGTGTTAACATATAATTCGT
This sequence comes from Oscillospiraceae bacterium, assembly GCA_031271665.1. GTDB lineage: Bacteria > Bacillota > Clostridia > Oscillospirales > UBA929 > WRLJ01. The sequence goes on from JAISVI010000028.1 coordinate 12,705, forward strand.
ATTCTATATCACGATGAAGAACCAAGTTTTTATTGTATGTAAGATAATTGCTTTCGCTGTCCTCTCCATGATAGTATAAACGCGAGTTAAACACTTCCGCTATGCCCTTGTTAATATCCTTAACAGAGAATTCCGTTTCGCCTATCGTAATAAGATCAGAACCCGCGACTTCGCTGTCAATTTGTATCAGCACATGAAATAAGCCAATAACCACGATAGTCAAAAAAAGAATTACGATAGACCGGCGCATAACCGTCACTTCCCTTGTCAAATTGTCAGTCAGAGCCTGTTTAGTTTTTCGTGGATAGAATTTTCACGCAAGGAGCGCGGGTTGCCTGCAAAAGACCATCACGCAGAAAAACTAAACAGGCTCTCGGGCGTTTACTTGTTATAGAACCACGTGCCGTTTACCGGAAACCCGTCGGGGCGTTGCGCTTCAATCTTTTTAGTGTGAGTATGCGTCCATGTATATGTGAAGTCTTTGTCGGGTTTGTCAATCGACGTTATACCCTCGTCGGTCAGTTTTGAGGCCATCTCTACACAAAACTCCCACGCTTCTCTTTCCCCGGCTCTGCCAAAAAGAGATGCCGGATTCAATGAACGCACACCATCCATGCATGAAAACTGGTTTCGTGCTGTGACTAGCTCACGGTATGTCTTCCCGCCATAGTTTCCAGCGGAAAGTCCGTTGTGACGTTTGTGCGCGCCTATATGTACCGTATAGCAGATGGGCTTCTTCAATCGCGTTGCGGCGTACGGGTGGGTCATCTTTATCATACCAAACGTTTGTGCGCTTGTCAAGTGTTTCCATAATATTTGTACCACGCGCCAATAATGACATTCAATGACATGATTGCAAAAAACCATGTCTTGACGCGCCGACGAATAAAGAGGATAATAGAGCCGCAGTATACATAAGGGGCATGTTGAAAATTGCCCGCTCCGGCTTGCGATGCTCGATGGCGGCAGACGTCTGCCGCCACGACGGCAGAGCCGCCTGTTCGCAAGCGCTGCGCTCGTTTTTGTTCGGCTATGCCGAACAAAAACACGGGTTTTAGAGCGCCTTTATTGCGTGTCCCGCGTTTTATAGTCGATTTTGATCGGCTGATAGGGTCTGCCCGTGCCGCTGTAGAAGCGGCCGAAAAGCTCGTAGAAATCAAGCCTTAAAACCTGTATGCCGACCAAAAGCGCCTCTATGCCCGTGACGAGGATATTGCCGATGACGATCACGAATATATTGCGGCTTCCGTCCGCCGCCGTGGCCATTGAGTAGACCACCGCCATCATTGACGCGTGGCTTATCGCGTACGCGCCCACGCGCAGAAAGGACAGCGTGTTCGTCATATAGGAAAGCAGCGTTTCAAAAAGCTCGAAGAAGCCGGACATTATGAAGTCCGCCTTGCCGCCGTGAGAAGTCCATTTTTTGCGCTTTTCCGCGATATACGAAAGCGGTTCGCGCAGGAAGACGAGAAGAAGCGGAAGCGCCGCGCAAAGGATAAGGACGGCCGGGCTTACAACCTGTTCGCCAAAGCCGACGAAGGGAAGCACCAGAAGCACGATGCCCCAGTAAAGGATTCCGCCCGCCAGACCCGCCGAGCCGAAAAGCGCCTTTTCCATGTTTCTCTGGCGTATGCCGTTAATCATGTTGATAATGACGGCCACCGTTATAAGCCCCGCGCCGCCGTAGACGGAAACCGTAAGAATCGTCTGGCTGTTGGCGGCGGGGTGAAGAACCTTGAAGCCGAAGCCCAAATCCTCGTACCCGAAGATGCTGCCGTACACAAGCCCGCCGAACAGCATCGAGCAGACCCCCGCGTAGACAAGCACCCTTCCAAGCCACATATGTTTAAGCCGCCACATCAGATACCCGGCAAGCGCCACGACCGCCCCCTGTCCCAAGTCGCCGAACATCACGCCGAACAGAAGGGAATAGGTGATCGCCATAAGAGGCGTGGGATCCGTCTCGTTATAGGCGGGAAGGCCGTACATGCCGACAAAAGGCTCGAACGCGCGGAACAGGCGGGAATTTTTAAGCTTGACGGGCGGGGTGAAGTCGGTAAGGCTGTCCGGATCCTCGCTTACCACAACGAAGTTAAGCCCCGAATACTGCTCGATATTCTTTGAGAAACCGTCAAATTCAGCGGCGGGCACCCACCCCAGCAGGTAAAAGCTTTCGCCGGTATGGGCCGCGAAGCGGCGCGTCTCGTAAGAGTCGTTCATATACCGCACGAAGGAATAGCATTTAAGGAACTCCTCGGCCTCGTCGCGACGCATTCTTTCAAGCTCGGCGTCTATCTCACGCGCGCGTTCCTGAGCCGCCTGGATGTCCGCCTTCATCGCGTCAATGGCCTGTGTGCCGGTACCCTCCACGCGCCCGCTTATATAAAGCCGCTCGAACTGCATCGAGGCGAAAAGCGAGTCCACGTTCTCCGCGCTTTCGCGCGGAGTCATGTACATGCCGTAGATATAGTCCCGCTCGGTTTCCGTGACGAAGAAATAGATATCGTCCCTGCCGAAGATGTGCGGCAGGAAGCTTTCATAAACTTCGCGCGGCATCCGCCCGAACCGGAAACGCACATAGTGGCAGTTAAAAAAGTCCTGAAGCGGGATGTTCACGTCGCGCACATGCTCAAGCTGGATAAGTATCTGCCTGTCCTCCTCCGCGCGGGAGACAAGCGCGCCGCGCTCGCCCGTAAGGGCGGAGAAGCGCGACTCAAGCCGCCCGAACAGGCTTTCGGCCTCTTCCGCGCTGCAGGCGTCCGGGGGGAAGTCGCGGTAATCAAGCGCAATGCCCGTGACGTCGGACACCTTCTGCGCAAGACGCAAAAGCTCGGTATACGGGTTTTGAAGCTCGAAGGGGAAAAGCCCCTTGACTTGGCGCATTACGTTCATGGCGGGTTCCGGGTGGAACTCGCGGTTGACGATACACCGGCGCACGGTGCGGTCAAATTCCTCAAGGGGGCCCGCAATCGTGACAAGCTTCATGGGAGAAACGGACAAAGCCGAATCACCTCCTTCTTCTTTTAATGGCATGTTGAAAATTGTCCGCTCCGGCTTTCATCGCTTCGCTTAAACGACAAAGGCCATTGCCTCTTCCGGGGGGATTCCATAGCGGACGCATTCGATGACATGGATAATGTTTTGAAGCTCTATCCCGGAAAGCTCTATAAACGAAAACGGGGTAAGCACGGTGGGCGTACCTTCGCGCAGTCCGCGCAGGCTGTGCTCGAAGCGTATGCGCGTGATAAGCATGTCGATGTCCGGCTCGTCCTCGCGGCTGAAGTGCTTCCCGTAGACTGACGCGCGCAGAAGCGCGGCGGCGTCGGAATAGCTTCCGGCGCTGTAAAGCCTTTTAAGGAACGCCGGGCGCAGATTAAGGTTCACCGGGATAATATAGTTAAGAATCTGCCCGCCAAGCTGCCCATACCACTTTTTAAGGCGCAGTATCACCGAGATGTTCATAAGGTCGGCGCGAATGCCGACGCTTTCCCTAAGGCGGCGGCGCAGACCGGGGTCTTTTACTCTGCCTATGATATCCGTAAGCGTGCGGAAATAGTGACCGTGCAGCGCCGTTTCTATAAGCGTAAATTCGGGGAAATCGTCCCCGGCGGCGTCGCAGGCCTGTTTAAGGCGGCGCAGTACCGGCGCGTAAGGCGTGGCGGACACGGCGTCAATCATCGCCTCGAAGGTAAGGGCCGAGGAAAGCGCGGCGTAGTTCACCTTTGAAAAGCGCGCGGCAAGCGGCGGCGGCGAAAAAGAGTATTCCTGCGCCCGCCCCGCGCGGGCAAGCGCAAGCCAGCGCATAATCTGCGCAAGCTCGGTTTCCAGAATGGGGAAGCTTAGAAGATCCCTGTCCCGCGCGTCCGTATAGGGGTAAAGGCGAAGCGCCTCTTCAAGCCGCCACCCGCGCAGGCGCTCTTCAAGCTCGTGCCGCTTCACCGCGGAGAGGTTAACCCCCTCCAGCGCGCGCCCCCAGCGCACATGCCCGCGCAGAAAGGAGGCAAGCTCCGGAACGCTTTTCATCGCGGCCATCCGCCTGTATTCGTCGGGACTAAGGCGCATGCCCCAAATGCACCGCACCTTGGCCGCCACAGCGCCATAGCGCGCCAATCCGCCCATACGCGCCTACCTTTCGGTCACAAGCGCGAACAGGCGGTCTTCCCACGCCTTGCTGTGCGCGGCAAAGACGCCCTCCAACTCGGCAAGGTCGGACTTAAAGCGCGCGTCAAGCTCGGCGACTGTGTCGCTTGCGTACTGCTCTTCTTCGCGCCGCACCTCTTCGATGCGGCTGTCCGCGCGCGCGTATAAATCCCGGCGAACCTTATCGGTCTGGGACTTCAAATCTGCCGGCAGGGCGCGGAGTTTGTCGCGCGCCTCGCCCGCGATGCGCTGCGCTTCCTGCTCGGCCTCGATTATGCGGTTGATAAGGTCGATATGCTCCATAACGCGGTATGCCTCCCCGCCGAAACTTTCTTAAT
>JAISVI010000057.1 GCA_031271665.1 Oscillospiraceae bacterium
ACCCTTATCCCCCGCGCGGCGGTACTTTTTATCTGCGCGGCAATGCTTGCCGGATGCTCGCAGAAACCTTCCGGGCAGACAAGCGAGCTGCGCTTCGGCGTCTCAAGCGCGCTTGCCTCGCTTGACCCGTACGGCGCGGCGGCGACCGCGGACGGGCGCAGCATGCTATTCAGCGTCTTCGAGGGTCTTGTGAAGCCCGACACCGACGGAAACCTTCTGCCCGCCTGCGCGTCCGCCTTCCGGGCAGAGGACGGCGGCAAAGTCTATGTATTCACGATGCGCGAAAACCTTAAATTCCACGGCGGCGCCGACGTAACGGCGCTTGACGCGAAGTACTCTGTCGAAACCGCCAAGGCGGCGGGTTTTGAGAACTTTGAAAAAATCGAAGCCGTGTCCGCAAGCGGCGGCACACTGACAATAACGCTTAACGCCCCGGATATGGACTTCCTCCCGAACCTTACAAACGCCATTATCCCGGAGGGAAGCGTCGGCGGCGACTCCCCTCCGCCCGGAACCGGGCCGTTCAGTATCGAAGAGTTCAGGCCGGATCAGTATCTTATGCTTAAAAAAAATCCGGACTACTGGCAAAGCGGGCTTCCGCGCCTTGACAGGGTCACTTTTGTGTTCCAGCCGGATTCCGCCGCCGCCCGGCTTGCGCTTCAGGGCGGGGGCATAGACGGCGCGGAGGTTGACTACAGCGTCGCGCGCGCCTTCGAGGGAAGCGAAGATTTCTCCGTCTACCCCATTACCTCGGACGCGGTGCAGCTTCTGGCGCTTAACAATAATTACGAGCCGCTTGCCGACGCGCGGGTGCGCCGGGCGCTTTGCCATGCCGTAAACAAGGGCGAGATTATCGACACCGTTTTCTACGGCCACGGCGTCCCTTCGGGAAGCCCCGTTCCGCCGGGATTTACGAAATATTTCAACGATACGCTTACAAACGCCTATGATACGGATACCGAAAAAGCGAAGGCGCTGCTTGCCGAGGCGGGCTTCCCAAACGGCTTTGACCTTGAGATAACTGTGCCCTCCAATTACAAAATGCACGTTGACACGGCGCAGCTTCTCGTTAACCAGCTTGGCGCGGCGGGTATACGCGCGGCGATTAAACAGGTTGACTGGGGGACATGGCTGTCGGACGTCTATCAGGGGCGCAACTATCAGGCGACGGTCATATCTCTGGACGGCTCGGTTCTGTCGCCGGAAGTGTACCTTGCCCGTTGGGCTTCCTATTCGGGAAGCAATTTCGCGAATTACCAAAGCGCCGAATATGACGAGGTTTACTCAAGTGCGCTTGCCGAGGCGGACGGGGAAAAGCGCAAAGAGCTTTTTATGCGCGCGCAGGAGATACTCTCAAACGACGCCGCAAGCGTGTTTATTCAGGATATTTCCGGCTTCCGCGTTATGCGCAGGGGTTATGACGGCGTGCTTGACTATCCGCTTTATGTGTTTGACGCGGCCTCGGTAAGTTATACTCAATGATACCGTCGGGCGCGCGGTTTGTCTTTAAGCGGCTTGGCAGCGCGGCTGTCACGCTTTTTCTGGTTTCCGTTCTCGCCTTCGCCGCGTTCAGCCTTATACCGGGCGACCCCGCCCGGGTCATGCTCGGCGCGCAGGCCGGTGAAGAGCAAGTCGCCGCGCTGCGCGCCGCGCTTGGGCTTGACGGGCCGCTTATCGGGCAGTATTTCTCGTGGCTTGGCGGGCTTTTTACGGGGAAGGCCGGCATGTCCGTGCATTATAATCTGCCGCTTTCCGCGCTTTTGGCCGAGCGTCTTCCCGTAACGCTTGCCCTTGCCGCCATGTCTCTTTTGATGATTGCGGTTATTTCAATACCTGCGGCCCTTTTTTCCGCGCGGAGAGAGGGAAGCTTCTCCGACCGCGCGGCAAACGCGCTTACGGCGGCGGGGCTTTCAATGCCGCAGTTTTTTCTTGGGATACTCTTTGTCTGGGTATTCGGGCTTGGTCTTGGGCTGTTCGCGCCCGGCGCGTACGTCCCGCCGGATCGCGGCGCGGCGGGGTTTTTGGGCTATATGCTGTTCCCGGCGTTTGCACTTGCCGTCCCGGGCGCGGCCATTGTGACAAGATTCCTTCGCGGCTCGGTGTTTCAAGAGCTTTCTAAGGACTATGTGCGCACAGCCCTTGCCAAGGGGGCGTCAAAGGGCTTTGCGCTGCGTTCCCATGTGCTTAAAAACGCGCTGATACCCGCCCTTACGCTGTTCGGAATGCTGGCGGGGGAGCTTTTTACCGGAAGCGTCGTGATCGAGCAGGTGTTCAATATCCCCGGGCTTGGGCGGCTTATGCTTTCGGCGGTTTCCGCGCGGGATTTCCCGCTTTTACAGACCCTTAGCGTCTATATCGCGGGTATTGTCGTGCTTTGCAACACCGTTGTCGATATTGTTATGCACACGGTTGACCCGCGCATAAGGATCGGGGGCCGCCCATGAAGAAGTTCGGCGCGGAGTTCTGGGCGGGCGCGGCGCTTATCGCGCTTATTGCGGCCGTTTCCCTTATCGGTCTTTTTTCGTCCGCCGACTATAACGCGATGGACGCCCAAAGCCGCTTTCTGCCGCCCGGAGCGGGTCATATTCTCGGCACGGACAACCTTGGCCGGGACATCTTCGTCCGCGTGGCCGAGGGCGGGCGGCACACCCTTGCCGTCGCCCTTGCCGTTTCCCTGTTCGGGGGCCTTGTCGGCGGGGCTCTGGGGCTTTGCGCGGGTTACGCCGGCGGGATACTTAACGAAGTCGTCATGCGCCTTATGGACGCGGTTTCCTCGTTCCCGGGGATACTGCTGTCCCTTGCGCTTATCGCCGCCCTAGGCGGCGGGCAGGGGACGCTTATTCTTGCGCTTGTGGTCATCTTCGTGCCGCTTTTCTGCCGCGTCGCGCGCAACAGCACGGCGCAGTACAAAGCGCGCGACTTTGTCCGCCTTGCCGAGCTTACGGGCGTTTCGCGCCCGCGTATCGTTTTTGTGCATATCCTTCCCAACTTCCTGCCCGCGCTTACCTCCGCGTTCAGTCTTGGCCTTGGCAACGCCATACTGGCCGAGGCGGGCATGAGCTATCTCGGCCTTGGCATCCCGCCCCCCGCGCCAAGCTGGGGACGCATGCTGGCCGAGGCGCAAAACCACCTTTTCGAGGCCCCGTGGTGCGCCCTCGCGCCGGGACTGGCGATAATGCTTACCGTGCTTGGCTTTAACCTGCTTGCCGAGGGGATCAGGAAAAGGTACGCCTAAAGCGCCCCT
>JAISVI010000112.1 GCA_031271665.1 Oscillospiraceae bacterium
AAACTTTACACAGATTTTACACAGTTGCGCTATTCGTTTTTACATCCCCCATGTAACCTAAATACCGTGCGATACATAACCGAAACAAACATGAGAGGGGAAAACCTGTAATGAAGAAAGCAGCCATCGCAGTTCTCGCGCTTACGCTTGTTTTCACCGCGCTTGCCGGATGCGCCGGTTCCTCCGCCCCGGCAGAATCCAACGCCCCCGCCAATACGGATTTCAGCGGTTCCATCGCCGTCTACACCCGCGAGGAGTCAAGCGGAACGCGCGGCGCGTTCGTCGAGTTGACCGGCGTGGGCGAAGACATGTACCCGGAGGCCGTCACCAACACCGACACAAACGCGATACTTACAAGCATCGAGGAAAACCGCCACGCCATAAGCTATGTGTCCCTTGGGGCCGTTACCCCCGGCGTGAAGATCGTAAAAGTTGACGGCGTACAGCCCTCGACAGCGACAATCAAGGACGGATCGTTCGCCATCCAGCGCCCGTTCATTGTCTGCGTCAACGCCGAAAGCGCGGAAAAAGAGCTTGTCAAGGACTTTATAGGATTTATGATGTCCGCCGAGGGGCAGGCGCTTTCCGCCACAAAGTGGCTCGCGGCCGACGATAACGCGCCCGCGTACGCCGGCGGCGGACTAAGCGGCACAATAACGGTCGGCGGTTCCACCTCCGTCGATCCCCTTATGGTCGAACTGGTTGCCGCGTACAAGGCGCATAACCCCGGCGTGGACATTCCCATGACCGGCGGCGGTTCGGGCACCGGCATAAGCGAAGCCGCCTCGGGCGTGCTTGACATCGGCATGTCAAGCCGCGACCTTAAAGACGAAGAGCTTGCGTCCCTTACGCCCTATGTCATCGCCAGAGACGGCGTTGTGGTGGTCGTCAACCCCGAAAACCCGCTTGAAAACCTTACCATAGCGCAAATCAAGGCCATCTTCACCGGCGAAGTCACCGATTGGGCCAACGTTAAATAAAGCGCAGGTTGCGTGTAGGGGACGCTGTCCTCAGCGTCCCGTCCCATGGGTTTGTCATCAGTCTGGCGGTCCCCGCCCGATCGCACCGGGGCGGGGACTGCGCGCGGAAGCGGGGATACAGCATTGTTCAAGGTCATGGAAAGACCCATGCGCGTTATTTTTTTTATTGCCGCGCTTGCCAGTATACTTTCGGTGGCGCTTATATGCCTTTTCCTGTTTGCCCAGGGCATACCGGCAATGTCCGAAATAGGCGTTTTCAAATTCCTGTTCGGCGAGGTATGGAAGCCGAACGCAGACCCCCAACAGCTTGGAATCCTCCCCATGATACTGGGGAGCGTGTATATCACGGGCGGCGCGATAATCGTCGGCGTGCCGATTGGGATACTTGTATCGCTGTTTATGGCGAAAATGTGCCCAAAGCCGCTTTACCGCTTTCTGAAGCCCGCGATGAACCTTATGGCGGGAATCCCGTCGGTTATATACGGCTTTTTTGGCATGACGGTGCTGGTTCCGCTTGTAAAGGACATCTTCGGCCTTCCGCAGGGCGACAGCATCCTCACCGCCTCGGTTCTTCTTGGAATAATGATACTGCCGACGGTTATCACCATCGCGGAAACCAATCTGCGCGCCGTGCCGCAAGAGCTTTACGAGGGCGCGGTCGCGCTTGGCGCAAGCCACGAGCGGGCCGTTTTCAAGATCGTTCTGCCCGCCGCGCGTTCGGGCGTACTGGCGGCGGCGGTGCTTGGCGTGGGGCGAGCTGTCGGCGAAACTATGGCCGTAAGGATGGTGGCCGGCAACCAGACGCTTATGCGTATGCCGTACGATTTCCTGAAGGGCGTGCGCACCCTTACGGCCAATGTCATTATGGAAATGAACTATGCCGTGCGCGGCAGTCTGCACGACCGGTCGCTTATTGCCACCGGGGTTGTGCTTTTTGTGTTTATACTTATCATAAATTCTCTTTTCTCCATGCTTAACGCGGACAAGAAAGAGCGTACGCGCAAAAAGCGCATCACCCAAAGCGGCAGCGCCGGGGAAGAAGGGGGAGAAGCGAGATGAGCGGCAAATCCGCTTTCTTTAAGAAGAAAAAGCCGTCTGACTGGGCGCGCTTTATCGCCGTGTGGGGGGCAGGTATGCTCACCGTAAGCGTACTTGTTTATTTTATCGGCTTTATACTTGTCAAGGGCGTTCCAAACCTGAGCGCCGGGCTTTTTGTGTTTGACGACCCCAAACAGCTTTCCCTGCTGCCGCCGCTTATAGACACCCTTATACTGGTGGGGTTCACGCTTCTTATAACGGCGCCGTTCGGCGTATTCACGGCAATCTATCTTGTCGAGTACGCAAGCCGGGGAAGCAGGCTTGTGCGCATAATACGCGTTACGACGGAGACGCTGGCCGGCATACCCTCGATTGTGTTCGGCCTTTTCGGGTATATCTTCTTCGTGGGGTGGCTTGGCTGGGGCAAGTCCGTGTTGGCGGGCGGCTTTACCCTTGCCGTAATGATACTTCCCCTTATAATCCGCACGACCGAAGAAAGCCTTAAATCCATTCCCGACAGCTTCCGCGAGGGCGCGTTCGCCCTTGGCGCAGGACGCTTGCGAACGGTGCTGCGCGTTATCCTTCCCTCGGCGGTGCAGGGGATTTTCGCCGGAGTCATTTTGTCGGTGGGGCGAATCGTGGGCGAAACGGCCGCGCTTATCTACACAATCGGAAGCGTGTTCGATCACCCCGTATCCCTTGCCTCGCCGGCGCGGACGCTTGCGCTTCACGTATTTACGCTCGCCGCCGAAGGATTTCACCGTGAACAGGCCTATGCCACCGCGGTTGTTTTGCTTATTATTGTGATCGGGATAAATTTTTTGTCGTCATTCGCGGAGAGGCGGTTCACGAAATCGCTTAACAGATAACGGGGGAGTATACGCAATGATAAAATTCTCTCTGTCCGGCGTGAATCTATGGTATAATGATTTCCGGGCGCTTAAAGACATAAGCATGGAAATACCCGATAACAGGATAACGGCCTTTATCGGCCCGTCGGGCTGCGGGAAGTCCACGCTTATAAAAAGCCTTAACCGTATGAATGACCTTGTCGAGGGCTGTAAGATAACGGGCGAGTTCCTTCTGGACGGCGAGGATATTTATAACGGCATGAACGTGAACACGCTGCGCAGGCGCGTTGGCATGGTGTTCCAGAAGCCCAACCCCTTCCCCATGAGCGTGTATGACAACATCGCCTTCGGCCCGCGCACCCACGGCATACGTTCGCGGCTTGCCCTTGACGAGATAGTCGAAAACTCGCTGCGCGGCGCGGCCATCTGGGACGAGGTGAAGGACAGGCTTAAAAAGTCGGCGCTTGGCCTTTCCGGCGGGCAGCAGCAGCGGCTTTGCATCGCCCGCGCCCTTGCCGTTTCGCCCGAGGTTTTGCTGCTTGACGAGCCGACAAGCGCCCTTGACCCCATATCAACGGGTAAGATAGAGGAATTATTGCTTGAGCTGCGCGATAAATATACTATTGTTATCGTGACCCATAACATGCAGCAGGCCACGCGCATAAGCGACATAACCGCCTTTTTCCTCCTTGGCGAGGTGGTGGAGTGCGGCGATACCGAAACCATGTTCTCAAGGCCCGAGGATAGGCGCACCGAGGACTATATAACCGGGAGGTTCGGATAATGCGAAGCCGCTTTGACAAACAGCTTTCCCTTCTTAACGACCATCTTATCGAAATGGGCGCCATGATCGAGCGCGCCATCGCCACGGCGACGAAGGCGCTTCAAAACGGCGACACCGCCGCCGCCCAGAGGATTATCGAGGGCGACGAGATAATAGACATGAAAGAGCGGGAGATTGAAAGCCTCTGCCTTAAAATACTGCTTAACCAGCAGCCCGTGGCGGGGGACTTGCGCCAGGTGTCCACCGCGCTTAAAATGATAACGGATATGGAACGCATCGCCGACCAGGCCGCCGACATATCCGAGCTTTGCGTCTATATGTCCGGCGGCGGCTTCCCGTACGGGCTTGCGCATATCCCCCAAATGGCCCAGGCCACGGTAAGCATGGTGACGGACAGCATTGACGCGTTCGTGAAGAAGGACGGCGGGCTTGCCAGAAAGGTCATCGACCGCGACGACGTTGTGGACGGCCTTTACGCGGAAATTAAAAACGACCTTATAAAGCTTATCCGCAAAGACGCGGGTGCCGGGGAAAAGGCGTTTGACCTTATGCAGATTGCCAAATACTACGAGCGCATAGGCGACCACGCGGTAAACATCGCCGAATGGGTCATCTTCTCGATAACGGGTATGCATAAGGATAAGCAGCTGCTGTAGAAGGGCAGAAGAGCGCCCCGTCCGCCCGCGAGGGCGCAGGGCGCTTGACATCAGCAGAAGGAGGGGCATCGGTGCAGAAGGTCTGGGTCGTGGAGGACGAGGACAGTATCCGGGACATGGTTATCTACGCTTTGGGTACGGCGGGGTTCGAGACGGC
>JAISVI010000097.1 GCA_031271665.1 Oscillospiraceae bacterium
CTGTTCCATGTCGGGGGAGATGGTAAAGGTTTTTAAACGCGGAAGGCCGTTCAAAAGGGAGAAGTCCTCAACGGACGAATTCTCAAGGCTTAGTCGTTCCAGCCTTGTCATATGTTCAATCCCCTCAATGCTTGAAAATTGTCTGTTCTTGATTACCAATTCCGCAAGGTGCGAGACGTCACCTAGCTCCGAGAGACTTTTTATTGTATTTTCTGGATGAATCGCAAGCATGGTAATGCTTTTTAACGCTTCAAACTGCGAATAGTCCTGTATCAATAAATCGTTTACATCCAGTCTAGTAAGTTGCGGCGCCTCTGCAAGCGGCGACAGATCTTCCACGTCGCAACTAACTAACGCTAGCCCATCAAGCTGTAAACATTTGGCAAACGCAGACAAATCAAGCGCAGGCTGCCGCGCAATGGATAATGACCTAAGTCGCGGAAACGCGGTCAGATCCTCAAGGTTTGTAAGTGTTCCTATCGTTGTATCATCGATCTGCCAAATAAGCTGTTCATCTGATACGGCCTTATCTCCCACAATAACAAGTTTTGTGACCTGCGCCAGATCGCCATATGTAAGCGGCTGCGTGCCGGGTTTGTTAAGCATCAGGCGGGCGGCCTGCTCGATAAGCGGCTCGGTGAAGGTGTGTACGGCGTCCGGGTTATACGCTTCGTTCGGGCTGTACGCGCCGTTTGGGTTTACGGCGGCGCTTTGCGGCGGCGCGGCGACGCCGCGGCCGACGGCGTACCCGGCGGTAAGGCCAAGCAGAAGCGCGGCGCTTGTCGCCACGGCAAGGGCGCTTACCGCAAGGGTTTTGCGCTTTGAACGCCGCAGAAAACGGCGCAGAGCCCGATTAAGCGCCTCGGCGGTTTGGAAGCGGGACTTCTGGTCGTATGCCGTGCATTTCTCGACGATTTTCGCAAGGTCGCGGTTCGGCACAGGGGCGTCCGTACTGCCCGCGAGAAGAAACCTTAGCACAACGCCAAGGGAGTATATGTCGCTGCGCGCGTCAGTTTGCGTATAGCCGTGCTGCTCCGGCGGTGCAAACCCCTCTTTGCCGAGATACATCGTATCCTTTATCGCGGTTTTGGAATACCTGCGCGCGATGCCGAAATCTATAAGGCATACACGCCCGCTGCGGGTGTCAACTATAATGTTCGAGGGCGTTACGTCGCGGTGGATTACTAAGTGCTTATGCAGGTATGCAAGTGTGTCGCAAAGCTTAATCGCGATGCCGACAGTCTGCTCTTCGTTAAGGCCGCTGTTTTTCGCGACGGCGTCAAGCGGAAGCCCCGCGGCATATTCCCGCAGCACAAAAAGCGTTGCGCCGTCGTCGTAATCCTCTTCATACTTGGGAAGACCCGGATGGTCAAGACCGCGCAGCAGCGCGGCCTCGCCGCTGTCGCTTGCTATGTTTTCCTTGCGATAGCATTTAAGCACATATTCCTTGCCGCCAATCTTCTCCTCCAGCAAAAAGGTCTTATCAAGCTCTTTTTTCGCAAGACACGCCATTACGTGAAAGCGTCCGGCCAATTTCGGCGGCAGCGCGAAAAAACCTTCTGTGCGGATCTCGTCCGCGAACGACAGCACGTTGCTCATCATCAGCCGCCCTTTAGATCCGGAAGTGCGTTGTCAAGCAGCGTGGCCTGTATGCTCGCAATGCTGTATCCCTTCACAATAGCGCGTATAAACACGGCGTCCCGGCTGAAATAATCGCCGCCTAACGGCGGTTTGTGCGCCGCCGCAAGCAGCCGATTGGCTTCCTCTTCGTTCATTTCAAACCCGAAAGCAAGCCGGATTATGTAGTCACGATGAGGGTTTGTCGCGATTCCGTTAAAGATTTGATTGCCGTAAGAAAGGTCTATCTCGGCCTTCCTTATAATATCCGCTTGAAGGGCAAGCTCTTTGTTTTCGCAAACGCCGTTAAGTTCGCAGATTATCCTTTCATTGGCACTTCTTCGCCTTGCGCACTTTTCCCAGCGCAAGCAGACTTTTCTGCAGGAAAGAAGCTCCTGTAAGTACTCTGAAAGCGGCATGTCCCTTATAATAAAATTGACCGTGGGTTTATTCGGGTTATGCAAGTCGTCAATTATTTCCTTTTTCACCTCGTCCACGCCAAACCCTCCTTGCTTTTGTAAATTTATTCTAACACAACGCCGAAAATTTGTCTATGCCTATGTAAATACCTCTAATAATCCCCGCCAAAAACGGCGCATTGCAGGGGCGAACTGCGTTCGCCCGCGCCGGGCAGGACGGGACGTCGAGGACGCCGTCCCCTACGGTCAAAACACCCGCCGTCTGCGGACGGCACCCTCTTTTCTAAAGAGGGTTTTGTAGGGGCGATTCACGAATCGCCCGCATTTACAACCGCGCATACACCCGCAGGTGCGGCCATTGCGCGCCCGCCCGTGAATTTAATTCTAAGAACCCGCGTACGAAAAGCACGCGGGTTCTTAGATTGACGACACAGTTAGTCGTACTATTTGTCGCAACGCGCCGGGGCAGAGACGCGTTACTGGGGCATTCTCTCGTAGGCGTCTGAATATACGAGCAGGTAAGTATCGCCGCCCTTGTCTATCATATCGGAGATAAGTCCCTCCTTGGTAAGAAGCGTATCCCCATTGCCGGTCATCTCACCAAAACCGTACTTGATATAGTCAACGACGATCATTCTGGCTTCATCAGTGTTGCTTGCTATCCACGCATTTTGGAAGGCCGTTGTCTCGCTGTTAAGCGTTTCATAGTCGCCCTCCGTAAGCCAGAAGGTGGACGGCATGGATTTATCCTGCGGCGCGGTCACGCCGCTGTCAACCCTTAGGTGGCGCATTGTGCCAAGCCTTACGGCGTTGTTTATTATTTCGATTCCCAATTGCCCGGCAGGGTGCGTTGTCTGATACTCCATTCCCTGCTCTTTGACAAAGCCGATCGGGAACATTCCGCCAAGGTACTGGCGGTAGTAGTTTGTATAGTTGCCGCCCGTAAAGGGGGTGTCAAACTCAGCTAGGGCGTCATCGCTTAGTTTGGGAACTGTCTTTCCGCCGTACTCGATTGTGCCGTCAATCCACGCGTCCGGGCCGTAGGACATCAGCGTGTTGCCCTCGGACGAATACAGATAGTCCAAAAGTTTCAGCGCGCGGTACAGCTTTGTCGGGTCGCCTGTTGCTTCCGCTTCTGTCTCCACCGACTTAACGATGCCCCAACCGTCGCCTTTCACGCTGCGCCAAGAGGACGAGAACGGATACCACTCGCCGTCTTCCCACTCGGCATAGGGGGTGATGACCGGACGAAGCTCGAAGCCGGAAACGCTTACGGTGTCGTTAAGCGCGGTGGTGGTCTGGTTGTAGTCATAGGTGGCAAAGCCAAGGTTCGCGTTATTAAGCCTTGCGCGGTGATCATTGCCGCCCAGACCGCCGGTAGCGCCCTGCGTGTCGAAGTCTTCGAGGATAAGCCCTTCCTTGTACATCCAGTTAAGGCGCTCGATGAAGTCGTAGAACTCAATATCCAAGCGCGCGTCTTGCATGTCGCCGCTCTCGTCCAGATACAGATAGCCCATTTTGGACTCTGTGCCGCGCACGCCGAACGCCATGGAAAGGCCAAGAAGGTCAACGACGCGCCCCATCTGGTACCAGCGGGGGTAGAACGGAACGGCTAGCCTGTCGCTCTGCCCGGTAAGCGTGGTGGTGTTGGCAAGCACGCAGCGGAACAGCGCGACCATTTCGTCCGCGTCATACGCCGCGTCCTGTCCGATAAACAGGTCGGAACGGTTTGCGTAGACGCCGGCATAAACCGTGTCAATGTGGTCGCGCAGCGCCTGTACCAAATTTGCCCCGTCCTTTGTTTGCAGTTCGTTTTGTGTGGTGATTACGTTTACGCTTGCCTGCTTTCTGATTGTCTGAGTGCCGCTGCCGTCGGCGGTAACTGCCTCGACTGTGAAGTCGTAAGGCGCTTCAATATACGGCTCGTAATATGTATCCACCTCGCGGGCGGTATCAAACGGGCCGTCTTCGTCAAGAAGCTGGCGCACCCAGTCGGCACGGAAGATGAACATGCGCTCGATCTCATCGTAGCCGTCGAAGTACGGCGTATAGTAGATCGCGCCGTCGCCCGAGGTTATCGAGGTCTCCACGATGCTGTTGTCCTCAAGGAAGTTGCTGAAGTTCGGCATAATGTCAAGGTACTCGGTAAGATCGACGAAATGTCCTTCCTGACCAAACTGCGCAAAGTCGGTTATCGGCCCGTTCACGATATCCACGCCTTCAAAATCCGCCGTTTCAAGCGCCGCCAT
Source organism: Oscillospiraceae bacterium (assembly GCA_031271665.1). Lineage (GTDB taxonomy): Bacteria > Bacillota > Clostridia > Oscillospirales > UBA929 > WRLJ01. Next base: position 4,286 of record JAISVI010000097.1, read on the forward strand.
CGCTTGGTGGGTGTCGCCCGCACCAACGGGTACAGCGTCTACGATTGTGAAGTTAAGCCTTTCCTGAAGCTCGGCCCACACGGGCTTAAAGTCCCCGGCAACATACTCTTCCCCGTCCGCCGCGTTATACGGCAGCCACGGTTCGCCCTCAACAAACTGCATTCTGTCCCGGTTATAGAACACGGACAGATTAAGCGTCACCGTCTCGGTAAGATCATCGGGGTCGGGCGGCGTCGGCGTCCACTTTGCATAGAACGCCATGTCGGCCGCAACGCCTGTAACCGGGAATACCGCCGCTGTCGTGAACGCGGCGTCCGTGTACCAACCGCCAAAGTCAAAGCCTTCCTTCGTCATGGCGGTTGGCTGGGCAATGCTCCCGCCCTCTATTACGCTTGTTAGTGTGGGGCTGGGCGTCCCACCGTCGGCGTTCCAAGTAACGGTATAATATATATCCGGCGGCGGGGGCGGCTCTGTGGGAGGTGGCGGAGGCGGATCTGTCTGGGGCGGGGCCGTGGGCGCCACTGTCGCGGTGGGCGACGGGGAGGGGCCGCCAACTTCGGTAATTGTAATAGTATCAATGTCGCCTTCGCCTGTTACCACGGTGTCGTTAAGCATGTTAAGAGTTCCGATTCTCGCGCCGCTCTCTAAATCCACTGACACAGCGGTGGCAGTTTCGGCGACCGCGACCGTCTCCACCCTTGCCCCGTGCAATAACAGCACTTCCGTCTCCGGAGCGGACACTTCAATGTCCGTTACGCGCGCGCCGCTTTCAACGGTGACAATCGCGCCTACAGCGTCCGATTCAACCGTTATCTTGTCAACGCGTGCGCCATTTTGTATGACTACAGTAGACCCTTCCCCGACGGTGCGCGACTCAGTAACCTCGGTGCCGTCCTCGTAAACGACGCGCACAGCGTCCTTGGTAACGATAAGTTCGGCAACCTTGCTGCCCTTGACATGGACGCTTTCAAGGCCGCCGCCGCGCACGTCAAGTTTGCCTCCGACGGTTAAGCCGTCAAGCCAGACGTCGCCGTCGCCAACGGCCTCGTCAATGACAAGGTCGCCCGCTATCGCGGTGTCGGTAAGCGTAACGCCGTCCGCCGCGATAACCGCGCCGCCGACAGAGCCGCCGGTGTATTCGGTTGAAAACCCGAAGGTCTGAACGTCGTTAAGAACACAGTCAAGCAGGAAGACCGTCTCTGCGCGGGTAAGTCCGTCTTGCGCAAGAAGCTCGCCATTGGCGACAAGCGCAAAGCAGGCTCTAAGCGCGGCGGCCACATGCGGCCTTGCCCAATCGGAAACCGCGTCCTCGTTGGTAAGCGCGTCAAGGATTCCCAAGTCCTCTGTGGCGGGGAAGAAGCCTTGGCTTTCGACGGAGGTAAGCGCCTGTTCCTGCGGAATTGGCTGTGTCGGCATAAGGTTTACGCCGTCACCCTTGTAATAGCCCGCCTGAAGAGCGCGGGACATGTGCAGCACCTGCCACCCCGTCACGTCGGCGTATTTGCCGATGTCCGGGCTTTCCTCGGTAAGACCCGCGAAGTGGTTGAAGAACACGGCGAAGTCCGCGCGCGTCACGCCCTGGTCGGGCTTGTAGACGCCGGGCGCGCCCGTCCCGGCCATCCAGCCCTTGGCGATCCATTTGCGCATAACGGCTTCGTACTTGTGACCCGTGATGTCGTCCGTTTCGGCTGCGGCCGCGCCGGACAGAGGAATGAGCGCAAGCGTCATCATAAGTACAAGCATAAGGGATAAGACGCGTTTTCTTAGTCTCATTGTTTAACCTCCAATTTTTGGGATCGGAATCCGTAAAGAACCTTTTCCCACATATGGAG
>JAISVI010000121.1 GCA_031271665.1 Oscillospiraceae bacterium
GGCTCCGCCCGTTGGGGAAGCCGAAAAGACATAGAGCCGTTTATGGACGCAGCGCCGGACAACAACGTCATCCTTACCGCCACCGAATCGCTGATGCTGGAGGGCAGACCGAAGAACCCTAAGTACGCCCGGAACAAGAACGTACTGATTGTAGGCGGTTCCGGCTCCGGCAAGACAAGGTTCTGGTTAAAACCGAACCTCATGCAGATGCACAGTTCGTATGTTATCACAGACCCGAAGGGGTATGTATGATAAGGACAGAGGAAATGATAATCCTCAAGTCCTTATTTTTTTATGGAGGTGTTCATATGAGTAAACCGCCAAACAACGGGAAAATCACGGCATTGTACGAGCGTCTTTCAAAAGACGACGAGCAAAAAAACGAGAGTGTGAGCATAGCGCACCAAAAACAAATTTTAGAGGGTTATGCCCGAAAACAAGGCTTTCAGAATATATGCCATTTTACAGACGATGGCGTAACCGGCACGGTCTTTAATAGGCCGGGGCTTAACGCTATGGTCGAGGAAGTCAAGGCGGGGAACGTCGCCACGGTCATAATCAAAGACCAGAGCCGTATAGGACGCGATGTGTTGGAAGTCGGCTTGCTGAAGCGGACGTTCGAGGAATACAACGTGCGCTTTATCGCCGCCGAGGACGGGCTTGACACCGCAAACGGCTTTGATATTATGTCGATTTTCCGTGATGTTATCAACGAATTTTACGTTGCAGATACCAGTCGCAAGATTAAGGCGGTTTTCAAGTCGCGCATGGAAAAGGGCTTGCGCTGTTCGGGCAGTATTCCATACGGCTATCTTCCCAACGGTGAGGACAAGGAAAAGCTGATTATTGACAGCGAGGCCGCCGTTGTTGTGCGCCGTATCTTTCAGTCAATCATCGAGGGCAAGAGCATTGCCGACATCGGGAGAGAACTGCGCGCCGAGCAAATCCCGATACCGTCCGAGCATTGGAAAAGAATCGGGCATCCCGTCCGTTCCGTGCCGTATACAGACCCTTACGCATGGTCAGCGTCTACTATCGGCAATATCCTCAAAAGACCTGAATACAAGGGCTGTAAAATACTTGGAAAGACAGTCAGCGAATCCTACAAGAGAAGTAAGAGCCGCAAGACTGCGCCCGAAGAACAGTATGTGTTTGACGGCGCTATCCCTGTCATCGTGGAAGAAGAAATATGGAACAACGCCCAACGTCTGCGGAAAACGGTGCGCCGCCCACCGAAGCGCGAGGGTTCTCCCAACCCTCTGACCGGGCTTCTCTATTGCGCGGACTGCAATTCTAAAATGACCCACCGGGTAAGTCTTGTTCAAAAGAAATACATTGACGACGCCTTTATCTGTTCGAGCTACCGTCAGCTTACCCGCGACTGCACAATGCACTATATATCCACGAAGAACATTGAAACGCTGATACTGTCGACTATACAGCGTATCAGTTGGTACGTCCGCGAAAATGAAACGGAGTTTGTCCAACGGGTACGCGAAGCGTACGCCGTCCAACAGGAAGAAACGGTTAAGGACAGCAAGCGGAAGCTAACGCAAGTCAAGAAGCGGTTTGCCGAACTTGACACCCTTGTAAAAAAGCTGTATGAATCCAACGCCACGGGCAAACTGTCCGATAGGCATTTCGCGCGTCTTATGGACGAGTACGACGCCGAACAGAACGTGCTTGAACTTACCATGCGGGAACTGCAAGCCGGGATTGACGCATGGGGCGAGGACAAATTAAAGACCGACAGATTTATCGAACTGGTGAAGCGGTACACGGACTTCTCGGAGCTGACCACGCCTATGCTGAATGAGTTTGTCGAGCGCGTGACCGTCTATGAGGGCGAGGGGCGCGGCGCAAGCCGCCGTGTGCGGATTGACATTCACCTAAACTTTATCGGGCGCTTTGAAGTGCCCGCCGAAATCGTCACGCCGATGGAACTTGAGGAAAAGCGGCGGTTTCAAGGAGAACAGGATACAAAGGCAAAGGACGCACAGGAGCGGTACGAACAGCGCAAAGCAGCAGCGCGGGAGTTTACCGCCCGAATGAAAGCGGGGTTGCTCACGCCCGAAGAATTAGAAGAATACAACCGAAAACGCGAACGCAACCGCGCATGGCAAAAAGAATGGCGCAATAAGCGCAAAGCCGCCGAGCCGCCCAAGCCGCCGAAACCTTTATCCCAAAATGAAATCGTCAAGCGCCATTATGCGGGTTTGCCCCTCACCGATGAAGAATATGCAATCTACCGGGCATGGCAGGATAAAAAGACTGAACAGGCGCGGGAGCGGCGGCGGGGCTACAATAAGGAGCAACACGAGAAAAGGAAAGCCGCCCTGCCAATGGCGGCGAACCAATAATAACAAGCGGACGCTTCTTAACCGCAGCTTACGTAGATACTATAAATACTCTGCGTCTGCCATAACGTCCACCACCCCCGCCGTACCCAACGGGCAAGCGTGCCGACACGCCGACAGGCTGTGACGGTCACGCGAAGCACGAGCAGACGAACGGCAAGCGGCGCGGGTCACGCGGCGGCTTGTCCGTTCGGACGTATCGACGCCAACGGCGGCGATAGCCCGCGGCAGCGCCCACGAGACATCTTTGCCCGCGAAGCGGGAAAGTGTCAGAGTGGGTCACACGCTTTCATAAAGCGGGTGAAACGTTCCTCCCGTCCTGCTTTCGTCCCCGGCGAATGTGCGCGATAATACCTCCGACAGTATAGCACAAAAAAGCGCCAACCTCAACGAAAAGTTTACAAGCTCCCCTGCGGTAAGACGTCGCCGCCGGGGAGCTTTTTATATAGATAATATCATTCAGAAAAGGAGCAACCACTATGAACGAACCCACGAACCAGACCGCGCCGAAAGTCTTTGACATCATCGACGGCAACACCCTCATGGCGCAGGAGTATGAACCGCTTGGATTCGCCGTGGATAAGATACTGCCACACGGCCTTTTTATCCTCGCGGGCAGCGGCAAAATCGGTAAGTCATGGCTGTCCCTTGACCTCTGCGTGAACGTCGCCACTGGCGGCAGTCTGTGGGAGTTTTCTTCCGCGCAAGGTGATGTTTTGTACCTCGCCCTTGAAGATAACCGCCCACGCCTACAGGACAGGCTGAACAAAATCAAGGCGGCGGAGGTTGACATCTCGCGGCTGAAACTGACAACAGCCTCGTTCGGAATCAACAGCGGCTTAATCGAACAGGCGCACAATCATTTAGCCGAGTACCCCGACACAAAGCTAATCATCATCGACACGCTGGAGCGCATACGTGACACCGAGTTTGACAAGAACATTTACGCCTGCGACTACCGCGACATGACCGCCCTGCGCGGCATCACCGACAAGCACAAGTTGACATTGCTTCTCGTTCACCACACGCGCAAGATGAGCGACCCTGACCCGCTTAATACCTTGTCGGGCAGTATGGGATTGGTTGGTTCTGTGGATGGCGTGTTTGTCCTCGAAAAGGACACGCGCACTGGACTGGACGCGAAGCTGACGATTGCCAACCGCGACACCGAGGGCTTCTGTTTCAAGCTGCGGTTCGACCCCGATGACTGCAAATGGCTTTTCACGGGGAGCTTCGACGCGTTGGCGGAGAAAAAGGCGGAGCAGGCGGAAAAGGACGAATGGCTATTCCTGTTGGTGGACAAGTTTCTAAAAGACGAGTGGAGCGGCACGGCGACGGAGCTTTGTGCCGCGCTGAAAGCCCTTGACCCCAACGCCGGAATCGCCCCGAACACCATCACGAAAAAGTTGGAGGACAATGGCTTATTCAAAGAAAACAACATCGTCGTGGCGCGTGACCGCGACAGCAAAAACAGGGCGATAACGATTACCCGAATGACGGCATGACGGCATGACGGCTTATATATACACATACCCCCACGGCAAACAGCCGTCACAGCGAAAGCTTATGACGGCTTATTTCAAGGAGGGTATGTGTATAAAACTGCTGTCATGCTGTCATGCCGTCACAAATCCGGGCGCGGTTTATTTTTTCGCGCCGGTAGAAAGGAGTTTTTTGTCATGGCTAGCAAAACAGATAAATCGGTTGTCCGCAACGCGCAGTACAAGCGCGGCGGGCTTAACAAGCGAGAGCGGCACAACGAGCGCAAGAACGCCGACTATATGAACGAGGACATTATCCCCGAACGCGCCGCCCTCAACGTCCACTTCAAGCCGAGCGCCGAGGGGTATGAGCGCACCTTTGACGCTATGGTGGCCGAGGGTATCATCAGCACTCGCGGTCTTTCTAAAGACCCGAACATCGTTGACGAGCTTGTCTTTGGCATAAACAGCGCCTACTTCGAGAACCACGGCGGCTATGACTACGCCGTTTCTTTCTTTGAAGAAGCCTACCGCTGCGCCCTTGAGGAAATCGGCGGTGAACAGTTTGTGCTGTCGGCAGTTATGCACGCCGACGAGCGCAACCGGGCATTGTCTGAACAGCTTGGGCGCGACGTTTACCACTATCATCTTCATGTGGTCTATGTGCCTGTGGTGGACAAGGAAATCTATTTTAAGAAAAACAACAAAAATCCCGAACTGGCGGGGAAACTCCGCGAGGTCGTCAAGCAGGTGAGCCATTCCAAAAAGTGGCCTAAGACAATGAAACTGGACGATAACGGCGAGGTCATGCGAACCGCCAAAGGCAAGACGATACTTCTTAATGCTTATTCCCGGCTTCAAGACCACTTCCACGACCACATGAAAGAAGCGGGTTTCACCGATTTTGAGCGCGGTGAGCGCGGCAGTACCGCCGAGCATTTGACTGTGCTTGAATACAAGGCGAAACAGGAAAAGGAACGCGCGGACGCCGAGGCTGATCGGGCGCAGGCCGAAGCCGAACGCGCCGCCGCCCTTGCCGTCGAGGTCGCACGTCAGCAACAGACCGCCGCCGCTCTTGATACCGAGATTGCGGACAAGGAAAAGGACGCCGCCGCCCTCGACCGAAAGGTTGAACACCGGGTCAAGCAAGTGAATGTCCTCGACAAGAGGATTGACGACCGCAATTATGCTGTCGCCGATATGAATGATATTAAAAACATCGGCGCAAAAAATCTGATAGGCCAAATCGTAGTCACGCCTACCGAGCTTGACTATCTGAAAGGCTTTGCCCGTGAGGGTGTGAGCAGCCGTGTCACCATTAAGGATTTATCCGAAAAGGTGAAGCGGGTCGAGGGTGAGCGCGACACTTGGAAACAGAAGTATGAGCGGCTTGCCGAAAGGGTTCAGCCGTTTCTTGACGCCATTAAACACGCGCCTATGCGGGTCATGGCGTTTCTTAAAAGCATTATGCAAGCGCCGCCCGAAGTGGCCGAGCAATCGCAGAGGGCAGAGCCGCAACGTATGCCGGGACACAAGCGCAGCCACGGTATGGAACTTTAATTTTTAGGGGGATTACAAAATGATAAATAATAGGCTTATAGAACAGGCGAAAAACGCCGACTTTATCGCCTTTCTAGAGAAATATCACGGTTTCACGTTCACCCGCAAGGGCGGCGCGTACCGCTGTAACGAGCATACGAGCCTTGCGGTAAAGAATGACCGCCGCTCTTGGTATTGGCACAGCCATAACTTAGGGGGCTTCGGCGCAGTTGATTACCTTGTGAAAGCCGAGAGGATGACATTCCGCGCCGCAGTGGCGGTCATCACAGGCGCAACGCCCCCGGCGACCGCGACACGTTTTGACCCCGAACAGCCGAAAAGCCTAATACTGCCCGAAAAGAGGGGGATACCTCTGCGGTTACTCAATTACCTTCGCAATGAGCGCGGCATTGACAGCGAGATTATTAACTGGCTGCGTCAAAAAGAAATGCTCTACGAGGACAGGCGCGGCAACATCGTCTTTGTGGGCTTTGACGAACAGGGCAAGGCTCGGTTTGCAAGTCTGCGCGGCACTCACGGAAACACTCCTTTTCGCGGAGACTGCGCGGGGAGCGACAAAAGGTACGGCTTTATAATGGCGGCTAACGCTCCCACGGAGCGGCTTTATATCTTTGAAAGCCCGATAGACGCAATGAGCCACGCAAGCCTTGTAAACGCCGCCACAGGCGGCACAGGGACATGGAAAACGGATACCCGCCTGTCACTGGCGGGAACGTCCGACGCCGCTTTGAATTTCTTTTTGAATCAGCATAAAGAGATTAAATCTTTGGTGTTCTGCCTTGACAACGACAAGCCGGGACGCGACGCCGCCCTTATTCTGGGGCGCGAGTACGCTTTTAAGCGGTATACAGTGTTCAACGAGCCGCCCCACGGCAAAGACTACAACGAGGACTTAAAAGCCCTTAGAGCGCAAAACCGCGCCATAATACAACGCCGGAACGGAGGGGGTGGAATATGTGAACGCGATAGATAAAGGCGCTGCCGTACTCCCTGCAAACGGTGGCGGGATTCCGCAGATGACAACGAAGGTCGGCAAAACGACTTATGACGTGTTTATCCATTTCAGTAAAACAAGCAAGGAAACCTTGACCGATAAGGTTTTAAGGTTAATTCGCACCGAGGTTGCAGCCAAAGACTAAGAATTAAATATCTGCCCTTCCGATTGCCTTATTTACTGCGGTTGCGGCTTATGTCGCGACCGCAGTAAGGCAGAAAAATATTTTTGTCCCCTATTGACAAGTGCCCAAAGGAACAATCCTTATAGAGTGCGGAAAGCTGTTACAGCGCGGCGTCCCAAAGGTCAGGGCGGTACTCGGCAAGGACGGGAAGCCCGTCAAGGGCAGGGGCGGCGTCACGAAAAC